>CALXUR010000003.1 GCA_944391735.1 uncultured Alphaproteobacteria bacterium | reverse complement strand
GGTGTTGTCCACGTCGTATCGGAAACCGTTGTCGTTGAAGGATACGGTGTTGTCCACGTCGTATTCGTTGACTCCGGCGTTGTCCACGTCGTATCGGAAACCGTTGTCGTTGAAGGATACGGTGTTGTCCACGTCGTATTCGTTGACTCCGGTGTTGTCCACGTCGTATCGAAAACCGTCGTCGTTGAAGAATACGTCGTATCGAAAACCGTTGTCGTTGAAGAAATATCCCCATTTATGGATGTCGTCGTCCACTCATCACCGATAATCGAGGTCGTCGTCCATTCATCCCCATTTATGGATGTCGTTGTCCATTCATCTCCATACGTCGACGTTGTTGTTTCATCACCACAATAACAGTGACCATCATCATCCGCCCTGATTTGAGCATTACCACATGTAATAGCAGACGAACAACAAACCGCGTTTCCGGATGAGTTTCTTCCGTAAACACCACTGGGACAACTATCGCCATCGTCACCGATACTGGTTGTAACTTCATCATCAAAGGATGTGGAAGAAACTTCATCACCCACGGATATTGTGGTTTCCGAAATAGTCTCGGTCTCTGTGGTTGTTGATTCAACAATACACTCACAATCTTCGGACAATGTTCCTCCCGCGTCCTCACAATTTTTGACATTTTCCGACGGACAGCATCGACACTCTCCTAGAGCCTTTACACATAATTGTGTATCCCCATCCGATGCATCGGGACACTTACCGCCACACATACCTGCACCACCACCGTAAAAGTCCTCTCGCTCTGTCAGCCCGCAATTGAAATCATAACATAAACAGGCTTCCCCGTTATATGTCCCGATTTTACCGCCCGCTTTTTCACACGCATCAATCAAAGATTGCGAACAACATCCGCATCCCATAAAATCGTCCTCCCCGCCACCGCGATAGGATAAACTCATACAGACATCTTCTTCATCCGAACAAGGACCACCGCACGTGCCGTTTTCATCAACGCCGCACATGTTCTCTTTACATTTGCATCGCCCCGCATCGTATTCAAATCCTTGTGAAGCACACGCTGCTGCCACCCTTTCGGCATTACAACATTTATACTCACCGTCAATGGGAACACATTTCAACTGGTTCTCATCCCAAGCCTCTCCCTCTAAACAATTTTCATTATCCACGAACAAAGCAAACACCGGCAGGGATATCCCAACCAACGCCACAATCAAAATAATACTTAATTTTTTCATCTGTTACTCCGCTCTGATTCTTTGCGTTTGATCCCTATATCCGGAAACGACCGGCTGATGTTTCAAATGCATGTATTTTGGTAGATTATAGGTGTGTCTGGACAAACTTTCATCGGGCAACAAAACCAATTGCGCATCCACCTTTTCGGTAATCATCCCCTTTAATTTACGATAAATAAAATCGGCTTCCTTGGAAAAAGAGTCTTTCCGAATTTGATATTCTTCCTCCAATCCTTTTTTCAACAGATTCAAAGAAACACGACGCACATCTGTTTGCGTCTCGGAAACACGGATCTGAACATGCTCCGCCGTCCATTTCGGATCATATCGGAAAAACCCGACATACGCACCTTTTGCACCCCGCAATTCACCACGATCATTAAATTCCGTGCAATCCGAATAATCATACGTGACTTTCATCTCACTTAAATCATACACCGGCGCGCCCAAACGCGTTTGGATGTCATCTTTCAATCCGGGCTGATACCCCTCCGGTTTCGGCGCACTGCCATCGGTAACCAAATACTGCGCCGGCACAAACTTTGCCCAATATTCCCCGTCTTTAAACTTTCGCGGTTCCACCTTTAATAACGGATACGCCGTCAGGAAGTGATAGTTTTCATTCACAACATCCAAAAACGTTTCAAAATAGGCGCGTTCTTCCGTTGAAATCTGTTTTAATATCCGCTCTGGAACCCAAAAATACGGTTTCCCCGTCTTTTTGTCCACCGCTTTCGACGGTTCATACGACGCCATCACATACCCCTTTATTGATTGCGGGTGTTCCCACATATCAATCTTAATTCGTTCCGGTTGAAGATCCGGACCATAATATATGATACGCACGTTCCTATCAAAATACAAATATAGAGATTTATCTTCTCTCTCTAATCCGTTTTTATCCATAAAATAATTTTTTTGATTCCGATCCAGTTTTTCCTTCAACACCTTGGGTAAATTTTGATACACTTCTGTCTTATGAAGATAATCGGCAATCGCTTTGGCTTCGGCCTCTTGATCAAGTGTCGGATCATTCAGACGGGTGGCCGACATATATCGCACACCATCACGATAACCTGGACGATTACTATAATCGTAGGACGGCGTTATGCCATATAACACCACCGCCCCCAATGCACACGATGCCAAAATATACAACTTTAATAACGGTCTTAATTTTTTCATCATAATCACTTTCCGCCTTCCTTCGGCTCCAGCTTCATACACTCTTCGCCCGGCTTACAACAAGCACACAATTCGCCACCGCACGGCATACAAATATCGCCACCCGGGCAACTCCCCATACAGGTTCCGGAAGAATAACCGCAATCCCCACAATAACAGATACAAGGATTATCCGGATCGGGGTAATACACGATATCCGGACAGGATTCCCTTGACCCCTTACACGCTTGAAATTGAGGATCATTTTCATCGCACACACATGTTCCACACGTTTTTCCTTGTTGGGCGGAGCATGTCTGCGCCTCAAGGCAGGTCACACCGCACTCCGGATGTTGCCCATCCGGGTCACACCCCGGTTCGTCATCCTTTTTACACGTTCCGTTACACTGTCCGAATGTAGCCCCCGAACAAACAAGTCCCGCTTTACATGAAGCGCACCCGGCACCGTTCCCGCATGCGTCACCTTCATCCCCTGGCGGCAAAGCGGTTGTTTCCTCGGGCGGATCCGTCTCTTCGGGTTCACATGTGCCGGAAGAACCGCACAGATAACCACCCGGGCAATCGGTCGACAAAGAACATTCCTTAAGCGTGGCTAAAATACAAAAGCCACCCTGACAAACCATCGGTACCCCGGCCGGTGACGTTCCGCAGGAAGCACCGTCTTCGCCGCAACCAACGCCGCTACCACCATTGCCATTTAAACCACATAGGCTTGAACAACAAGGCCCGGCATCATCACTTGAACACGTATCCCCCGGCGGACACACCTGTTCATCGCAACACACGCGATCATTCGGAATGCACACATTGCCACACAAATATGTCCCGTCAGGGCATTCACAATAGGCACCGCTTTGGTTCAACACGTGATATGGGCATCTTTCATCACAACACCCGTCTGTGCACTCATAAGGTGTGTTAACAGGACAACCTTTTTCATTATTGGCGCATTTTCCATCCTCCGTGCACGCGGAACAACACTGTAAATCCGCCGGACACAACCGTTTATTCGGCGGACAACCGCCCTGACAATCATCCCCGAAACACAACACGAACGAAACACCCTGTTCCACGTTCGGATCATTCGACACAGGCTGACTCGGCCGGCGTTTTGCCGGATCAACAATTTCGCAAAAATCATTAATCTCATCCGACGAAGAAGTCGTATATACAAAACGGGGCGTCTCTTCTTTGACCAATTTAGCCGACGTATATTCCAAATTAGCGCGCAACAACTTGCGGCAAACGTTCCACGTCATCTCGTCAACATACACCTCAAACGTTTTTTGATCAATCACGTCAACGGAAACTTTCGCTTGTGTCGGGGTGGTAAAGCCATATATAACGTCATCGTCTTCGGGCGACAGATAAGTAACACCGCTGATAACTTCCTTAATCGGGACACGGACACTTCCGTCCTCTTCGGCACGTTCACCGTATTTATCCGTAATAAAACCGGTGCGGGCACCGACAATTGACTTCACAACCCAATCAACGGTTTCATTTTCCTTATGAACCTCAATCGCATACCGATATCCCCACAACGCCGAAATCGACAGAATCCCCACAATAACAAGCGTTGCCAGCATTTCAATCATACTACGCCCGGATTCGCCTTTTAAATGTTTGGAAACTATGCGAAATCCTTTTAACATGCTCATTGGTCGGCCTCCCCAAAATACAGTTATGTTATTCTTAATTTTTAAGTATATCAGATTTTCTGTCTAATGCAAGATTTTTTTCAAAAAAAATTACACACCTTCACCAAAACGATCATTTATCAGAGCGCACAAGGCATCAACCGCCTGCACGGCATCTGTGCCCGAAGCGGTTATTTTAATGGTATCGCCCAAAGGAACGGCCAGCATTAAAAGCCCCATAATGGACTTGCCCGAAACGGTCATACCGTCGTTCTTTTCGACCCGAATATCCGATTGAAACATTTCGGCCACTTTCACAAAAGCCGCCGTCGCCCGGGCATGAAGTCCTTTTAAATTTTGAATCTTAATCGTTCGAACACAATCGGTCATTTAATTATCCAACTTTAATAAATGTGAGGCGATATTGATATATTTTCGCCCGGCTTCCTGTGCCGCCAAAACGGCGTCGGGCACCGTTTCCGTCCGTTCACGCATCAATTTAACCAACATCGGGATATTCATGCCGGACACAACTTCAATATTGCACTCCTCCATAATGGATATTGCCAAATTGGAAGGGGTTCCGCCAAACATATCCGTAATGATGACCACCCCGTCCCCCGTATCGACCGCGGCTGTCTTTTCCAAAATCTCATGCCGCTTTTGCTCCATATCATCATTCGGATTGATACCGACGCATTCAACACCTGTTTGAGGGCCGACGACATGTTGTGTGACGGCCAACATTTCCTGAGCCAACCGACCGTGCGTTACCAAAACGATTCCTATCATAATCTACTCCTTTTTCATTAACGTCGATTTTAACTTTAAATTCCCCATTGACAGCTGCATAACCGTCCATGCCTGATCCACCAAAGCCGGATTACTTTTCCACAGTTGATACAACGGCACCTTATACGGTCCTATCTTTACAAAACTCTTCTTCGGAATTCGTTCCGGACAGTCCGCAACCAGATTTATAACCGCACGAACAGGTGCCTGCGGGCAAACCGGAAAACCGGACACAATGCCAATGGATCGAACCTCCAAACAACCGGATCCTCGCTCAGGCGACACCGCCATCGGACTTTGCCACGCACCGATGATTCGGGTTATATCATCCGAAATCAAAAAAGCCCCCCGATACAGCAATTGAAGAGCCAGCAACGATTTTCCCGCGCCAGGTTCGCCCTGAATCAAAAAAGCACAATTATCCAGACAAATACTTGTCGCCGCCACTTGCTGTGTAAAGAGGTCTTTCATCCATTGCCTTTCAAACCAGGTTTGGCGTTCTCGGCGGGAGTCGAACCCACGGCCCCAGGATTAGGAATCCTGTGCTCTATCCATCTGAGCTACGAGAACTGATACCTTCCTAGTCTTTATTCAGATATTCGCAAAACATCCGAATAATAACAAAATTAACAATGATTAAAACAAGCTCCAGCAAAAAAACCGTAAAACCGTTTTTAAACAAAGAGACCAACGCCCCCAAAACGGCTAAAGCCAAGACAAACATTAAAACAAAATAAATCGCCTTGGCATACGGCTTTAATTTCGGGCCGATACCGGTTGTTAAAACAGGTTCCAACGTCAAAAACTGTTGCATTATTGCTTTTATTTGTTCCTTATCCATTTTGTTCTCCTTTTTTTATTTTTTACGCATGGTCGGAAAGGCGATAATATCGCGAATCGACGGATTGGATGTCAATACCATAATCAGCCTGTCTATTCCGACCCCCAATCCACCGGTCGGCGGCATTCCGTGTTCCAAAGCCGTCACAAAATCTTCATCCATCATGTCGGCTTCATCATCCCCCGCTTCACGCGCTTTTACCTGCTCTTCAAAACGTTCACGCTGATCAATCGGATTTGTCAGTTCGGAATACGCGTTGCACATTTCCCATGTATTGATAAACGTTTCAAAACGTTCCACCAAACGCGGATCCTTCCGATGCTCTTTTGTCAGCGGGGAAATAGATTTCGGATGATCAATCACATGAACGGGTTGAATTAAATGTTCTTCGCATTTTTCTTCAAAAACCGCAGCCAGACAATGCCCCCAATCCATATCGTCCGCAACGGCGACATGCAGGTCTTTTGCGGCGGCGCGCGCCTCTTCGTCCGTTTGAATAGCCATAAAATCAACCCCCGTGTATTCCTTAACCAAATCGGCCATGGAACGACGCGGATACGGCCCCTTTAAATTAATTTTGCGATCGTTCAATTCTATCTCATATGAACCGTTAACCGCCATACAAGCCGTTTCAACAATCTGTTCGAACAGTGTCATCATGTCCGTATAATCATTATATTGACGATACACTTCCATCATCGTGAATTCGGGATTGTGCCGCGTGTCAATTCCTTCATTACGGAAATTCCGGCCGATTTCAAAAACCCCCGGCAATCCGCCGACGATTAACCGTTTTAAATATAACTCGGGTGCCACACGTAAAAACAAATCCATATCCAACGCATTATGATGCGTGATAAACGGTTTGGCCGTCGCACCGCCTTTAATCACGTGAAGCAACGGCGTTTCAACTTCCAACAATCCCTGATCCAACAACAACTGACGGATAGATGTGATAATATGACTGCGTTTAATCAACGTTTCCGTTGTTTCCGGATTCATGATCATATCCAGATAACGTTGACGATACTTTGTGTCCGTATCCGTCAAACCATGGAACTTTTCCGGTAACGGCAATAAAGATTTTGATAACATCGTTATGTCACGAGAAGCGACAGACAACTCGCCCCGCTTTGTCCGACGCACCGCCCCTTCAACGCCGATGATATCACCGATATCCAAAAAACCGAGCATGTCTTTCATGGCATCCGACGCCTGTTCCAACGAGGTGTATATTTGTATTTTACCCGTCGCGTCATACACATCAATGAACATACCCGAATTCCGAATGGCCCGAATCCGTCCGGCCACTTTTACCACGTCATCCGTTTGAGTGTCATTCGGCAAAGAAGCATATTTTTTATTCAAACTCGCCGATGTTTCCGTCGGCCTGTAAATCTGAGGATAGGCGTTAATACCCTTTTCCGTCATAACCTTCAATTTTTCAACGCGGATTTGACGTTGTTCATGCCCCGTGTTAGATGCTTCTGCCATACTTTATTTCCTTTTCAAAATTAAATACTGAAGCGTAATTTACCGTCTTTTCCTGAAAAAGTCAAATTATTTAGATGACAAAATTAAAAAAAATTGCTATGATATTTTGATGATGACACACTCTCTTTGCCCTTTTTTTAAAATTTGCGGCGGTTGCCTGTATCAGGACTTGCCGGAAGATGCCTACCTGAAAAAGAAACAAACATTCATCGTCCGCGCATTCGCGGATCACGGCATAACCGTCACGCCCGAGGCCATTCGACAGATTCCGGTTGAATCGCGCCGACGTGCCACTTTTGCGTTTTCAAATGGACATGTGGGATATAATGCCTTAAAAAGTCATCGTATTGTCGATATAACCGAATGCCGACTGTTAAAACCGGACATCCTCCGTTTTCTCCCGACGCTTCGCCAATGGATTCAACAACTGGGCGGTCGAGGCGATGTATCCGTTTTAGCCACGAATTCGGGATTGGATATCCATATTAAAACCTCCCAACCTGTCAAGCCCGATTTAAAACGTCTTGAACAACTGGCTATCATGGCGTCCGATCCGGCCGTGGTTCGACTCAGTTATAACGGAACACCCATTGTTTCAAAATTACCGTTACCCTTCCCGCCGGATTCATTTCTACAACCTTCTCAAGAAGGGGAAGAAGAACTTGTCCGCCTGTTATTGGAACAAACGCAAGGAATAAAAAAGGCTGTTGATTTATTTTGCGGCGGCGGCACATTTACTAAACCGCTCTTGTCACAAGGTATTCGCGCCATCGGTTACGACTGCGCCGAAAATGTTCGGACATTGGGCGTGTCCGGCCGTGTTCGGGATTTGTTTCGATCACCTGTTCCCGCCGATGAATTGAACGATGCGGATTTGATTATTCTGGATCCGCCTCGGGCGGGAGCCAAAGCACAAACGGAACAAATCGCCCTGACAACGGTTCCGAAAATCGTGATGATTTCATGTAATCCCGCCACGGCGGCTCGGGACGCGGCAGTCCTGATAAACGCCGGATGGCACCTGACACGGGTTGTGCCGGTCGATCAATTTACCTGGTCAAATCATATTGAAATTTTTTGTGTCTTTGAAAAATAATACCTCCGCCTATTTGCTCTTGATTTCGGGAAATGTATCTTTATTTTATTAAAGTAAGGAGGCTGCATGCAAAATCAGGAAAACCGACTCAGTCTGAAAGATAAACTGGATATCGCCGAAGCCATTTGCACAATTATCGTAACCGTTATGGCGTTATGGGGAACCATCGTTGCCGCACAACATGATTTGTTTCATAAGCTCGGACACATCATTGAACATTATCATACAAAAATAGAACAGGAAGAACACGCCTATCCTTCCGATACCGGACACACACATCCCTCCCCTTCCGAAAATTCATAATTTCCTGTCATTTTTCCCGTTCTTTTTTATTTTGCTTTTTTCCTAAAAAAAAGATATTTTTAATAACATTATGATGAAAAAATAATCCAAAAATACATACATAAGTCCTTATTTTAACAGAAAAGTCATAATATAGTATTGACAAACATCTTATTCTATGTAATATACACTAATAGTTGTATTTTATGGAGGAAACATGACTAAAAAGAAAACAACAAACGGAACCGTTCGCGGTCGCCTGTCTGACGGAGCCCCCAATCCGATTGATGTTCATGTTGGGTCACGTGTTCGGGAGGCGCGTAAAATATTCAATTTAAGCCAGGAGGGATTAGCCGACGCACTAGGGATTACGTTTCAACAAGTGCAAAAATATGAAAAAGGACAAAACAGAATCGGAGCCAGTCGATTGTGGGATTTGGCTCAGGTTTTCGGCGTTTCCGTTAATTTCTTTTATGAACATCTGGATGAAAAAGCCAAAAACCAAAGCCCGCGCCAAATTTGTAACAATGAGTTAAGGGAAGGTGCCGCCGATTTGGAAGGTGATTTCGTCCTGTCCATGAACGATAGAGAATTAATCCGAAACTACAAACGCATTCGGGATGCCCGTGTCGCACGAACCATTTTGGATTTGGTTAAATCCATCGTTATAAGCGAAAGTTTCACGGCAGGACAAAACGCTTTTTCGAATAATATCGAACAACTGCCGGAAGCTCCAGATTTTGATATGACAGACTAAAAATAAAAATTCAAAATCCCATCATCAGACGGATATCATCACTCAGCCGCTCAACTGTCCAGGGCGGCTCAAATGTTAATTCTACCGTTACAATGCCCGTTCCCGGAACAGAGGCAACGGCGTTTGCTACCATGCCCGGCATCTCACCCGCCATCGGGCATGTCGGAGACGTCAATGTCATTACAATCAAGACGTCACCGTTTTCCTCTTGACGAATCTCATAAATCAACCCCAACTCATACACATTCAGCATCAATTCCGGATCTTGAACAGCCTTTAAAGCCGCGACAATATCATCACGGGTGGCACAAGCGGTGCCGGTCGGCAAAGCCTGCCCGGCCGTTGCCCGAAAAGTTAGATCCGACGACACCAATGATTCGGAAATCATTTGTCCCCCCTTAACAACGATAACGATTTTTTCAAAGAACGCATAAAAGCATCAATGTCATTCCGGTCATTATAAAGACCAAGAGACACACGCAGAGAAATATCCCGCCCGAAACGGTGATGGATCAGCATGGCACAATGATGGCCGACACGCACACAGATATGATCCTGTGCCAGAGCAAAAGCAATATCCGACGGATGAATATCACCGACATTAAAACTGACAAGTCCCCGTTTATTTAACGAATCTCCGACAAAAGTTACATCGGGAACCGTCCGTAGCCGATCAATCAAATAATGCGTCAGCTCTTTTTCATGCACCTCTATTTGCCTCATGCCAATCGCTTCGACATATTCAACGGCTTTTGCAAGTCCGACAGCTTCGACAAACGGCGTAGTACCCGCCTCAAAACGCACCGGAACATCCGCAAATGTCGTCTTGTCAACCGCCACGTGTCGAATCATATCACCGCCGAATTGATAGGGCGGTAAACTTTCCAAACAAGACTTTTTGCCATACAAAATCCCCACGCCGGTCGGCCCATACAACTTATGTCCCGAAAAAGCAAAAAAATCACAATCCAGATCCCGAACATCAACGGAAGTATGCGCAATACTCTGCGCACCATCTACTAAAATCTTGGCTCCGACCCGATGTGCCAACTCCGTCAATTCCCGAACGGGATTCAACAGTCCCAATACATTTGACATATGAGCCACCGCCACAATCTTTGTCCTGTCGGATAACTTTTCCCGGAAATCGTTCATGTCAATTTCCCCCGTAGGCAACACGTTAAAAACGTTAAACAACGCCCCGGAACGCAGACAAGCCTGTTGCCACGGCACAAAATTCGCATGATGTTCAGCAACACAAACTAACACCTCATCCCCCGGACGCAACGTCTGCGCATACCCGGCAGCAACCAGATTAATGCTTTCCGTCGCCCCTTTTGTAAACACAATTTCATCCGGCGATGCCTGTATGAATCGTGCAACCGTTTCACGAGCTGATTCATATGCCGCCGTCGATCGAGACGCCAACGCACACTGCCCGCGATGAACATTCGCATAAGATGTCCGATAAAAAGTATCCATTTCCCGTAAAACAATCTCCGGTTTTTGCGCCGACGCTGCCGTGTCCAGATAAACAACGGATTCGTTCGACAATAACGGAAAATCCTGTCTAAACATGTTCCTCCATCCATTCATCAACATATGTTTCAAACGACGGATCCAATATATCCCGCACAAAAGCCCGCAGTAACACTTTTTTCGCAACCTCTTCGGGGACACCTCGTGCCATCAGATAAAATAACTGCGTTTGATCCAAGGCACCAATGGCCGAACCATGCGCACACCGAACATCGTCGGCATAAATTTCCAACTCCGGAACCGCCGTCACGGACGCCTGATCCGTCAAAACAACGGCACGATGATTCTGTGCCGCCTCACATTTTTGGGAATGACGCGGAATCCGAATCCTCCCTTCAAAAGAGACTGACGCCTGATCCGTCAAAATACCTTTGACAATTTGGTCGGATACGGTCTCACCCGATCGATGAATCACATCAAATCGAATACGACTCTTTAAATCTCCACCTGCCAAATAGACACATTTCAGACGACAAGAGGCACCGGGTTCCGTCAAAACAACCCGCACGGATAAGTCCCCGGAAAAAACCAATGCGGATAAAACCGTCTCTTCACCGCCGGGCACGATAATTTCCCACAGCCCCGGCTTCGCACTTAATGTTTCGGATTGACCGTTATGCGTTAAAAGACACAAATTATTTGTAATCTTCATATCCTTTTTCTTCCAGTTTCAAAGCCAGTGTCTTATCCCCCGACTCAACAATCCGCCCATTAACCATAATATGAATATAATCCGGCACAATGTAGTCCAACAACCGTTGATAATGTGTAATCAATAAAAAAGACCGATGCGGTTCCCGCATCACGTTCACGGCCTCGGACACCGTGCGCAGTGCGTCAATGTCAAGCCCCGAATCCATCTCGTCCAAAATACAAAAATCCGGTTCCAAAAAAGCCATTTGAAACGTTTCCATCTTCTTTTTTTCGCCACCCGAAAAACCAACATTCACAGGCCGCTTCAACATCTCATCCGTAATGCCGAGAGCCTGTGCCCGCGGCTTTAAACGTTTCATGAATCCAACCGCATCCAAATCCGGCTTGCCTTCAAATCGACGTTTGGCATTTAATGCCGTTTTTAAAAATAATGCCGTCCCGACACCGGGCAATTCCGTCGGATATTGAAAAGCAAGGAAAACACCGCTGTTCGCCCGCTCATCCGGTGTCATCGTCAATAAATCTTTTCCTTTAAATAAAATGTGACCCGCCGTTACCTCATAGGCCGGGTTACCGGCAATCACATTCGACAGTGTGCTTTTTCCGGAACCGTTCGGCCCCATAATCGCATGCACTTCCCCCGGATGAATCGTTAAAGAAAATCCGTTCAAAATCTCTTTTTCACCCACACGGGCATATAAATCTTTAATTTCCAGAAGTGGTTCTTTTGTCATTTTCCAAATATCTTTTCAATTTGTTTAATTTAGTTGCACTCATTTCCGTCAGCAAATCCTGCATACCGTAAATGTATACCAGTTGATCCAACATAATCAAAACATCTGCGGTTTCCTCGGCAATTTCCCGCACATTATCTTGACCGCGATTCATATTCTTTAACACCTCTTTTTGAAGCTCGCTCATTTCTTCCAACAACATCAATAGCTGTTTCGTCTTACCCCACTTTTCAACAGCCTCTTTACACATATCTTCAGGAACATATTTCATTATCCGACACTCCCTTCCAAATTAATTCCAATTAAACGCTGCGCCTCCACGGCAAACTCCATAGGCAACTTTTGCATAACCTCTCGGCAAAAACCATTCACAATTAAACCCACCGCCTGCTCGGCATTCAATCCCCGCGATTCGGCATAAAACAATTGCTCTTCCGATATTTTGGAAGTTGTCGCCTCATGCTCAATGCTTCCTGTCGTATTGCTGCATGTCATAACCGGAATCGTGTGCGCACCACATTGATCTCCGATTAACAAACTGTCGCATCGGGACACATTGCGTGCATGATCGGCTCCGGTCGCAATTTTGACCAATCCCCGATAAGTATTATCGGAACGTCCGGCGGAAATTCCCTTTGAAATAATCGTCGACGATGTATGTTTACCTAAATGAATCATTTTGGTGCCAGTATCTGCTTTTTGACAATGATTTGTCAATGCCACAGAATAAAACTCACCGACGGCATAGTCTCCTTTTAAAATACAACTTGGGTATTTCCATGTAATGGCCGATCCTGTTTCCACCTGCGTCCAAGACAATTTCGCATGGTTGTGACAAATCCCTCTTTTCGTCACAAAATTATAGATGCCACCCCTACCGTTTTCATCTCCGGGATACCAGTTTTGAACCGTTGAATACTTGACCTCGGCTCTGTCTTTAACCACTATTTCAACAATAGCGGCGTGCAATTGGTTTTCGTCCCGTTGCGGTGCGGTGCACCCCTCCAGATAACTGACATAAGAGTCTTCTTCGGCAATAATCAACGTCCGCTCAAACTGACCCGCATTCCGGGCATTCATCCGAAAATAACTGGATAACTCCAACGGCGCGCGAACACCTTTCGGAATATAGACAAAAGACCCGTCCGAAAAAACAGCACTGTTTAAACAGGCAAAAAAATTATCCGTATACGGAACGACAGAGCCCAAATACTCCCGAATAAGATCGGGATATTCGCGAACCGCCTCGGACATGGAACAAAATAAAATGCCCTTTTCTTTTAACTGCGCCCGATACGTCGTCGCAACCGACACACTGTCAAAGATCGCATCCACGGCCACACCGGCCAACACTTTTTGTTCTTCCAAAGGAATTCCCAATTTTTCATACGTTTTTAAAATTTCGGGATCAACTTCATCCAACGACTGAACTTGCTTGCCACGAGGAGCCGCATAGTAATACAGATCCTGATAATCTATCGGAGCATATTCAAATTTACCCCAATGAGGCTCTTTCATAGTCAACCAATGCCGATAGGCTTTTAACCGAAAATCCAATAACCACTCCGGTTCACCTTTTCGGGCGGAAATAAAACGGATAATATCTTCGTTCAACCCTTTGGGAGCCGTTTCGGCACCAACTTGTGTTTCGAAACCGTATTTGTACCGCTCGGACACAATTTTACGAACTTCTGTGTTTGACATTTCCATATCATTCCTTTTCATTTTATATGACAAGATGACGCATTTTCAAAAAAAAGTCAAGAAAAAGCATTTTTTTACTTGTTTTCGGATAAAAAAAAGGATAATCTGAACACTATCTGATTTTTAGGAGAGTTTTTTCATGTTTGAAACAATTAACTGTTTTGCTGTTGTGCAAGGTTTCTTTTTTGTCACAACCTTGCTTTTTATTGTTGTTTCAATCGCCTTTTTAAACCGTTCTAAACACTTAAAAAGAAAACTTTCCGATATGCTTGAAGTTCTAAACGTTAAAAATAAAGAATTGGAAGAGTTACGCCTTTCCAATCAAAATATTTTATCTCCCTTCATTCCGGAAACATCCAAAAGTATTATCGTTTCGCTGGATCAATCCGGTAAAATAACGGATGTCAATGATTATGCTGCCGAAGTGTTCGGATATACAAAAGATGAAATGATCGGTCATGACGCCTTCGGGACGATTTTCCCCTGTCCGGACAAAAGGGATTCGCTGCAAGCCAATATTATTTCCCGGATTTTTTCAAATCCTAAGTTATATGTTGAACATGAAACCGAAAACATGAAAAAATCGGGGGAACGTTTTTGGATATCATGGACAAACCGCGTTATGTATGATGATGACGGTTCGCCGACCGAGGTTCGATCCGTTGGTTTTGATATTACAAAAAGAAAACGGTTGGAGGAAGAGTTACGTTACCTGGCCTCCGTCGATCCTTTAACCGGCGTTTTAAATCGTCAGGCTTTGTTGGAAGCGGGCGCACGCGAATTAAAGCGGGCGCAGCGATACAAACGAAACTTGTCTGTTTTGGTCATGAAACTGAATTATTTTCACGGTGCGGATGATAATATGGGGTTCAGTGATGAAATCATTCAACAAACAGTCGCAATTTGTCGAAAAACAACACGGGATTCCGACTATATCGGGCGCGTCGGCGACGTCGAATTCGCTATCATCTTACCGGAAACTCCCCCCGAAAATGCAACAGTACTGGCAGAACGGTTGAAAGAAAGAATTCAAGAAAAAAACCTGAAAGATGCGAATCGCTTTTTTGTAACCGCCACTTTCGGTGTATCCGGAAAAAGCAACGCATCCGATACTATCGATTCCTTGTTGTTGAAAGCATTAAATGCTTTACAGGAAGCTGATAAAAATTCGCGTCAACAATGGGGAGTCAAAACAGAAACAAAGAAAGGATCATAGTCATGCAAGAAATTGTTTTGTCAAATGAACAATTAAGCCTGGGCATTCTTCCTGCGTGCGGTGCCTCTCTCTCTTTTTTGAGATATAAAAAAGGAGACAAGATTCAAGATATTTTGCGTCCGATGAACATGGAAAAGGCAAAAGACGCAAACAATGCCGCCATGTTCCTCATGCTGCCGTTCTGCGGTCGTATTCGGGGCGGCAACTTTACCTATTGGGGGATTTTACGTAAAGTCCCCAAAAATCAAAGCGGTGTTCAAGACCCGATCCATGGAGACGGTTGGAAAAGCGAATGGACGGTTACATCCCAAACTGCCGATAGCGTCACATTGTCCATGACGCATGACAAAGCCGCAGGTGGCTATCCCTTTTCTTATTCCGCAGAAGTTGTTTACACATTAAAAGGAAACGAATTAAGTATCGGAATCAGTGTTTCCAATCCGGCCGTGTTACCTATGCCGTGCGGACTGGGCATTCACCCTTTCTTTATTAAGGAAAAAGACGTTCAACTGGATTTCAAAACCCAAGTTGTTTGGAGTAACGAATCTGATCCTATTTTTGATCAGCCCTACTCCACCCCCGGAACGTGGCAGTTTGAAGGTGGAAAACCGCTTAAAAATGCCGTGTTTGACACCTGTTTTGGTGGGTTCGAGGAAAAGGCGAAAGTGATTTATCCGGGACGGGGTATTACCGTTGACATGACAACAAACAATTTGTTCCATCATGTCGTTTTATATGCCCCCAAAGGAAAAAATTTCTTTTGCCTGGAACCCACTACCTGCGCCTCCAACGCTTTCAATCTGGCTGCAAGCGGCGTTATCGGCACAGGAATTCGAAGTATTGGACCCGGTCAAAAATTGACGGGAGAGATTAAATTTAAAATTCAAGGATAAAAAATGAAACCGACTTTTACAAAAATCGTGGCCACAATCGGCCCCGCAACTTCCGGTCGCGATAGGATTAAATCCCTGATGCGCGCCGGCGTTAACGTATTCCGTTTAAACTTCAGTCACGGCGATCACGCCGAACATCAACAACGTTTTGATATTATTCGGGAACTGGCGAAAGAAAATAAAACGCATTATAGTATTTTAGCCGATATGCAAGGTCCCAAACTGCGCATCGGACACTTTCAAGATGAACAGGTTTTATTAAAAGTAGGCCAAAACTTTCGCATGGATATGGATGAAACACCGGGTGACGAAACGCGCGTCGCTTTGATGCACCCTGAAATTTTCGCCGTATTAAAACCGGATATGACGTTGTTGCTGAACGACGGTCAAATCCAACTGCGCGTTAAAGATTTCGGAAAAGATTATGTGAATACGGAAGTTGTTGTCGGCGGTCCCTTGTCCGATCATAAAGGTGTGAATGTTCCGGACGTGGTATTGCCGATTTCGGCATTGACCGAGAAAGACAAAAAAGATTTGGCTTTTGCTTTAAAATTGGGCGTTGATTGGATTTGCCTGTCATTCGTGCAACAACCGGAAGACGTCCAAATGGCACGTCGCCTGATCGGCGATAAAGCCGGCATTATCGTCAAGATTGAAAAACCATCCGCATTGATTCACTTGGATGAAATCGTCGATTTAGCAGATGGCGTCATGGTTGCCCGCGGGGATTTGGGCGTGGAATGTCCGATTGAATCCGTCCCGTCATTGCAACGCCGCATTGTGGAAACATGCCGTCTGGCCGGAAAACCCGTCATCGTGGCGACACAAATGTTGGAAAGTATGATTCACGCGCCCGTTCCAACGCGCGCCGAAGTATCTGATGTGGCGACCGCCGTTTACGAAGGAGCCGACGGCGTCATGCTTTCGGCCGAAACAGCCATGGGGGAATACCCGATTCAAGCCGTTTCCATGATGAAACGAATCATTGCCAAAATTCAAGAGGACGCCTATTACGGTCCGGCGATGGAGGCACAATCCCTGCCCAAAGATAAAACCGTGGCCAGTGCAATTACCTATAGTATGAAAAAAATGGTAAAAGCCTTGGATAAGCCGGCCTGTATCGCCACCTATTCCGTTTCGGGCAAAACAACTCTGCGGGCGGCGCGGGAACGGGCACTTGTCCCCATTCTCGGATTAACGCCGGATGAAAAAGTTGCCAACAAAATGGCTTTGGTTTGGGGGGTTCATCCTTTTGTAACCAAAAATCTGAAAGATATGACAGCCGTTTCCCCCGTCGCTGTTGAAACAGCAAAAGAATTAAAACTGGCCAAGAAAGGGGATGAAGTCATCATCACAGCCGGTATTCCTTTTGCCGAAAAGGGAACAACGAATATTCTGCATATCGCGACGGTAGAATAACCCAAAAAGGCGGCCGAAAGCCGCCTTTTTTATACCTGCCTCTGTTTTACAAATCCAACACGGTTTCTCTTAAAGCGGCTTTGATGAACGCTTTAAAAATCGGGTTCGGCCGACCGGGACGCGATGTAAACTCCGGATGAAACTGAACCCCGATGAAAAAAGGATGTTCCGGAATTTCAACAATTTCCGGCAATAAGCCATCCGGTGATTTGCCCGAGATAATGAATCCTTTTTCCGCCAAAGCGTTTTCATAGGCAATGTCCATTTCATACCTGTGCCGATGGCGTTCCCGTATTTCCACGGCACCGCCATAGATTTTGGCCGCCAAAGAATCACGCTTTAACACACACGGATAAGCCCCCAATCGCATCGTTCCGCCCAAATCACCATTATCCGGACGAATGTGTTGAACGCCGTCTTGCTCCCACACTTTCATCTTGGAAATAACGGGCGTACAACTGCCCCCGAATTCGGACGATCCCGCGTTTTCAATCCCCAATAACGACCGTCCGGCCTCCACAACGGCCATTTGCATCCCCAAACAAATTCCGAAAAAAGGCACCTTGTTTTCCCGCGCATATCGAATGGCCTTTATTTTACCGTCAATGCCGCGAACCCCAAATCCGCCGGGGATTAAAATACCGGCAAACGGAGACAATAATTCATTTACCTGTTCTTGGGTTAATGCCTCCAACTGTTCCGCCTCCAACCAACTGATTCGCACTTTTGTGTGATTGTCAATTCCGGCATGAATCAAAGCCTCATGCAAAGACTTATAGGCTTCCAACAATCCGCAATACTTTCCGACAACCGCTATCTTGACCTCTTTTTCATAATTCTGACAAATATTGATGATTTGATGCCAGTCGGATAAATCGGGCTCCTTGGACGATTCTAACATGCCGAAATGCTTTAACACCCGCACATCCAACCCCTGTTCATGATAAGTCAATGGGATTTTATAAATATTGTCCACATCTAACGCCATAATCACATCCTCCGGGGCCACATTGCAAAATAAAGCCAACTTGCGCCGCTCATCCGACCCCAACATGACCTTGCTGCGACATAACAAAATATCCGCTTGAATACCCGCCTCCATTAATGTTTTAACGGCATGTTGCGTCGGCTTTGTCTTTAATTCGCCGGCCGTGTCGATATAAGGCAACAATGTTAAAAACAAAAATAAAACATTCTGACGCCCGACATCATTGGCAAATTGACGAATCGCTTCTAAAAACAACGTTCCTTCAATATCCCCCACCGTTCCACCGACTTCATACAAAACAAAATCTTCTCCATGCAAATCGGAACGCAAAAAGTCCTTAATTTCATTTGTCACATGCGGAATTGCCTGAACCGTCGCACCCAAATAATTCCCCCGGCGTTCTTTTTGAATGACGTTGTAATAAATCCGACCGCCGGAAATACTGTCCGTCTTATGACAGTTCACACCCGCAAACCGTTCATAATGCCCTAAATCCAAATCCGTTTCCGCACCGTCATCCGTTACAAAAACCTCACCGTGCTGATAGGGCGACATTGTCCCCGGATCAACATTCAAATAAGGATCCATTTTCCGCATGCGCACGGAATAACCCCGCGCTTTCAATAAACATCCGACGGACGCCGAAGCAATTCCCTTGCCCAGCGAAGATACAACACCACCTAAAATAAAAACATACTTTGTCATTTTTGCCTGTTTCCCTGATTATACATAAAAGAAACTCTCTGTTTTTTCAGAGAGTTTTGGTTCATACATAAGAAAGAAAATCGGGGAGCAAAAAACAAGCCGTTTCCAACCGACGTTCCGGAGCAATCACCTGTTTTAAACACCGACATTCCCTTTCCTTTTCAAATGCCTTTATTGTATGAATTTCACCTAAAATAGCAAGAAAAAAGAACATATGATGCAATGTTTTTCTTAACCCCTTGAAATCACGGTGAACAAGTCCCGTTATCTTGACGTTCCCCTTTTTCGCCGCGATTTTTCATTTGACATCCCCTCCCGCCTCTGGTATCTTTTCAATCGCAAGCGAGGTGCTTGCAGAGACTACAATCTCTCTTAAACAGTCTGCCCGGATCGGGCGGATGTCGGGGAATAAGATCTTTCGGGATTAAATAACCCGAGCTGAGTTTAAGCAGTTTTGTAGCTCCGCCCACCTTGGCGTTTGTCAGGGTGGTTTTTTTAACTTTAAAAATAAAGGAGCATATCATGCAAAATTTTAATCAACTGTATATCACCCATCTGATCGGACAGGATATTGAACGTATTCGACACGAAGTCGCTTTACTTTGTCACCGTTCCAGAGTGGAACAAGCCTTAAGCCTCCGTATGGTCGAACAACAAACCGGCGGCGCGGTAACGGCGAAACAGCTGGATAAAATTGAAACGGAACAAAAACAAAAGATAAATCTGGATTACTTATGCTTATTGGCGCGCGCCCTGAATCGCCGGTTACAGGTTACCTTTATTCCGATTGATGAAACAGAGAAACAGACCCTCCCCAGTTCGTGGTTAAAGTCTATGTTCGCGGTGGAATCCCCCGTCTGTCAATCGGATGAGTCGACGAAAACGCCGACACAACCGACACCCGTCTGTTCGGATTAAATCACAGAAAACAAAAAACACCTTGTTCTCACAAGGTGTTTTTCTTGTCCCGACTCGATTAAAAAGACAATCGCGCTTTTACTCTATCGACACCTAAAATCTGCATAATCTCATATAAATCAGGCGTTTTATCCCGACCGGTTACCAACACCCGCAACACTTTCGCAACGTCCGACACACTGCCTTTAAATGCCGCCGGATTTTCTTTAAACGCTTTCATATCCGTGGCGAACCCATGTTTTTCGGCAATTGTTTTAATATGACCAAACCACGTGTCTTTATCCTCCGCCGGATGATACACGGCCGAAAACTCATCGGCAATCAACCGAATATCATTTTCGGATAACGGTTTCAATAATGCCTGCTTTTCTTCAAGAGTCGTCGTCAATAAATCATCAAAGAAATAGGTCAAATCACTTTCAACATCTTCCCACTTGACAATATCTTTGCGCGATTTTTTACCGATATGACGTTCCACATTCAAAATACGTATCACATACTCCCTGTTGGCGGCCAATCGTTCCGCAAACGGCTTGTTGTATTCGGATGCCCATTTCAAAACAGCCTCATACACTTCGGCCGCCGTCATTTTAGCCACCACTTCTTTAGATATGCTGTGCAACTTTACAAAATCAAACAAGGCCCCCGCTGCATTCGATATTTTATTAAAATTCACAGGAAAATCAAAAGCGTTTTTATCCGGATTATTCCGACGCCAATCTTCAAAACTGGCATTGATTAAATTCAACATATATTCAATCAAAGCCACTTCCGGATAACCTTTTTCCCAGAAATAGGTCAGACTTGCCTCTGGATCATGACGCTTGGATAATTTGCGTTTATTCCCGTTTTCCGTTTTTTGAAGCGGTGCGAAATGGGCGTATTTTGGGGCTTTCCATCCCAAAGCCACAAATAATTGAATATGAAGCGGCACGGACGACACCCATTCATCCCCGCGCGTCACGTGCGTTGTCCCCATTAAATGATCATCCACCGCGTGCGCAAAGTGATACGTCGGCAACCCGTCGCCTTTCATAATCACGACATCAATATCGTTTTCGGGTAAAGCCAAATCCCCTTTAATCAAATCTTTAATAATCATCCGTTTATTGTTATCACCCGATGATTTAAACCGAATGACAAACGGCTTGCCGGCTTTCAGATTTTCCAAAATCTGATCATCCGTTAAAGAACGGCATTTGGCATATTTTCCGTAATAACCGGGACGGACACCCGTCTTTTCCTGAATTTTACGCATAATATCCAAATCCTCGGCCGCGCAAAAACACGGATACGCCAAACCTTGCTCTAACAACGATTTCACATACGCTTGATAAATATCACGACGAGCACTTTGCGTATAGGGAGCATAAGAACCGAAATCATCGCCGTTTACATCCACACCTTCATCTGCACGGATGCCGTATCGATCCAGTGATTTGACAATTAATTCCATAGCCCCATCAACTTTTCGTTTTTGATCTGTATCTTCCACCCGCAAATAAAACACGCCCCCGCTTTGGTGGGCAACACGTTCACACAACAATCCCGCATACAAAGTCCCGACATGCATAAAGCCGGTCGGACTGGGCGCAACCCGCGTCACCTTGGCCCCCTCCGGCAGATTCCGGCGCGGATAACGCGCTTCGATTTCGGCCGGTGTCGGCAGCGGGTTCGGGAAAATCAAACTGATAATTTCAGGAGTCATTGCATTTGCCTTTCATAAAAAAATTTGCCCCTTTTATATCATACTTATTCCCAAAAAGAAAGAGGCGATACAACATTTTTTTCTTGATTTCGGGGAATAAATCCGTTAAAATGTTGACTATGTCAGATTTATTTAACGCAACACCCGCTAAAACAGATTATTCCGCAAAAGACATTGAAGTCCTGGAAGGACTTGAACCTGTCCGAAAACGACCGGGTATGTATATCGGGGGCATTGACGAACGCGCGTATCATCACCTTGTCGCCGAAATCATCGATAACGCTATGGATGAAGCCGTGGCCGGTTATGCCACGAATATTGAGGTTCATCTGGGCGCCGACGGATATGTAACAATCAAAGACAACGGCCGCGGTATTCCCGTTGACCCGCATCCGAAATACCCCGATAAATCGGCTTTGGAAGTCATTACGACAACACTCCATTCGGGGGGTAAATTCGGAGGGGGCGCCTATGCCGTTTCCGGCGGGTTACACGGTGTCGGTCTATCGGCGGTGAATGCCCTATCCACACATATGGTGATTGAGGTTGCCAAAGATAAAAAATTGTATCGTCAGGAATACCGTCAAGGAAAACCCGTTGCACCCGTTTGTTGCCTCGGACCGGTCAGCAATCGTCGCGGAACCAGCGTTTCCTTTGTGCCGGATCCCGAAATCTTTGGCGAAACCATTCAATTCAAACCGGCAACATTGTTCCGTATGGCGCGAACAAAAGCTTTTTTGTTCAGAGGGGTGGAAATCCGATGGTCCTGTGATGCCGAACTGATTTCTCCGGATGATAAAACACCCGTTGAACAAGTTTTGAAATTTCCCAACGGGGTTGCCGATTATCTGGATTTTTTAATGCGTGACAGGTCGGCCGTTACCCCGCATCCGTTCAGCGGCCGCGTCGATTTCCCCGACGATATGGGAGCCGTGGAATGGGCTATCTGTTGGCCGGATGATTTTAAAGACGGTTTTTCATACACCTATTGCAACACCGTTATCACGCCCTTGGGCGGAACCCATGAAACAGGGCTGCGCGCCGGATTAACAAAATCCCTGCGGGCTTTTGCCGACATGGTGGGTAATAAAAAGGCGGTGGATATTACGGCCGACGATATTTTAAACACGGCGGGGGTTATGTTGTCCGTATTCATTAAAGACCCTCAATTTCAAGGTCAAACAAAAGAAAAATTGGTTACCCAAAACGCCACCCGTTTGGTTGAAAACGCCATTAAAGATCCTTTTGATCATTGGCTCAGCCGGGATATTAAATCGGCAAACGCTTTGTTGGATTTTATTATTGAGCGAGCCGAGGAACGAAAACGCCGAAAAAAGACATTGGAAACCGCGCGAGCGTCGGCGACCAAAAAGTTGCGTCTACCCGGTAAATTAGCCGATTGTTCGCACACTAAAACCGCCGGAACGGAATTATTTTTAGTCGAAGGTGATTCGGCCGGTGGATCCGCCAAACAGGCGCGCCGTCGGGAAACTCAAGCTATTTTACCCTTGCGGGGAAAAATCCTGAATGTCATCAGTGCTTCAAATGACAAGATTTTAGCAAATGACGAAATACGGGATATAACAGAAGCTCTGGGTTGCGGCCGGCGCGATAAATATAATGAAGAAGCCCTGCGGTATGAAAAAGTCATTATTATGACGGATGCCGATGTTGACGGTGCGCATATCACCTCATTACTGATGTCTTTCTTTTATCAGGAAATGCCGGGGTTAATTGAACATGGCCATCTGTATTTGGCGTTACCCCCGCTTTATCGTTTGACCCAAGGCGGAAAATCGGTTTATGCCGCCGATGATGCCGAAAAAGACACATTAATGAAAACCGTGTTTAAAAATGCTAAAAATGTGGAAGTTTCCCGCTTTAAAGGATTGGGTGAAATGCCACCGCATCAATTAAAAGAAACAACCATGGATCCGGATAAACGAACATTGTTACGTGTTGTTATCCCCAGCAAAAACGCCGCAACCGAAGAATCACAAGAAGAATACGCTTTTACGGCAAATATGGTCGACCGATTAATGGGCAATAAACCGGAGTATCGATTCCAGTTTATTCAGGAACACGCAAAATTCGTTGAAAATCTTGATATTTAAGTGTATCCCTCAAAAGAAAAAGTCCCTGTAAAAAGGGGCTTTTTTTTCATAAATAACATTAAAAAACTGTAACGAAAAAATGACCCTTTTTTTATTATAGTTTTTTATAACATATAATTGATTTTAAAATCAAGAAAAAAACAAATAAAACAGTGTTTTTCATTACAAGGAATAAAATAACCTGAAAACTGATTTTTGTAAAAATTTAAGGGTCATTAAATTTTTATGGGGAAATATGATGAAAATAACAGAAAAACAAGGACTTAAGAAAGATACACGGACGAAAAAAAACGAATCGGGACGCTCGATGGTGGAAATGCTGGGCGTGTTGGCCATCATGGGATTGCTGTCGATCGGCGGGGTTATCGGATACCGGTGGGCGATGGACATGTATTACGCGAGCGCGACGATTAAAGAGATCAACCAACGAGCGGTGGTGTATTCGCAACAGATGATCGGGGGTCAGAGCGAGTTATCATCGAAAGAGTTTGATCCGGAGAATGCAACGGCTTTCGGGTATCCGTTAACGGCGAGTGTGATTGAGAATCAACCGCATTTCAGGATAGAACTAAACGCCGTTCCGAAACGGGTGTGTCAGAACATCGTGGATGCGGATTGGTATGTGCCGTTTTCGGTGTATGTGAACGGGACGCCGGATTACGGGAACGGCATAGAATGCCCGATAAAAGAAAACAAGATGGTATTTTATTTTCATCGAGATTTAGATGAAGATATTGGAGAATCAAGCGACAGCGGATCGGGATGGCGTCCGGAGGAAAGTTGGATGTTCATCTGCCGCAACAACAACGATTGCATCGGGAATCCGAATGGTTCTATTTGCAATATGGATACTGGCAAATGCGGCCCCTGTTCTACCGACAATGATTGTACGAACAATCAGAAGTGTATAAACGGTGAATGCGCCTGCCTTCCTGACGATAAAACTTGTTGCTCTGATAATGAATATTGGAGTGAGCTACAACAAAAATGTCAAAGCTGGGATACATGCTGGCAACATGATTTTACGGGAACACAAACATGGGATGATTCATTTGCAATGCAATGCCAAGAAGGATGTGATGAAGGAGAAATGTATGTCTCTGCCGTTAATTGTAAAGGTCCTACTTCGAAAGGTCGTTGTGTCGATGCAGATAACTATAGCTCCATTCGCACAAAGAATGCTTATAGCGAAGATTTTGATAAACGGGCAGGCTCATCTTTGGAAACCGGTGGTATTATGGGGGAAGAAAAGGCAAAAAGTTTAATTTCACATATGATTGTATCACAGCGTACAATGAACTGGTTTAACGGGCGCAACTGGTGTTTAGCACATAATGGACGCATGGCAACATTTGCAGATCTCGGATGTTCTATATCAGAGGGATGTAAAGGGTCTCAAATTGTGCATGCTCTTATGGCATTGTACGGATCTTTGCCAGATGGGTCAGATGCTTTTTTCCTGATGGAAAAAGCGGACGAAAGTTGTATACCCTATCATGTCTGGTCCGAGACCGGAGGCATCAGCAGCTATGGTGACAGACATTATGTTGGTGCAGCCCTATGTATTATTAAATAGTGGGTGGTGATTAGGTATGTCATATTTCGGAAAATCCGTGATTAAAGAGGGATTGGGTTATGAGTAGATGGTCGGTGTGTATGATTTATGCTGATCAGGTTCGATGATGACCATGTTGGCTACTATATGTAGCAGATGATTTCAATACTTGGGAGGAGAGAAAGGCAAAATGTATTTGGATTGTGGCTTTGAAAGAAGCTTTGGATGTTTCAATGCACCGTATTATCAACCCAGTTATAATTTCGGAGCCTCTAATTCATGGGAATGGGGAACCGTTTGTAAAAAATAAAACGAATACTTGATTTTGTGATGGTTTTTCGATATGCTTTCTGCCAGAGGAGAAAACATGAGTTCATTTAAAATCATCACTCTTTCAGGTATGCTCGGTAGCGGAAAGTCAACCGTTGCCAAATTGTTGGCCAAACGGCTCGGATACGAATATTATTCAACGGGAAATGCTCAACGGGAAATTGCTCGGCGTCGGGGATTGACGACTTTGGAACTGAACCAAGCGGCAGAAACAGACCCGACGATTGATGCCGAAATTGACGGTGTGTTTCGTCATTTTAACAGTGTTCCGAACAAAAACGTCGTCATCGACTCTCGGTTAGCTTTTTTCTTTGTGCCAAGCTCAATTAAAATTAAATTAAACGTTGATACGTCGGTTGCCGGAGAGCGTATTTTTAATGATAAGAAACGCACCGGAGAAAACACATATCAAACTGTTCAAGATGCGATTGACGTCTTGATAGAACGGCGCGCTTTAGAGGTTGCCCGATTTAAACGCCTTTATCATGTGGATATTGATAATGATGAAAACTTTGATTACATCATCGATACAACAAATTTAACACCCGAAGAAATTACGGAAAAAATCATTCGAAAATTTAAACTAGAACAACCCCGAAAGAAATAAAATCAACAAAACAAGCGGTGCCGTTATTCTTAACGTAAAACGCAGATACCGTTTAAAAAAACGAGATTGACGGACACCGGATCCCTGCCCGATATTGCGGATAATAACCGTTGACACTTTCCACCCCATAAACAGGCAACAAACAAAAACCATCAACGACATTGTATAGGAACCGGTCAATCTATCCAAGAAACTGAACAAGTCCTGCCCGCCGACGGTTATCGGTATCTGCCGTGTGAAAGAGGCCAACAAAAGACCGCTACCGATCATGTTCAAGGCCGCCATAACCAGAGTCGCCTTTGTTCGGGAAATGGAAAACTTGTCAATCATCAAACTGACAGCCGCCTCATAAATGGAAATCAAAGAAGTCAAAGCGGCCAAAAACAACAGGATAAAAAACAACAGCATCAAAAACGTGCCACCCAACATTTTTGAAAAAATCAAAGGAAGGCTGACAAAACTCAGAGCCGGCCCCTGTCCGGGTTCCAATCCGAACGCAAAAACCGCGGGCAAAATAATTAATCCGGCAAGAAAAGCCACCATCGTATCTAAACCGGCAATCCATTTAGCCGAGCTTTTTAAATTGCTATCCTGCGTCAAATAAGATCCATAGGTAAAAATAACCCCCAACCCCATCGACAATGAATAAATTGCCTGCCCCAAAGCCGCCAAAAGTAAGTCGGCCAAAACCGAAAAATGAAAACCATCCGGTAAAAACCCGGCACGACTCCAATCCGGTTTTAAAAAGAAAACCAATCCTTTGCCGGAGCCGGGTAAAAACATCATCCAAATGACCATAAACAACAGTAAAATAAACAATACGGGCATTAGATATAAAGAAGCACGCTCAATCCCTTTTTTAACCCCTTTAATCAAAATAATAACGGCAACGGCAATACACAAACATCCCCAAAATAATTGAGCCCCAAAAGACCCCGTTAATTCGGAAAATAACGACGCATCAACGGCACGGTCGGACAATCCCGTCCATAGGGCAAACCCTTCCGCTACATAGGCAGCCGTCCAACCGATGACAACAACATAAACACTGCTGACCAACAAGGTATTGACAAACCCAAGCCAGCCACCGAAGATACGCCATAGAACAGAAGCCGATTTACCGTTTTGCGCGGCAACAACCTGAAACCCATCCACCAGGTTTGTTTGAGCTGCCCGACCGAAAGCCAACTTGGATACCAACATGAAATACCCGAGTCCCGCCACACATAGTAAATACATCAATAAAAAAATACCGCCGCCGTATTGTCCGGCCAGATAGGGAAAACGCCATATGTTGCCCAACCCGATGGCGGATCCGGCCGTCGCCATAATGAACCCCAATTTTGATCCCCAATGAGTACGCATGTTAAACCTCCCGGATATGATTTTTTAAAAAATAGAAGACACCGTTTAAATCAGGAACCCGCGCGTCATATGCAAAGGGAACCGGCTGATTCCCGGGACGAACAAACAATCCGAAAACCTTTAACAAAGCTGCAAACTCCATATCCGATTCGCCGTCGCCGATCATAATCGCCTTCTTCGGCCATTCATCTCCGAAAATTTCATCGGCAAAGGCTTTTGTCGGTTTTGCAATATGCCTTTCATCCGTTCCGATAACTTGATCAAAATACAAGCGCAACCCCAATCGATCGCACTCCTCATCTAAAATATCCTGCCGTTTATTGCTGACAACAATTTGCGAAATACCTTGTTCACGAACCCAAGACAAAACCTCTTTTGTTTCCGGGAACAGTTCCAACTTTCCGTTATGCGCCACATAACGCGATAAATAATAAGCAACCGCCTCTGTCTTTTTATTCCCAAAATTATCCTGCCAAAAACGCCCCATGTGCGTGCCCATCACATCAATCACATCCTGCATCGTAATTGAAGGTAAATGTGCCGTCTCGACAACATCTTGTAAAGCCGCCCTCACCACAGGCCGACTATCAACAAGCGTGTTATCCCAATCCCATATAATCAAAGACGGACGTTTCAAAATCATCGGCTGAATCCCCTTTCATTATTGCGTCGTTGCATAAAAAGAGCCAGAGCCTCTCTCTGACGGAGTTCTTCCCTCTGACGCTGTTGCTCACGCTCCATCTCCTGCCGCTGGCGATCATAATCATAAATCAGTGAACGCACATTTTTCAATAAGTCGTTATCCTGTGGTTGACGATCAAACTGTTCTAAAAAAGAATCGATTTGTTTCTGATTTTGAAGCACATTTTTAATCATGTCTTTTTCAGAGTTATCCAACACCTGAAACAAATTCATTAATAACGTTTTCGTCTGACGACTCATCAACGGCATGCCCTCGGCATCCAATATCCCCGCAAATTCCTGCATTTCCGGGGAGCCTGCCCGATCTTGAGCCTCTTTCCACTTTTTCAAAATATCATCCGCTAAATTAGCCGGCTTATCCGATTCACCCGTCGATAAAATAATTTGAACACCTGTTTTGGAAATCAAATCCACAAACATTTTCTGAAAACTGTGATCCAATCGTAAAAAAGCCTCCCGTGTTTCAATGGCAGGAACACCGATATACGATTCGATAAAAGCCAATCCCGCCGCAACGTTATCCCGAACAACACCACGACAGTTGGCACACCGTAAAATCTTTTGCCCGGGATTCGCCCCTAAAAAAGTCTCGTATTGATTACAATAAAATGGCAACGTGTTCGGCATAAACGTCCGCATCCCCAGAAAAGGACAGTCTGCGGGACACTCCAAAAAATCAACAGGCAATGTATGCGGATTCGTTGTCATGCAAAAAGTATAACCGTTTTGAATCAAAAATGCAACTTTTTCCATTCAATAAAATTATGCCGTCCAAGCGACTCTTTTTCCCAAAACAAAAAAGGCAGGCGACATGCCTGCCTTTTTGAAAAATAACCGAATTACCGTGAGTAGAATTCGATAACCAGATTCGGCTCCATTTGAGTCGCATACGGAATATCGGCCAGTTTCGGAACACGAATGAACTTGCCTTTCATGTCCTTCACATCCACTTCCATATAATCCGGAATCTCACGCTCCGTTGACGCAACAGCTTCAACAACCATAGCCATTTCTTTGGCTTTGCTGCGAACGGCGATTTCATCTCCGGCTTTCACTAAATAAGACGGAATGTCCACCTTTTTACCGTTGACCAACACATGCCCGTGGTTGACAAACTGACGCGCCGCAAAGACGGACGGAACAAATTTCATCCGATACACAATGGAATCCAAACGGCATTCCAACAACCCGACCAAGTTCTCCGAACTGTCCCCTTTCCGGCGGATAGCTTCAGCATAATATTTACGTAATTGCTTTTCGGAAACGTTTCCGTAAACACCTTTCAATTTCTGTTTAGCGGCCAACTGAATCCCGTAATCCGTCGGCTTTTTACGATTAGCACCGTGCTGTCCGGGACCATAATTTCTCTTATTAACGGGACTTTTTGCTTTGCCCCACAGGTTAACGCCCAACCGGCGATCAATTTTAAATTTTGAACTGAGTCTTTTCGACATTCTTTTTACCTTTCTTATTGTCCCCGATAGTCTTTATCCATTTGATAAAACGTGGCTTTTGGCTCATTCCAACCGCCCGCATTTCAGGGAGTAGCGGTATTATAAACCTTTCTTTTTCAAAAGTCAAGCCTTTTTCAACGTGTTTTACCGACCGCCGGATCGAAACAACCAACCCGTTAATGAAAATCCGGATGATTTCGGTGTCAGTTTTGACACCGTTTCCGCTTTTTTCTCACCACGCCAAGGTAATTTTCCACCGGACACTGTCGTTATGTCGGCATTGTAAACATCCAAAGGCGTTCTTCCTTCGCGCTTTGCCGATACATCCGCACCGTGTGAAACCAACAAATCAATCATTTTATCATCGCGTAACTCGGCCATTACATGTAACGGCGTGTCTCCTTCTCCGGAACGCCAACGTCCCGGTTCATTCGACACAACCAGTGCACTAGTTGTAATGTTGGGATTAGCTCCTGCCTTTAATAAAGCTTCAATTTCCCGAGCCTGAATTGATACATCCCGCCCTTCTTTCTTAAAACGACTGTAATTGTTCACCGCTTTTGCCAACGGTGAATCCGGCCCCGGGGCAACTCCGATTCGACCGACATCGGGATTAACCCCCGCCGCCAAACACTTATCTATCAAACCCAGATCATTGTTGATCACCCCATACGCTAATGGTGTTTGATATCCCCCTGCCCCGGCCAAATAAATATGATCTTTTAAAGCCGGATTTTTTAACGCTTCGTCCAATGATGTTACCGGCTCTGTTCGATAGCCGTTCCCGACCGGAACCCGCGTTACCCATTCGTTACCCGCCGCCGTATCGGAACGCTCCTTGTGCTGTTCGGCATATAAGGTATCCGACATTTTTTGAAATTCATCCAAAGTCACCGTTTTCCCACCCGGCAACCGAATATCTCCCTCGCTTATTTGTTCTTGAGCCGGCGTTATCGGTGCCGGTTGTTCTTGAGTCCGTCCTTGTATTGGAGCACTTAACGCAGCACCAACTGATAATACACGCAATGCATTCTTCAAATTTCCCATGTTCAACACCTCTTCTATTTATTGATTATATCACGTAAAAATAAAATTGTCTACATTTTATGTAAGAACTCAAAATAATGGTTGCAAAATGAAATTGAAGAAAACATCGGACAATACATTGAAACACGCGACATGAATGTATTAAAAGCCGCCTCTCACACATTGTTGGAAGACATCATTCAATCTTTGGTTCGCAGATATATCGGGAATAAACAATAAAATAAGTCACATCGGTTTCAATGGTTACGCCACCTTTTATAAAATTATTTGCGCCCTTTTAAAATCATGGCAGCACCAACTTCAAATGTTTTTTGACGTAATTCGGCATCTTCAATAGAGGAGACACGCTGCCATAAATCCTGCTCTTCTTCAGGCGTCAAAACAGAGGACGAAATAACCGTCGGCTCCCGGTGCAATTTCAAAGCACCCTGCCTGATTTTAACACGTGACACGGCCGGATATCCGAAATAACAGTTAATTCGTTCAATCACACGTTCTTTTTGATGGTCAAACAACATCGCAAAAGCCCCGCCCGCACTTTTAACATGAAGCGTTCCGTGTGTGCGATTGTCCCTCTCGAAGGTTAATTTTTCGGGAAAGATGCCTTTGGCCAAATCCGCCCCGACGATGTCAACCCAATTTTCCAAAATGTCCACTTCCGAAAAACCGCGCGCCCCCAAAATCGGCCGCGTCACATTGCGGATTTCACGCGTCAAAGGGGCTAATCCTTCAAAGGATCGACGACGATACGCACCATCTTTTTCCGGTTTACATTTTTCGGTCATGCGCATACCGATTCATAAAATCATTATGGAAAGCGTCAAAACGATCTTCATCCAAAGCCGTCCGAATTTGTCGCATCAAATTTTGATAAAACCAGATGTTGTGTCCCGTCAGCAACATACTGCCTAAAATCTCACCGGATCGAAATAAATGATGAATATAGCCGCGCGTATAATTTTGACAAGCCGGACAACCGCATTCGGCATCCAACGGCCGATGATCATCTATATGACACGCATTCCGCATATTCAAAACACCATGGCTGGTAAAAGCCTGCCCCGTCCGCCCCGATCGTGACGGCATCACACAATCAAACATATCCACACCCCGGGCAACGGATCCTACAATATCACTCGGCCGACCCACGCCCATTAAATAACGCGGTTTATCATCCGGCAAAGCACAAGCCGTGTAATCCAAAACGGAAAACATCATCTCCTGTCCCTCACCGACCGCTAACCCGCCGATGGCATATCCGTCAAAACCGATATCGGTCAAAGCCCGAATCGATTTCATCCGTAAATCTTCAAACATGCCGCCTTGAACAATTCCGAACAAACCGTATCCGGGACGATCGACAAAAGCCTCTTTCGATCGCTTGGCCCAACGCATGGATCGCTCCATTGATTTTTGAACAACTTTCTTTTCAGCCGGATATTTCACACACTCATCAAAAGCCATGGTAATATCGGCGTCCAACAAATTCTGAATCTCCATGGATCGTTCCGGGGACAGCATATGACGCGCCCCGTCTATGTGTGAATTAAAAGTGACCCCCTCCTCCGTAATTTTCCGAAGGCCGGACAAACTCATCACCTGAAAACCACCGGAATCCGTCAGGATAGGTCCCGGCCAATTCATAAAGCGATGTAATCCGCCGAAAGAAGCAACCCGTTCCGCCGTCGGACGCAACATGAGATGATACGTATTTCCTAAAATAATCTCGGCACCCGTCGAACGAACGGATTCCGGTGTCATGGCTTTAACCGTTCCAACCGTCCCGACCGGCATAAATGCAGGTGTTTGAACCGTTCCGTGAGCCGTTTCCAATACCCCGCGGCGCGCCTTACCGGTGCTTGTGATACGTTGAAATTTTAACATGGACAATTTTATCTTTCTGTGCTATAACATGATTCATTGAATCATCATAACAGATAAAGGATAAAATTTCAAATGGAAAAGAAAAAAAAGAAAGACACCTTCTGGTCAAATGTCCGCGGTCTTTTTTGGGCTCTTTTAATCGCCTTGGCCATCCGATCTTTGATTTTTGAGCCGTATAATATTCCGTCCAGCTCCATGGTTCCGACACTCTTGATCGGAGATTATCTTTTTGTTTCAAAATACGATTACGGCTACTCCCGTCATTCTTTCCCTCTCTCCGTTCCCCTTGTTCCGCGCGGACGCATTTTTGCCGATGAACCGCAACGGGGTGATATCGTTATTTTTAAACTGCCGACGGACAACAAAACAGATTACATCAAGCGTGTCATCGGCCTGCCGGGGGATCGCATTCAAATGGCCGGCGGCCGCCTCTATATTAACGATAAATTGGTCGAGCGTGAAAAAATCGCCGAAGAAGACTGGGTCGTTGAAGTGGAAGGCCTTGTCCATTATACAAAATACCTGGAAACACTCCCGAATGGGGTTCAACATCTGATTTATGAACAGGGAGATAACAAAATACTGGATGATACAGATGTCTTTACCGTTCCCGAAAATCATTATTTTATGATGGGAGACAATCGGGATAACTCATCCGACAGCCGTATTTTCGGATTTGTCCCGGCTCAAAATCTGGAGGGAAAAGCACGATTTATTTTTTATTCAAACAACGGGACAGGTGCTTTCTGGCAATTCTGGAAATGGGGCGATTCTCTGCGTTTAGAACGTTTTTTTAAAGGACTTGTCTGATGATGCAAAAATTAGCAGACTTATTTCATAATAAAAAATTGCTGGATCAAGCCCTTCAACTGGCACACAAAGGGCGTCCCGCGGGGTATGAGCGACTTGAGTTTTTAGGGGACAGAGTTGTCGGCATTGTCGTCGCGGAAATGTTATATGATGCCTTTCCCGATGAAAAAGAAGGCGATTTGGCTAAACGCTTTGTTGCCTTGGTGCGGGAAGAAACATTGGCTGAAGTTGCCGAGCAAATCGGGTTACCCGCCCTTTTAAAAACATCGGAAAACGAACTGCGGCATAATACATCTGTCTTGTCGGACGTGTGTGAATCCGTCCTCGGTGCCTTATATTTGGATGCCGGATTGGATGCCGTTAAACAGTTCATGGCCCCCATCTGGACACCGTTGCTCTTATCTAAACAACGTGCACCGCAAGATCCGAAATCGGCCGTTCAAGAATGGACGCAAAAACACTTTAAAGAATTACCCGTTTATAAATTGACGGACCAAAGCGGTCCGGATCATCACCCTGTTTTCACCGTCATATTATCTGCCGGTCCGCACACGGTTACGGGACGCGGACATTCCAAAAAAGAGGCGGAACAACAAGCGGCTCAAGTTTTTATGGAGACATGTATGCATGGATATTAACCGACAACATTTCGCATTCGCCGCGGTTTTAGGCGCGCCGAACGCGGGAAAATCAACCTTGGTCAATCGATTGGTCGGTGCAAAAGTATCCATCGTTTCACCCAAGGTGCAAACCACACGTTCCCGAATTCGGGGGATTTTCGTTGAGGGTGAAAGTCAAATTATTTTAGTCGACACACCGGGCATATTCAAGCCCTCCCGACGGTTAGACCGAGCCATGGTCGCCTCGGCTTGGACGGAATCCGAAGAATCCGACCTGCGTTTATTGGTTGTCGACGCGGCCAAAGGTATAGATAAAAACACCCGAACCATCGTTGACAGTCTGGCTCAAAATAAACAAAAAACAATTTTGGTGCTGAATAAAATCGATTTGGTTTCAAAAGGAAAATTATTACCTTTAATCGCCGAGCTAAACCAAGCAAATATTTTCACGGACACCTTTATGGTTTCTGCCGAAACAGGTGAAAATATCGCCGAGTTAAAACAATATTTAGCCCACCGCGCCCCCAAGGGTATGTGGATGTTTCCGGGTGATCAACTGTCAGATTTGCCGAACCGGTTGTTTGCGGCCGAAATCACACGGGAAAAACTGTTCATGAATTTGCAACAAGAGCTACCCTATACACTGGCGGTTGAAACAACCCGTTTTCAGGAGCAAAAAAACGGCATTCGTATTGAACAAACGATTTATGTCGAACGAACCGGACAAAAATCCATCGTTCTCGGCAAAAAAGGAAGTATGATTAAAAAGATCGGCGAACTTGCCCGCCGGGATATGAGCCGCCTGTTCGAAAGACCCGTGCATTTGTTTCTGTTTGTTAAGGTCAAAGAAAATTGGTCTGAAGATCCGGGACAATACACCGATTGGGGTTTGAATTTCAATGCCTGATTTTAAAACGGACAAAGCACTTGTCCTATCCGCCCGTAAATTGGGGGAAAAATCATATATTGTCAGCTTGCTGACACGGGAAAACGGGCGTTTCCTAGGTGTTTATCAAAAAAAAATACCTCCCGAAACGGGAACGTTTGTCGCCGCCCGTTGGCAAGCGCGCCTGGCTGAACAACTGGGAACTTTTTATTTGGAGGAAATTTGCCCTTTTTCCATCCGATTCCTGGATGATGCAAAACGATTGGCTTGTCTGGCGTCTCTTTGCGCCCTGGTGGACGATCTTTTACCGGAAAGACAGGCTTTTCCCGATTTATATGATGCTGTTTTCGCCTTTTTAGATATTTTGGAAACACCTGATTTCATGAAGCACTATGTCCGCTTGGAAATGATTTTTTTAAGTGCCGTCGGTTTCGGGTTGGATACGTCCTGTTGCGCCGGCGGTGGAGATAAAAACGATTTAGCCTATATTTCCCCCCGAACGGGTCGGGCGGTCAGTCGGGAAAAAGGCCTCCCCTATCATGACAAACTCCTGCCCCTTCCCCGCTTTATCTGGCAAAATGCACCGGCCACGGACGCCGATATCCAAAACGGATTGAATCTGACAGGGTTTTTCCTTAATACATACGCCTTAAAACATCGTTTACCTAAAGTCAGGGAGCAACTGCTCTAACATTCCCTCATTTTACCGGTTCAACACGAAAAATTTTAATATGCGTTGCGGGATCTTCATATTCCAATCGAACCCAATCCGGCATGTCTTCGGTTTCATGATACACGGCGAAATGAAACATATTCTTTGTATACGGCTCTGTTTTACCGCCATTTTTTTCAAATAAAACAGATTGACAGGACGGATGAAACAAGTATAACTGCGTCACTTGATGTTTTTTCAAAAGTGCCCGCGCCCGATGATACGGCGGACGATCCGTTTGAATAGAAAACAAATCGGTAATCCCCGCTACATTTGTATGATACGGCCCGCCCAAAGTCGGCTTCCCCGTTTCCCAAACCAATTGAGGTGCCGAAAAAATATCCGTAAACAACGCGCCGTTTGAGGCGTCCTGACGAATAACATCCCATATTTTTTCATTTGAAACACACTTAAAATCCTGTTTTTCGGGAACTTCCTCTTTCGGTTTTTCGGCTGTTTCAGACCGATTATTTTTCATTTCTTCCCGAACGGCATTTTCAAATAACGGTTTCAGATATTCCGGCACGTCAATTGTGTTGTCCTTTTTATACATTTCCAAATAATGTTGAACACCCCATGTTTTGATACGTGTTAAAATTTCATTCCCTTTTAAATGCGTTCCCATAAAAATTAAATAAAAGACCACAAATAAAAAGGAGATTTTAAAAGATTTCTCCCGCGGGAAAAAAACAAGATTCAAAAAAGCGGCACCTAAATAAACAAAAAATGCCATCTGGCTAATACCGACACGCACATGAAATGCCATTACACAAGCGTATATAATCGTTCCCGCGGCACCGATTACGACCAACGGCATTAAAGGAGAACGGTATCGGCGAATCACCCACACCATCATACCGATTGCCAAAATGAACGGTAAAATCGTGTATTCCAATAATTCATTCCAACTGGACCATAAAGGTTGCATTTCACTGACATGTTTAACCCATGTGTGATACATCCACAGGTCATACGGCGGCCGCATGAACACATCACCAAAAACCAAAATCAAAAAGAGACCGACACTCAAACATATCAACGTGCCATAAATCAAACGCCGGAAACACGTCGACCGAACATATCGAAATAAAAACATCAATACGCCGACAGCCAAACACGTCATCGCCCCGATTATCACATGAATCAAAGACGGCCGATATAAATCAAGACTGAAAAAACCGCCTATCGGATGATCAAACAACATAACACCACCCAACACAAGTGTGTAACTGCCGAAAAAGAGCAATAGAGGCTTTAACGACATATTACGTATCAGCCACCCAAGCGCAAAAGGAAGCGATAAAATATATAAGTTAACAAAAAAGTCGGCCGTTATCCATGTTCCGATTGCCCCTAAAATACCACTCCACACCAAACACCCTGCGTTTTCTTTAACCCGGAAGCTTCTTAAAATCAAACCGATACACCATAATAACAACGCGAAATGAAACACATGTTGATCAAAATACCCCGGCAAGGATTGTCCCCACCCGTATCCGATACCCCAGAAAAAAAGCCAAAAAGCCAGAAAAGCCATCCGTGGCGTTAAATAACCACGTAATCCGAAAAAGAATCCTCGCACACCGACAATTAAAAACAAAATCGGTGTAAAAGCCGCCATGATTTCCAGAGCTCTTTTCAATCCCCATCCGGGAATAAACGGCCACGCAAAAATATAGCCGATAATGTCCAACGGTCTGGTCCAATGCATTTCATCTCCGAACGGGAAATTATAGGACATTAACAACTGCTCCCGCCACGGGAAACCGGCCGCTACCCATTCCCGAATCCGAATCAAATGCGTCCATACATCCGTCGAAAATCCCGTCACGTAAAAAGGAGCAAAAACAAAGACGCTCATCAACGCCGATAACCAAAAAACACGCTTATAGGTCGCGAACATGATTTCCCCTTTTATGATTTTGAAAAGCAATATATTTCAACATCAGGTAACTGTTAACCGTCACCAACGCCAATGCTAAAAATTGAGCAACATAGGGATTCCAATTCAGCCATAGAAAAAACTGCAACAGGCAGACATTCATCAGATAACTGATCCCCCATGAAAAAAGACAGCGCACATATTCCCGACCATAGTTTCCTCTGGTTCCGAACACATAAATCTTTTGCGTCCAATAACTGTTAATCGACGATATTAAAAAGGAAGCGAACAAAGCCGCCTGCGGATGGTGACTGTCGGACATCCACAAAAACAATGCATACAACGCATATGAAATAACCGTGTTATATCCGCCAACCAACAGATAACGCACTTTTTCGGGAAAGCGCATCCAAAAATGAAAAATTTGTAAATACAATTCTATGAGTTTTGACATAAGCCCGAGCCTATCAAGATTTCATATCCTTGTCAACTTCTTATTGCATTTCACTCTGTTTTTCGATATACTGTTTCCATGACAAAAGATAGGTTATTGCTGTTATCCTGCTGCGCGCCCTGTTCTGTCGGCGTTATACGGGATTTATATGAGGCGAAAACGGATTTTACCGTTTTATTTTATAATCCCAATATCCGCCCGAAAGATGAATACGAAAAACGCAAAAACGAAAATAAACGGATATGTGATGAATTGGGCGTTCCATTCATAGAATTGCCCTATGATCCGGGAACATGGACACACGCAACCCAAGGGTTGGAAACCGAACCGGAACGCGGAAAAAGGTGTGATATTTGCTTTTTCATCCGCTTGAAAGAGGCGGCACATTACGCGCGGGAGAACGGCTTTACCCGCTTTTCATCCGTCCTTGGTATTTCACGCTATAAAGATTTTGACCAAGTTTGCCGCGCCGGCCTAAAAGCGGCAGAGGAAGAGCATATTCCCTATGATACGACCAACTGGCGTAAAAACGGCGGAGAAGAAAAAAGAGCCCGTCTGACAAAGGAAAAAGGGCTCTATTCTCAAAAATATTGCGGATGCAAACCGCGCGCTTGATTCGTTGGTATTACACCGATTCCTTTTCTTTCGCATCCAAACGATTTTGAACCTTTTCCAAGGCTTCAAAAATTTCATCCGGATGGTCAATAAACTCCACAAAATCCACTTTATCCTGGTTCAAAGTGCCTTCTTGCAACATGTTCAACATCAATTCTTGAAAAGGCTTCCAAAAATCATTATAGTTCAGAAAAATCATCGGTTTTTTCTTGACTTCACCCGTTTGAATCAAAACCGCGTATTCGGAAAACTCATCAATTGTCCCCCAACCGCCCGGTCCGATTAAAACCGCGTCCCCCATTTGAAACATATCCATTTTCCGCCGCGACAAATTCGGGACAATTTTTATCTCACCCAACCGGAAAACCGACGGATCCTTACATTGCAATTCCAACAATTTTAACGTTGTGATACCGACAACCTGTCCGTTTTTATTACGAACCCCTTGGAACATACTGCCCATCATGCCTTCGTCCCCGATCCCGAAAACAACGGTAATACCGTGTTCGGCCAACAATTCTCCGGTTCGACGCATCGGGGCATGGTGCACCGATGAAATAGACGCCGCCGCACCGGCAAAAACAGTAATCATCTTATATTTTTTCATTTTTATCCCTTTTACTGAATATATGCATTATAGGCACTTTTATTTCTTTTTCAATAAAAAAGTTGCACTTTATCCCGTTTTACGTTATCTTAAATCAGAATGGAGGACAGGATGAATTTAGACGCCCTTTTTAAAATTTCCCATGGACTGTATGTAACAGGTGCCCGCGACACGCAAGACCGTTTAATCGGAAGTTGTATTGATGCCGTGATGGTGATTGAAGCTTCGCCCGCCCAAATTATGATCTCTTTGGGGAAAAGCTCATTTACCTGTGAAAATGTCCTGATATCCCAAAAATTGTCCCTGTCCGTCCTGCCGGTTGATACGCCGGATGATGTCATCCGAAACTTCGGTATGCAATCATCCAAAACAACGGACAAATGGAAAAATGTTCCTTATCATTTATATCAAAACCTGCCGGTTTTGAATCAGGCTTCCGCTTATATGACACTTGTCATCACACAGAGAATCGAAACCGCTACGCATTGGGTCTTGTTATGTGATGTTCAGGCCGTCGAACCCGGCTCTATGGCACCGGCTCTGATTTATGCGGACTATCAAAACAGAAAAAGAAAGGAGAATAAAATGACAGAATCAAAAAAATGGGTTTGCACCGTTTGCGGCTATGTGTATGACGGAGATATTCCCTTTGAAGAACTGCCGGATGATTGGACATGCCCTTTATGCGGCGAACCCAAATCCGTCTTTGTTCAAGAATAAGGTCAATCCGGACACATCAAATCCCCGGCGTTTCATCCGGGGATTTTTGATTGGAAACCCATTCGCTAGGGATCCTGTGTTACAACATAGGGATAAGGGTATATATTCCCTTCCGGCGGAACCGGCTTGGATACGCGACCGCAAGCAACCAAAAAACACATCCCGATAATGCAGATAACAATCTTGCCCATTATACGGTTCCTCCGTCGCCTTCGGTGCCCCCTTGATCCTCTTGATCGGGTTCGTCTCCACCCGGCGTCGTGCCGCAGTTATCGCCCTGACACAGGTCTAATTCCCTATGAAACCAGAAATACATTTTTACGGTCGGCTGACCATTATTCTCTTCATCGGCCTTTGCAAACCTGGAACACAGGTCGTGATTGGGATTTGAAAAATCATAGTAGTTATCTTCACTACCGATTCCCCCGGGTTCAGGTCCGATCGGATCATCACTGTTTTCATCCACCATCAACCATTCAACCATGCGCCAATCTCGCAAAATCTTTTCGCAAACTTTAACCGGCACATCCGAAACGGCAAACACAAACATACCGTCATTATAGGTTGTCATCTTAATCGGATAACCATGATTCGTTACATTGCCGAATTCTTCAAGCGTAACATCCGTTCCCACAGCGGGCCAACCTTCCCGACCATACAAAGTCGCCAACGTCGTCGCCCGAACTTCCATTTCATTCATTGTTTCACTGGCGTGATACATATCCATAGCCCACACATATCCGCGAATAAAGGCTAAAGATAAAAATCCCATAAGGACCAAAACAACCAAAAGTTCCGTCAACGTTCTTCCGGATTCATCTTGTGAAATACTTTTATGCATTATATCCGTCATATATTAACCTCTTAAATCAATCTATGTCACCTTAAACCTGTTTCAGATATCATTCCGGATAGTCATATATTAACCTCTTAAATCAATCTATGTCACCCAACGTATCATTCAAATCCGCTCTTGTCAACAAAAAAAAGCGCGCCGAAATAGCGCGCTTTCTTGGAATCAACCGTCGATTACTCTTCCGTTTTTTCCGCCTCGTCATCGGCTTTGGCTTTCTTAGCCGTAGCTTTTTTCTTGGCCGGTTTTTCTTCAGAGTCTTCTTTTTTCGTCGCCTTTTTGGCTTTCTTGGCCAAAGCGGCACCTAAAATATCCCCCAAAGAAGCCCCTGCGGATGTCGAACCGAATTCTTCCATCGCCTGTTTTTCCTCATCCACTTCACGCGCTTTGATAGACAGGTTCAACTTGCGTGTCTTGGCATCAAACAAAGTTACTTTAGCATCGACTTTTTCACCGATGGCAAAGCGTTCTGTTTTCTGCTCCGACCGATCCCGTGATAAATCAGAACGTTTGATATACCCTTTAATGCCATTGACATCAACTTCAATTCCGTTTTCTTCAATCGCGGAAACAACGCCTGTCACAACGGCACCTTTCTTAAGTGTTTCGGAAACACCGGCAAAAGGATCTTCGGATAATTGCTTTACGCCCAAAGAAATCCGTTCTTTTTCAACATCAATATCCAAGATTTTGGCTTTGATAACCATACCTTTCTTGTAATCTTTGATCGCTTCTTCACCCGACTTGTCCCAAGACAGATCCGATGTGTGAATCATGCCGTCCAAATCATCCGTCAAAGCAATAAAGATACCGAATTCAATCATATTCTTGATTTCACCTTCGATAACATCACCGACGTTATGCGTTTCGGCAAAAGTCTTCCACGGGTTTTCCTGCAGCTGTTTCATACCCAAAGAAATGCGGCGTTTGGATTCATCAACATCCAAAATAATCACATCCACTTCCTGGCTCATCGCAACGATTTTGCTCGGGTGAACATTCTTTTTCGTCCAACTCATTTCGGAAACATGCACCAAACCTTCGATCCCCGGAGCAATTTCAATGAACGCACCGTAATCCGTGATATTGCTGATTTTTCCTTTTAAGACCGTTCCAACGGGGAAACGATCGTTAATACCGACCCACGGATCATTTTCCAGTTGCTTCATGCCCAGAGAAATACGACCCGTATCCGTGTTGAACTTGATAATTTGAACCTTGATCGTTTGACCGACAGATAAAACCTCGGCCGGATTCGTCACGCGCTTCCAGGAAATATCCGTCACATGCAACAACCCGTCAACACCGCCCAAATCAATAAAGGCACCATAATCCGTAATGTTCTTGACCGTTCCTTCCACAACTTGCCCTTCGGTTAGGTTTTTAATGATTTCGGAACGCTGTTCGGCACGTGTTTCTTCCAAAACCGCCCGACGGGACACAACGATGTTACCGCGTAATTTGTCCATTTTCAATAAAGCAAACGGTTGAGGAATTCCCATCAACGGTGTCATATCGCGAATCGGACGAACGTCAATCTGGCTGCCCGGCAGGAACGCCGTAGCACCGTTCAAATCGACCGTAAAACCACCTTTGACACGCCCGAAAATCGTTCCGGTCACATGCTCGCCTTTTTCCATCGCCTTTTCCAAATCGCCCCAGGCTTCTTCCCGACGCGCTTTTTCGCGGGATAAAACGGCATTTCCGTTTTTGTCTTCATAACGATCAATGAACACTTCAATCATGTCACCGACATGTAACTCCTGAGCACCGCATTCGGACAACGGAATGCGTCCTTCGGATTTTAAACCAACGTCAACAATGACCACGTCATCATCAAAACCAACGACTTTACCGGAAACAACTTTCCCCTGAAGGGCACCCTTTCCCATAAATTCATCAAGCAATGCGCCAAAATCTTCGGATACGCCCGGCATTTGGTTTTCTGTTTTATTCATATAATATTCCTAAAAAATTATTCTAATTGGCCGTCAAAGCAAAACTTTGCGGACTTAATCACACCCGATTTTCCGCCGGAACCGGATAGGTGTGCTCCGGAACCGTATCCGCCGTCCCCCGGCAGACACCCCCTATATAGCATATTTTATCCGCAATTGCAATCATTAAATACAGCCTCCCGCTCCGCCTTTTTTCATTCCTCTATTCATTTTTTTATTGACAACGGCTCCAGAATGTGTAAAACGCTCATAAAAGACTTTGACAGTATGGAGGAAAAAATGACAAAACCTGAATGGGGTCTGAAACGAAAATGCACGAAATGCGGTGCCTTTTTCTATGATATGCGGAAAGAAACTTTTGTTTGTCCCAAATGCGGTGAACAATATTCTTTGGATACATATGAAGAAGCCAAAACAAAACAACTGATGAAACTGGCCAAAAAAGCGGCACCCAAAATTGATGATGAAAATCTGGATGAGGAAGCCTTGTTGCAAATGACGGAGGATGTCCCCCTGGCCGATGAAGAAATCGGATCGGACGGATTGGATATCCTGGAAGATTCAGAGGAAATGGAAGAAAACAATTCGGATTTAAGCGGTATCGTGGAAAATTTCGACGACGACGAAAAAAATGAACGATAACAAAATGCCATCATTCATTCCATTAACGGGACAGTTTTTAGTTGCCGTCCCGGGAATGGAAGACGCCCGTTTTGACAGAAAAGTCGTTTATATTTTTAGACACACCGAAGAAGACGGTGCGCAAGGGCTTGTCATCAACCAACCCGCCGAACGTTTGTTCTTTCAAGAAATTTTAATGCAGATGCACATTCCCGTGCCGGATATCAAATTACCGCCCCTGTTGCTTGGGGGGCCTGTTCAAGCGGCGCGCGGTTTTATTTTACATTCGCCTGATTATACCGGCTTAATGACACAACCGATATCGGCGGATGTTTCACTGACCACAACTCAGGAAATCTTGCGGGATATTGCCGGAAAACGGGGACCGAAAGAGTTTTTACTGATTTTGGGATGCGCCACATGGCGCCGCGGTCAATTGGAAGATGAATTAATGAGCAACACCTGGTTAACGGTTCCGGCAGATAATCAGATTTTGTTCCATACGCCCTACGCGGATAGATGGCGGGAAGCATTAAAATCCGTCGGAATAGACGCTTATCGTTTATCGGGAACGGCCGGAAAGGCGTAACATGCGACTGACAATCAAACAGATTGGCTCCGTTATTTTTCTCATAACGATTGCTATTTGTCTGACAATAATAATACACCCCACCGTTCGTCGCGGCATAAAACGTCGGTTGATACCGCCGACGGTATCCGTTGTCATGCCGACCTATAACCGCGCGGATCTGTTGCCGCGTGCCATAGAATCTATCTTAAATCAAACTTTCACCGACTTTGAATTTATTATCGTCGATGACGGGTCAACGGATGATTCATCGGCGGTTTTGGCCGCTTACGCCGATAAAGACAATCGAATCATATTGTTGCGTAATCCCCAAAATAAAGGGATTTCCTATTCACGAAATAAAGGAAACGATGCCGCACGGGGAAAATATATTGCTATTATGGACAGCGACGATATATCCCTTCCGACACGCCTGGAAAAATCTGTTGCCTATTTGGAAAACCACCCTGATATCACGGCCGTCAACGCTACCTATACAAAAACAACATCGCCCGTTCCCAACAACTGGGTTCCTAAAAAACGATTGGATGTTTTGATGAATCTGGGAAATTATTTTACAAACCTGGCCGTTGTTCGCCGCGACTTCATCCAAAATCATCATATCCGTTATAACGAAGCATTTATCAGTTCGGAAGATTATGATTTTTGGCGTCAGATTATTTTTGCCGGCGGCCATCTGTCTATGATCAATGAACCGTTGATGACACTGCGGCGACACCGCACAAACAGCCCCGCTTATTACCAAGCCATAAAAGATAACCGCAAAAAAACATCGGCTCGTTTTTTGGAACGATTCGGAATTTCTCAAACGGACGCCTTGTCTGGTAACCGATGCGATCTGCTGCATCAAATGCAACTGAATAATCCGCGGGTGCAACTTGTGGATCAGGCCACCCTTGACTTTATCTATCGTAAAGAATGCACGGATGAACATCTGCCTGCGGGCAGCCTGTATCTGAAGCATGATGACTATCTGGATAATCTGATTCCGGACGGGTTCAATCGGTTCAAACGCCAAAGCACACAAGAACGCGCTACGATTATGTATCAAACGCCGACCCTGATGGTTTTGCGTTGGGAAGACGGACGCGAAGAAACCTTTGAACGTCAAGAAAACGCTTGGGCATTAACACACAAAGCCATTTGATATACTTTTGACGCTTTTGCCATCTCTTTTTTTATCCTATATAAAAACAGGAGGATATTATATCATGTTTATTTCCGACAAACAAACATTAAGCGGCTATCTTTTAGCACTGACAGCCGTCTTTTTCTGGAGCTTAAACGTCCTGATCGCCCAACATTTCGCAACGGATCTGACACCGGTTGAATTTGCTTTCGGCCGCTGGTTCTTCGCTTTACTTATTTTATTGCCTTTTGCTTGGAAAAATTTGATCGCTCAAAAAGATTTCTTATTAAAACACGGGATATGGATTATCGGCCTGGCTCTGTCGGGCATTGTCTTGGACAACACCTTAATTTATCTGGCCGGCCATACGATCGATGCCGTCAACATGAGTCTTTTAAACCTGTTGGGTCCTGTTTTTTTGGTCATTTTGTCCGCCGTCTTTTTAAAAACGCCCGTTCAAATCGGTCAAATCATAGGCATTTTAATCGCCCTTCTCGGTGTTTTCACGATCATCACAAAAGGACATTGGGGTGATTTAGGCGGTATCCCCTGGAAATCCGGCGATTTTTGGATGCTCCTGAACGCTTTTTGTTTCGCGGTTTACAGCTTTCTTCAATATAAAAGACCGCCTGATTTGCCCCAAACAACCTTACTCTGCGCTACGGTTATCATCGGCGTCCTGATTTTGGCTCCCTTCTTTTTCAGCCTGACACCGCCGACGGAATGGAAACATTTTTCCATGACAGATTATTCCATTTTCATTTATCTGGGTATCTTCAATTCCGTATTGGCGTATCTGGCCTGGAACAACGCCCTCAGCCGTATCGGAACCGTTAAAACGGGCATTATTTATTATCTGCAACCGGTTTTCAGTATGAGCGGCGCCGCACTTTTATTGGGAACAACGATCGGGTGGCCTCAAATCATCGGTGGCCTGGCCGTCATTGCCGGCGTCTATATTGTCAGCCGACATCAGACCACCGCCTCTCAAAAGAAATAGATATCAACATCCCCTCTCGGCCGAGAGGGGACTTTTAAACATACGGCCTCACATCAAACAACCTCACCCGACAAAGACGTTGCCGTCGCACCGGTTATCCGAACCGTTACAATTTGCCCCAAACAGGATTGATCCAAAGCAACATGCGTGTTTTGCAAATAAGGGGTGTAACCGGACAGTTGCCCTTGCTCCTTTCCCTTTTCAATCATTAAAACATCCAACGTCTTGCCGACGGTGGCTGCATTAAAAGCTTTTTGCTGATCCAACAATAACGCCTGAAGTCGCATCAGGCGATCCGTTTTAACAGCCTCCTTAATTTGGTTTTTCATTAAACTGGCAGGCGTTCCCGGACGAGGGCTGAACTTAAAGGAAAATGAACTGGCATATTGAACACGCCGAACGATATCCATCGTCCCTTCAAAATCCGCATCCGTTTCCCCCGGAAACCCGACAATAAAATCGGATGAAATCGCAATATCCGGACGAACCGACCGAAAACGATCAACAATATCCAAATACTCTTTAACCGTGTATTGCCGATTCATTGCTTTTAACACACCATCACTCCCCGATTGAATCGGTAAATGAATATACGGCATCAATTGCGGCACATCCCGATGCGCCGTGATAATATTATCTGTCATTTCAGAGGGATAGGATGTCGTGTATCGGATCCGCATTAATCCCGGAATATCGGCCATCATGCGAATCACATCCCCCAGATCCCGCGCGCCGTCGCCATGCCACCCGTTCACATTCTGCCCCAATAACATAATTTCCTTGGCTCCCGTTTCCACCAGACGCCGCGCTTCGGCTAATATCTCATCGGCAGGTCGGGAGTATTCGCACCCCCGCGTATACGGCACAACGCAATAAGAACAAAAATGATCACACCCTTCTTGAACGGCTAAAAAACAAGAAGCGCCGCCCGCCCGCGTTTCCGGCAAAAAATCAAACTTGGATTCTGCCGGAAAATCCGCCACAACCACACGTCCTTTCTTTCGGTCGAATTTCGTTACCAACTCCGGTAACCGATGATAATTTTGAGGTCCGACGGCAATGTCAACCGCGTGGGCGCGACGCAATAATTCCTCTCCGCCGGCTTGCACCACACATCCTGCCACAATTAATAATGTGTCCAGTCCCCGCGCTTTCCGGACTTGTTTGACCTCATTCATCCGCCCGATTTCGGAAAATAGCTTTTCGGACGCTTTTTCCCGAATATGACATGTATTCAACAACAAAATGTCTGCGTCTTCTTTTTGATCCGTTTCCTGATATCCCAGAACACTCAAAGCATCCCGCATACGCGCGGAGTCATACATGTTCATCTGACAACCAAAGGTTTTTATATAAATTTTCATTTATTTTCCCGATTCCAATTTTTCCTTTAACTCATTTATCGCCTGTGATCGCGCAAACGCATCCGGTCCCCCCTGTGCCGGATACAATCTGTCATAAAAAGAATTGTATTCCGATACCGAAAAAACATCACGTGCCATATCCAACATTTTTCGCTGTTTCCAAGCCGTCGCTTCGGCATAGGACGCTTCTTTTTTGTCCGGCGTTATATCATATTTCTTTAAAAGACGCAGCGCCTCCGGATCACTGGTTACTGTCGTCGGATAAAACCATTTTGACGCCGGCTTTTCCGCCGCCAACAACAATAATGTATAAGGATGTAACATCTGTCCCTTAAAAGATGTTTGCCCGCGGTTTTTCAACTGTCCTTCTATCTTTTCCATATACGCCCGAATTTCCGGCCGCGTCGCCTCATCATCATCCAAACGTGTCAACAACTTGGATAACCCGACTTGAGCCGTCGCATTACCATTTTCCGCACTCAAATGATAAAATAACAACGCCCGCTGAATATTCCGGGAAACACCGGATTGCCCCCGATCATACAGTTGAGCCAGATATAATTGCGTTTCATCATCATTCTGCCGTAAAGCACACGATTCATAAACGGGAATAGCCGCCGATATACCTTGGGAACGCGACACATCATCTCCGGCAGGACACGCCGCCAAAGCAATCTCCGCCACCGTCATCCACCCAAAAATAAATATCACGCCCAATTTCATCAAACACCTCTAAAAAGTGACATCAACATGACTGGCTCCCACCGGTGCCGGCGTGAAACTTGTATAAAAAGACACGATTTGTCCCGCGCCGATTTGCTCTTGCGTTACATGCACCTTTTTCTGCCCTAAAATCTGACTGTTTCCACTCCAAACGGTCGCCGTTAAAACAGGAATACTCCGACTGTCAGAGGCGGTGTTCCGCAACGTTCCTTCAACCAATAACTGTTCCCCGGCTCCCTCATCGGGAACAATCCGAAAATGAACATCTTGAATACTTAATTCATTCTCGGACGCAGTCGGCACCGGTTCGGCAACCATGTCAAACAACGGCTCCGCGTCAAAAACCGGTTGAGGCTCCGCTTGTGTTGAATCGACTGTGTCTTCCCTCTTTTGCACCGCACCCGACTTGTCCGAAACATCGACCGCACGATCAATAACCGGTTGGGCGGATACCGCCGCTCCAACTACCGCCCCCGCCTCTGCCGGATTAACAGGAACAGGTTCCGCCGGTAAAGCAACAGGTTCAATAACAATGGTTTCCACCGGAACGGTTTTAACGACTTCTTCCATCCCCCGCTCCGATTGATCCGAAACAACCGTTTCCCCTTTTACGGGAATCGCCTCATCAGGACTTTTTTTCTTTTCCAGCTGAACAACGGCGGATTTTTCAACCGGTTTAGAATCCTTTTTCGTCACCGGGACATCTTCTCGAACAACGGGACGAATGGCACGTTCATTCGTCGGCCGCGGCATAAAAGAATAAAATGCCGGCATCAACATGTCACGATAATGCCACGCCGCGCAACAAAAACCGATAATAGCCACTAAATAAATGACAACTAAAATCAAACCGCTTTTTTTCGACGTCTTGGGAGACGACGATTCGACCGGAACAAAAGCCTCCGGTATAATATCTCCGGAACGACCGAATGATGCGGGGGACACGTTCAAGCCGGCCGCCTCCCGATTGCCCACCGCTATGGCACGGTCGAACATCGGCGTTCTGAAAACTTCATCATCCGAAACGGCCGGTTCCGCGCTGGATTGCCCGCCGGACACATATTCCGGTGCCGTCCATTCGGGGGGCGGATTATTCTGAGGTTTACTCTCCTCGGTCGATATCCCCTGATCCGGGACAGAAGATTCCGGTCGCTCTAATACAAAAGGTGCCTCCTGCCCTTTTTCAAAAACCAAACCGCAGGCGGAACATTTCAATTTTTGCCCTTCTTTCAGATCAATATCATCCGGAAGTCGATACTTTGCAGAACATTTTGGGCATATGATAAACATTTGTCTTTCCCTTTTCAAAAAAATAGTGTAAATGTAATATATACGATTTCAAAAAAAGATACAACTATTTTGATAAGGATTAAAAATGGCCACGCAAAATAAATTGTCATCTCCCGTCGCCGAATTTAACGGCGTTTCGTTCCGATACGATTCGGGACCGGAGGTTTTGAAAGATATTCAGTTCACACTGGATCCCGGTTCGTTCTATTTTATGACGGGTGAAAGCGGTGCCGGTAAAACATCTTTGCTGAGTCTGCTGTATCTTTATCATCTTCCGACAAAAGGACGCGTCCGTCTGTTCGGTTACGCCGTTGACGAGCTGACACGGGCGGCCAAAGCCCGCATCCGACGGCAAATGGGTGTCGTGTTTCAGGATTTCCGCCTGTTGGATCATTTGACGGCGTTTGACAACGTGGCTCTTCCTCTACGCATCGCCGGAGCCAAAGAATCGGAAATCCGGCGGCATGTTTCGGAACTGTTGGTTTGGGTCGGCCTGGAACACCAAATGCGCGCCTATCCGCCCGAATTGTCCGGCGGAGAAAAACAACGCGTTGCCATCGCCCGTGCCGTTATTAATCGACCGACGCTTTTGATGGCCGACGAACCGACGGGAAACGTGGATGACATTATGGCCAAAAGATTGCTACATTTGTTTCTGGAACTTAATAAACTGGGCACAACAGTTGTTATCGCCACCCATAATGAAGGACTGATCAAACACTTTAATTTTCCCCGGCTACATTTGGAAAAAGGCCGGTTAAGCGTTATTCAACCGAACCAGTATAAAGACATGGCCTCAAAACTATTTAATCGGGGGACAGGCAATGACTAAATCAAATATCTTTTTTGCAACCGATCCGGCGCGGCTGTTTTTACCGTGGATGAGCATGCTGATGACATTCATCGCTGTTTTGATTTTGGCGGCCGGCATGACAACATATTCGTCCGTAACACGTTGGCAACGAACCGTTTCCGGCTCTTTGACCGTTCAAATTCCCACTTACACCGAATCAGGCGTCGCACGCGGGGAAAAAGTCGATCGTGAAATTGAAACAACCCTGACAATTTTGCGTTCCAGTGAAGGTATCTTGGGCGCGACAGTCTTATCCGATCGCCAAATGGGAGACCTGATGACACCCTGGCTGGGGGAAAATGCAATCGTAACGGAATTACCTTTACCGAAATTAATTGATGTCACCGTGGATCCGAACGGCAATCTGGATGTGGCTCAAATAAAAACGGATCTGGCCGCCCAAGTGCCGGCCGCCGTGTTGGATAGTCATCGTATTTGGTTGAATCCGTTGTTACGTATTTCTTCCGGCATTATCAAACTGATCGGCTTTATTCTTGTCTTATTGACACTGACGGCCGCATTCACGGTTATCTATGCGACCCGCACCAGCCTGACCGTCCATGAACCGGTCATCGCGCTTGTCCATATGATGGGGGCCGGTGATCTATATGTTACGCAACAATATGCCGGCCGCAGCTTTCAATTAACACTGACGGGCAGTTTGTTCGGTTTTTTCCTGACACTGCCGATTATGGCGGGCGTGTCATTTTTTATTCAGGGAGCCTCCTTTGATTTCATCCTGAAACCAACCCTCTCCGCGGTGCAATGGGGTGTTTTATTAAGTGTTCCCTTTGCTCTTTCCGTTCTGGCCTTTCTGACAACTTTTAAAACGGTTATGGTCTATCTGAAACGATTTCTGTAATGAAGAAAAAGAAACTGACGCCCCTGCTTTCCTCCTACGTCTTTATCATCGGATTAAGCGTTTGGATTATCGGATTCGGCTTGTTCAGCCTTTATGCTCTCAGTTTTCGTTTTACACCGGCAGAACCGACAGACGCCATCGTTGTTCTGACCGGCGGCGGGGACAGAATCAACACCGCGTTGGAACTGTTAAAAGAAAATTATGCCAAAAATTTGTTGATTTCCGGGGTCAACAAAGCGGTGCAACCCCCCGATTTAATCCGTTCCCTGCCGGAGGAATTAGCCGAAAATGTCACATTGGGATATGAGGCGGAGGATACACGTGGCAACGCACGGGAAACAGCGGATTGGATTCATACCAAAAATATCCGATCCGTCCTGTTGGTCACCAGCTTTTACCACATGCCTCGCAGTATTTTTGAAGTTCTGAACCAAAATCCGAATCTGAAAATCATCCCGCTGCCCGTTTTTCCGAAATCGTTTGATAATTCCGTTGAATGGGTACGCACGCGCTACGCATGGCTTTTATTCGTCGAATATCACAAATTTATCGCGACACATTTGCAAAAGTTAATTGAAAGGATATGGTGCTTTATTCATGATTAATCTGATACGTTCCGCTTTGTTCACACTTGTTTTTTACCTCATCACGCTGTTTCTGTTCTTCGTGATGATTCCGACACTGTTTATGCCGCGCCGCATTGCTTTGTATTTTCCGATTTACTGGACACGATTGGCCAACGCGTTATTGCGGTTTTTCTGTGGTGTCAAAATACGGTTTGAAGGCCTTGAAAATTTACCGAAAGAAAACGGCTATATCGTGGCCTCCAAACATCAGTCGGCATTGGAAACAACCATTTTCCATCACATCATCCCCAATACTTTTTATGTTTTGAAACGCGAACTGATGCTGATTCCTCTCGCGGGATTGTATTTTTTAAAGGTCGGGTGTATCCCCATTGATCGAAAGGGCGGCGCGAAAACAATGCGGAAAATGCTGGCCGGTGTTCAAAAACATTTAGCAGAGGGCATGAATCTGATTATTTTCCCGGAAGGAACTCGGACAAAACCGGGAACAAAAAAACCGTATAGCCCCGGCGTCGCGTTCCTGTATGAACAATGCAACGTTCCCGTTGTTCCGGTTGCCCTGAACAGTGGCTATTGCTGGCCCAAAAATAAAATTATCAAATATCCGGGAACGGTTACCGTGCGGTTTTTAAAACCAATTCAGCCGGGATTACATCGTCGCGCTTTTCTGGATGAGTTGTATGACCGTATTGAAGAAGCTCAAGATACACTACCAACACCATTCAAAGGATAATACATGAAAACATTGGAACCTGAAACAGCTCTCGGTATTTATTCGGATTCATCCGCCGTCTATATCGACGCCTGTATTTTGAAAACGGACGGCTTGGATATTTTGGAAGAACCTCTGACGCTAACGCGCCCTTATTCGCCGGAATTACGAGATGATATTTTAAAGCTGTCATATCCCGAAGATTTCACGGACATGAACCTGTTAAAATCATTAGATGACCGTATCACGGCGGAACATCTTGCCGTCGCGCAAGAATTGATTAATAAAACAGCACGGCATGTTCCACATATCGATATTTGCGGTTATTCCGGTCATTCCGTGCGCCACCACACCGCAGATCGATTGGATATCAGCCTGGGACACAGCGATACACTTGCCCGAAAATTACAGATTCCGGTTATTGACCGTTTCATTCAAACGGACTTGAAAGCCGGCGGAACGGGCGGTCCCGTCTTACCGACATTCCTGGAGGCTGTCACGCGAACACAACCCAAGCCTCTGTGCATTGTATCGCTCAGCGGGATTTCAACCCTCACATTCATCGGACAGTTGGGCGAACTGCGCGCTTTTGATATCGGCGTCGGATGTCTGCTTCTGGATCGCTGGCTTCGTCGCCATGCCGGCATGGATATGGATTTCGATGGACAATGGGCCGCCAAAGGCACTGTCAATCAAAGATTGCTGGATTATTTACTGAAAACACCTTACCTTCTTCAACCACCTCCTAAAACTTTGGATCGAGACGATTTCACCCCTCTTTTGGAACAGGTCGAAGGGTGTTCGCCCGCCGATGGAGCGGCTACGTTGACGGCTTTTATCGTTCAAAGTATCGTTCGGGCTCAGGCTTTCTTGCCCGATAAACCGGTTAAATGGATTTTAACGGGCGGCGGAACCTTAAATCCGACGTTGGTATTGTGGTTAAAGCAAGCCCTCGGCAACAATACGGAAACCATTGCGGAAGCGGATATGCCGAACTATAATCTGGACGCCGCCGGATACGCGTTTTTGGCGGTGCGCTCCCTAATGGAACTGCCGATTACCTTTCCGGACACAACCGGTGTTTCCCAACCTTTGTCCGGCGGACAATACCACCCCGTTCCATCTGATGACACGCTTTAGTCCGATACTCGAAAACTAACTCCGACTCTCTTTTATTGAATCCGTATTCTTAACGCCGGGTAGTCCGGTGTATCCTCATCAAAATGAGACAGCACAACCGTTTGAGGTGCCGACATGGTTAAAATGGATTTAAACGGCGTTCCGGCATTAACCGGCGGATCAAACGAATAACGATAAAAATCGGCGGGCGTATCATTCACAATTAAAACATCTTCCGTATCCCTGCCACACCGCCGAACGGTTAAAATGCCTTTTTTAACATCGGATACGGGCACAATCCGCATGTCGGGAAACAAATCCTGAACCGCCGACACCGTTAATTCCCGCGTGTCAAAAGAACCGTTCCGAAAAACCGTTTCATAAAATTTAAACGTATGCGCACTGTATCCGATAAGCCTGCCCTTCAAAACAAATTCTTGTGTTGAAGATAAACCGAAACGCTGCCCCGAACAAACGTATTCCGAATAACTGCCGGTTCCGGATGACACATGACGCGTGCAAACAATCCGATCGTCCGCCATACCGCCCCGCGTCCAAACGCCCGAGGTCGGCATATAAACGACCTGAGCCCCCTCATCCACATTTTCAAATACAACCTCTTCCGGTAACTGTCCCGGTAAAGAATGACAACATGCCCCCAACAATAAACATCCGATTCCAAGCAACACTTTTTTCATAACCTTCTCCTTTCATCGTCAACTTTCGTTCAGTATTTCACGCCTCCCGACAAAAGTCAATAAAGAAAATATTTCTATTTATAGGAAAATATTCCTTGACTTTTAATCTGATTTATGATATGATATCTTTCAGTTAATCGGGATAAATGTATCCCGATTTTTTTAATGCCTGTTCGGAATCTGATCCGACAGGCTTTTTTATTGAAAGGAAAAAGACCATGGAAACACAATCCATCGGAAATGCAATCGGTGTGCCAGCACCCGACGAAAACAATCCGAGAAATAACAGTCAACAAAATCTATTCGCTTTTCTGTTCGGAAACAGCGACAATTCTCAAAACGGACACGACACATCGGGGCATTGTCAAAAAATGATACATGTTCCCGCTCATAGCCGCGAAGGCAAACCCGTCAACGCCTATGAACGCATCTGCGGCCGTAACCACGACGAAAAAGAGGCTCAACAAAAAAATAATCCATATACACAATGGAATACTCCATTAAACCTAAAAAATGGGCAGTATTTATCTTTTAATGGTAAAAGTCTTACCCTGCACGAAAATGGAGAAATTATTAAGGAATGGAAAGGTGTATCCGGACGACCGGGCTTTCAACATCCAAATTATCAGGATTTAAAAAATTATGGTCCACTTCCCGAAGACAATTATGTTGCAAAAATCAGCGATTTTCAAAAGTGGGAAAATTTGGGAGCATGGCAAAAATTTAAGTCTTCAATAGGTGGCGGACAGTGGAGAGGTGGAACAGCTGCATGGGGAGAACAACGCATTTGGTTAACACCAGCGAATGATACTAATCTATATGGAAGAAATAATTTTTCTATTCATGGAGGCTTAACGCCAGGTTCTGCCGGATGTATTGATCTAACAAAGGCAATGGCTGATTTTGCAAAATGGTTTCAAAATAATGGATATGATGTTATTGTTCAAGTTAAATACTAGACATTTTTTTAAAAGATGATAGTATTAATATTATGAAATATATTCAACGCATTCTATTTTTTTTACTTGCCGCTTTTAATATCTTTCTGACAGGCTTTCTCTTTATCGGGTGTTTCCAAGATATTGCCAATCCGGAAATACCCTGGCAAGCGGATAATTTAGGTTGGATGTATCATCATCCCCTTAACTATACTGTAGTCAACTTAACCGAAGCAATACTGATTATCCTTTGTTTATGGTATGCACGACTGCGTCATCACCAACAACCGTGGCAATCCGTTATAATATTAAGTTATCCGCTTTTGTATTTTATCGGGTTGAATATATATTTAGCTTTTACTCTTTAAAACAAAAAAATAAAAATAGTATAATCAAAACCATTCGGGAAGTTGGTCCTTAGGTGCCTGAGGACCACAATCCTCCCCATCGTTTAATCGAACGACAAAAACACCCCAAGAGTAAAAATTTTGAAAATCCATATCATCACATTGCTCCTGATGAATTTCACACAGATTTTTTTCTGACGAATAGAATGGTTCATATTTTCCCATATTTGTAAAACGGTAATACACCGTTTGCACCGGTATTGTTCGATAGGGCTGCACACACTTCATAATAATACGATATCCTTCATCGGACAATAACTCACACGTTGCCGGTAATACCTCCGGATCATTTAAAGTGACCATGATTCTCGGCGTTATCACAATATCGTAATCCATACTCACATTTGATGCCAACTTTCTATTAAAAACCGGGTTTTTAAATTGAACCGCTTCTTGCGTTTGACAAGCAACCAAGAACACACTCAAAATAACCCCGAACACATGCTTCATCAAATACTCTCTTTAAAACTTTATATAATTACCTCAATCATAAAATAGAAGATAACATTTACCTGATCAACCATTCGGGGAGTTGGTCTTCAGGCATCTGAGGACCACAATCCTCCCCATCGTTTAATCGAACGACAAAAACACCCCAAGAGTAAAAATTTTGAAAATCCATATCATCACATTGCTCCTGATGAATTTCACACAGATTTTTTTCTGACGAATAGAATGGTTCATATTTTCCCATATTTGTAAAACGGTAATACACCGTTTGCACCGGTATTGTTCGATAGGGCTGCACACACTTCATAATAATACGATATCCTTCATCGGACAATAACTCACACGTTGCCGGTAATACCTCCGGATCCTTTAGATCTATAATTTCTGTCGGAGTTATTTTTACATCATTAAGAATTTTGGAAATAGCTTCTAGTTTTTTATTAAAAATCGGATTTTTAAATTGAACCGGTTCTTGTGTTTGACAAGAAACCAAAAACAATCCCAAAATAATTCCAAATACATATTTCATTAGATATCCTCTTTAAACCTTTATACAATTCTATCAATTTCAAAAGTAAAAAACAAGTTTTTTAAAATAAAAGTGTATCCCGATTTTTTTATGCCTGTCCGGAATCTCTTGCGGCAGGCTTTTTTTTATTGAAGGGAAAAAGATCATGGAAACAGAACCCATCGGAAATGCAATCGGTGTACCGACACTCGACGAAAACAACCAAGTCAATAATAACCGACAAAATCTATTCGCTTTTCTGTTCGGAAACAGCGATAATTCTCAAAACGGACACGACACATCGGGGCATTGTCAAAAAATGATACATGTTCCCGCTCATAGCCGCGAAGGCAAACCCGTCAACGCCTATAACCGCACCTGTGGCCGTGACCATGACGAAAAAGAAGCTCAACAAGAAAACCAAGCGGAAAAAGTTAACAAAGAAACACTTTCTCAAAAAGAAACTGTATCTAAAAAAAACAACGAAAATATGATGAATTAATTCAAGCATACTGGCCATATCTAAAAAAACATGAAGGATCAATCAATTATGCCTATTTGGATACATTGGGAAAGATAACAGCCGCCAGCGGGTTATATATTCCGAATCAAAAAACCTTTATATCACTCCCCTGGATGTATCAAGGAAAAGAGGCTACAACCGAGCAAAAACTAGGCGAATATAAACGACTCTTGGATTTTCAAAAACAGAAAATATTTGGAAAAAATTATACTTCAGAAGACTTCCGTGTAACAAATCATTCCCAAGAACTAACTCTATCCGAACACACAATTATTGATAAAACAATGGAACATTTGGGAAATGACTTAGCTGAATTAGAATCAAAATTTCCGGCATTTGAAACATATCCCAGAACGCTACAAATGGTTTTATTAGACATGCAATATAATATGGGGCACAATTTTAATTCTGAAAAATGGCATTTTTTCTTTGAGGGCGTTAACAAAAAAAATGTTTTTCAAATGATTAACGAGGTAAATAGATATCAGGTCGGAAAAACCCGCAATGATTGGGCCAGAAATACTTTACGGGAAATTCCATTAATCAATGGATGGTTTTATTCTCCTTGTAAATATAGAAACAAATAGTTGCACTATATATCTTCAGCCGAGTAGTCAAATAGTCGATATGCAACGATCACATTCTTAATCCTGTGGTTTTTCTCGGTGAATACAAAACCAGGCTGTTCCACCGGGCATTTCCAACCTAACAATCAAACAATTGGTATATTTTGATTCCTCCCCTTCAATAACATACCGATAAAATACATCCGAAAAATGCCCGCTGAACGGATGGTCGTATTCACAGGAAAACTCCAAAACGGTCTCGGTATTCTTTAGCAATCGACACTCTTTTTCCGAAATAAATGCATTCACATATATCTTCGTCGGTGTCAATCGCGTCTCCCGAACCGTCTTGGAAATAGGATAAAGTGTTTCATAAAAAATCGGATTTTTAAATTGAACCGGTTCTTGTGTTTGACAAGAAACCAAAAACAATCCCAAAATAATTCCAAATACATATTTCATTAGATATCCTCTTTAAACCTTTATACAATTCTATCAATTTCAAAAGTAAAAAACAAGTTTTTTAAAATAAAAGTGTATCCCGATTTTTTTATGCCTGTCCGGAATCTCTTGCGGCGGGCTTTTTTATTGAAAGGAAAAAGATCATGGAAACAGAACCCATCGGAAATGCAATCGGTGTGCCAGCACCCGACGAAAAAGAAGCTCAATAAAAAAATCAAGCGGAAAAAACAACGACCGGACTATTTGCACCGCTCAAAGATTTCATCCGAAATTTTAATGATATGAATAAAACTAATTTTATCGGCGGAGATAAATACTTTCACTGTAAAGCAAACTATGAAGCCGGTTCACGGGGTGTCTACGGTAACCTAGTAGGCCTTCTGTTATCTCTGTTAAAAGAAAGTAAAGATGTTTTTAAATATGGTCCTAATGAAAGTTTATCTGACATGAAAGCAAATATTTCCGGATTGCGGGGAGCCAATAAAGGAAAAACATTAAGTGAAAGCTGTGGCATTTTCAGACCATCAGGCTTACCTTTGAAATATTAGACTTCACTCTTGCTTTCAAAAAAAATTCTTGATATCATTTTAACATGAAGTTTTTCTTTTTTATGTGTTTGACAGTTTTTACCATAGTGACAGTCGCTCTTATGACTTATATAGATTTACGGGAGGATGATTGTCTCTCGGGTGGTATTTGTCCCAAGGGATTTATATTTGCGCACTGTGATTGGGGAACTGAATGCGTTGTTAATGAAGACACTTGCTATGGCCGAGGTGTTTGGGATATAGAAAAACAAATATGCCGTTTCTATCCCGTAAACCCGAAATAGCCCTCTTCTTAATCCCGTTGTTCTTCCCAACGAATATAAAAGGAGTCATTTACAAATCAAAAATAGGAAAATATTCCTTGACTTTTCATTTAATTTATGCTATACTTTTTTTAGTTAATCGGGACAAGTATATCCCGATTTTTTTATGCCTGTCCGGAATCTCTTGCGGCGGGCTTTTTTTATTGAAAGGAAAAGCATGGATCAAAAATCTCTTACCGCATTTATCAATATCGCCAAAATATTACAAAACCTGAGCTCTTTCACGGGACAGGCACAAATTATCCCGAAGCGACAACTCAGTTCCAAAGGACACGACACATCCGGACATTGCCAAAAACTCATTCACGTTCCCGGCCATATGCGAAAGGGTAAGCATGTCAAACCCTATAACCGCATCTGCGGACAAGACCATGATGAAAAAGAAGCACAGCAAAAAAATAGGGAAGAAACAAGCCAAAGCAAACGTGCCGAAAAAAATGCCCGAGAAAACGAAAAATTGTTAAATCGAGCCTTTCGGGATTTAAACTCTCTGCCCGCGCCGAATTATTATCAAAAGCCGACCATTTCGCAACCGTCCGTAACGGTTGATGCAAATCAATACCCGTCGTTACCACCGATAAAACCGAACTTTTTAACAGATAACAATACCGACGCGCAGGGCTTTTTTATCACACAATCCGTCAGCCCCTCTTTCGCCTCTCCCACAGACGTTATCTCGACAAAAGAGGCCTTATACGACTTGGGCTATTACCTGCCGGAGTCAGAGGGAATAACCCCCTATCCCGACCAACAACTGTTTGACGGCATTTCGGCTTTTCAACGAGATAACGGTTTGGATAGAACCGGCATTTTGCGCCCCGATGACCTGACGGTCGATAAGATGAATGAACTTTTGGGCTACGGTTCCACCACCCGTTTTGATCGCCTGTTGTCATCTGTCTATCAGGAAGAGGGCGGTTATGAAGATAGACCGACTAGAATAGATCAACCGACCAATATGGGTGTTATTCAAGGTTCATTAAATCGTTTTAAAGCGGCCCATCCGACTTTGGGAAGAACATATCCCGCTACCGTTAAGGATTTAACAAGGGATCAGGCAACAACCATTTATAAAATGGATTATTACGATGCCTACCGCATTGAAGAAATTAAAAATGAAAAGTTAGCCAAGACCTTATTTGACCTTTTGGCAAACCATTCTCCGATAGAGCCGATTCAATGGGTGCAACAAGGTATTAATCAATTGACTTCTTTTCAAGTAGATGAAGACGGCATCATGGGATCACAAACCATTAATGCCCTTAATAATTTGACCCTTCAACAAATGAAAGAAGTCAACAATTATATTGTCCGACAACGTTCCGGACAAATAAACCAATACGCTGACGCAAACCCAGCCGGATACGGAACCCGCCGAAAAGGTCTGACAACCAGAAGCGAACGTCACTTTATCAAATAAAGGAAGGGAGTTAAATACTCCCTTTCTTTGCATTTGCATGAATTAACCAAGCCAAAACCTGCTCTAAAAATTGAGCTTCAAAAGGAGTATTTCGTAAATGTTGCATTGTTCCACAACGACCGTAACAATATTTATTATTGTTAAAAATCATCCAGTATGTTTGACTGACCCCACGCCACCCTGTCATAATCCATTCTAAAACCTGCTCTTGCTCGGTCGGTTCAAAAGCTTGCCTGACTTGCTCCTCCACCGCTTTATACATGCAATCATTTGCATTAAAATCGGCTCGGCGCATCTCCGCTGTCGAATACGGATCATCCTTATACGCCTCATCCCAACACGTTTTTCCAATGTGATGCGCTTGAGCCTTCGCACATTCCAACGTGTCACACACTTCTTCCTTTTCCGCTGCATCAACGGATACACTCATCAACAGTAATGTTAAAATCAGAATATATTTCATGACTCGCCTTTTTTATCCGTTATACTTTCGTTCAACATCAAAGTCAAATAATTTGTATCTTTTATTTTCAATATACCGGTTTATAAAGACGATTTCTTTTTAGCTTTATCTATCAAAACCAACCATTCCGCAACCCGCCTTAACGGTTAATGCGAATCAATACCTGCCGTTGTCGCTGACAGAGCCGATCCAATGGGCGCAACAAGGTATTAATCAATTCACTTCTTTTCAAGTGGATGAAGACGGTGTCATGGGATCTCAAACTATTAATGCCCTGAACAATTTAACTCTTCAACAAATGAAAGACGTCAACAATTATATTGTCCGACAACGTTTTTCTGACATAAAAAAACAACCCATATCCAATCAAATTAAATTCGGATATGGTTGGAAAAAACGATTTGAAAAATCTTTAATTAAATAGTAAATAGTTCATTCGGGAGGTTTAACCCCTCCCGAAAATATATTTATTATAATCATACACTGTCTTTTATCCTGTTCATCAAAATTAAATCTGTTAACACGCCAATTAAAAACTCCATTTCATTCACCGTATGCGTGATGTTATTCATAGTTCCGCAATGCCCGTAACAATACCGGTTACTGGTATGCATCTCAAAGTAAATATCCGCTATATTTTTACCGGCTGCATGAATTAACACCATCATCTTTTCATGATCCTGTGGTAAAAAAGCCAGCTTTACCTGTTTTTCTATCTCCTTATATAAGCAGTCTGTGTTCCGCACCGCTGCCGCCCACATAGCTCTTGTCGTATCCGGCTTATCTTTAAATGCCTCGTTCCAACAAATCTTATCTATCGCACGTGCCTCAAACTCTGCTTGCTTTCGTGCTTCTGACATATCCTCAACTGTCACCGCACCAGCGGATACACTCATCAACAGTAATGTTAAAATCAGAATATATTTCATGACTTATCCCTTTTTATCCGTTATACGTTCGTTCAATACCAAAGTCAAATAAATTTTATCTTTTATTTTAAATAGAACGACTTATAAAAATAATCTCTTTTCAGCTTGATCTGTCAAAAAAGCTTAACTTCCAAAATAAAAAAGAGGGTTTATCAAACCCTCTTAAATTTGGTGGAGCTGAGGGGGATTGAACCCCTGACCTCCGCATTGCGAACGCGGCGCTCTCCCAGCTGAGCTACAGCCCCATCAGAAAAACAGAAATCTTATACTCTTTTTTTTTCACCTTGTCAAGAGCTCTTTTTTACTTTATACTCTCTTTCATGAAAAAATCAGTTAAATACTTCTTAATTGCCTCTCTTTTGCTTTTTTCTTTCATCTTTGCTTCCTTTCGTTTTTTGGAATACAGGATGATAAACCGAATCCCCACCGTTCTGGATACACTCAATACGCCTTGGGTTGCCATTACTTCCAACGGCGCAACACGTGCGGATTGTGTGTTTCAAGCCTGCGTTCGTTTGAAAGGCTTGACACTTTATCGGTCGGGGCATCAGGCAATTTCACTGGGTGACTTATATATTCGTGTTCCGCCGGCTTGGCCACCACGCCTGACCTTAACAACGATAACGTCCGACAGTCCGATACGGTTGGATGCCGATCTGTTTTCCAAAAGTATTCGTATTCGATCTCTGCAGGGTCGATTGGATATGCTGACCTTTCATGTTTCGGGAGAAATTGATACCGCACATGAAACAGGTCAGCTTTCGGCTCAAACCATCGGCTTAAAGTCGTTTATTCGCCCGTTCATCAAGCCGGAAATCATGACTTTTCTGAACTTTGTTATCAGTGACGCTCCACAAACTCTTCTGCTAAAACCCCGAAACGGCCACCTGACTCTTCAAGGTATCCCGATTATACCACTTCCGTAAACGGATTCTTCTGTTATTGGCATTTATAAAAAGCGGTACTGGGCGTTACCAGACGGCAATTAAAATAAGAAACACCATCCGCAACGGCGTGTTTTCCTTGTTTGGCACACTCGGCCTCGGCTAACCGTAAAATTTCAACATCATCATCCCACCAAGCGTTGTAACAAACCGCAATACGCTCCGGCCGAGACTGTCCCACCGGCTCCACCTGCCCGGCTTCCCGACGAGTATCCACAAAAGGTCGCACCTCTGCGCAACCACTCAACAAAACGAACAGACCTATCACAATACTTCTCTTAATCGTGTTTTTCATCATCGGCTCCCTGCTTAACACAGACAATTCGTTGGGGTAGCGGAATTTCAATCCCCTCTGATTCAAACGCTTCAAAAACCGAAAACATCAACCGGCTTTGAATACTTCCTTTGTTCATAACATTGTCGGTAATACCACGCAACTCAAAATGAATACTGTTGGCTCCGAAAGATGTAATCCAAACGTAAGGTTCCGGATTCGTTAAAAGCCCCTTCTCCCGTGACGCACATCGCAATAAAACGTCTCGAACGTGATTCAAATCAGAGTTATATGATACCCCGACCGCTACAACAACACGACCATACATGTCGTTATGCGTCCAATTCAACACATTACTTGATAAAATATCGGCATTTGGAATTAAAACGTTTGCCCGATCGAACGTTTCCAGTTCCGTTGAACGAATGCGTATGTTCTTGACAATTCCCTCCTGCCCGTTAATCACAACCCAATCCCCTTCTTTAATCGGTCGCTCAAACAAGATGACCAAGCCGGATACAAAATTATTGACCACATTCTGAAGGCCGAAACCAATACCGACGGATAACGCACCGAACACAATGGCCAGGTTTCTTAAGTTGATACCGACAATTGATAATGTCATGACTCCGATAAACAACCAACCGATATACCCGATTAGAGAAATAACGGCGTGCCGGGAACCGATATCCATAACAACATGAGATAACACCCGACGATCCAAAAATGATTTCAATTTTCGGATCAGATAGGCCGCAAACAAAAAGAAAAGAACCGCCTGAAATAAAGATTCAAATGTGATTTTAGACGCCGAATCCCCCGAATAATCGCGAAGACTGTTCCATATCTTATCCAAAACGTCCGGATAAACATATAAATACAACCCTAAAAACAATGCAATGATAATCAGCATGTATTTGTTTAAAAAACGACAAAGGCCGCTCCACCTTGAAGCGGCACATGTATCATTCCTTGCATAAAGCGTCGGATTTTTTTTCAGCACAATTCCCCCTTGATTATCCCTCAAAAAGCTTTACTTCGCCTCCGCTTTCACAGAAGCGGATTTGCTTTTCAGGATAGATTCTAAACGTGTGGCAGCCTCGGCCTCATTCATGTCATTGACAATCGCATATTCGGAAACAAAGCGTCCCAACGCTTGCTCATAAATTTGTCGCTCACTGTATGTCTGCTCCGCAACGGCCGGATTTTTATATAAGTCACGCAACACCTCCGCGACCGCAACCGGATCACCGGAGTTGATTTTCGTCGCATACTCCTGAGACCGTTTGCTCCATTGAGCCCGCTTCGCTTTCGCCTTACCCTGCAATGTATGAACCGCAACGTCCATCATCGCCGGTGTCGCTATTTGACGCAATCCGCTTTTTTGCGCGCTTGCCAACGGAATACGCAACATCATTTTATCTTTTGTGAAATTAATGGCAATCAAATCTAAATTTTGACCGGCAACGGCGGTTTGCTGAATCTCTGTCACCTGCCCGACACCATGCGCCGGATAAACAACGAAATCACCAGGATTAAATGTGTAGTCTTTAGACATATTCATATTCTCCTTTTGTTAATGACAAGGGTGATTATATCACACTTTTTCCATTTTTAGAAGCCCAAAAATACACTTTTTTCGTATTATTCCGCTTAAAACATATTCTGTTATGAGAAAGATACCACCCATAAAAAAAAGACTTGATTTTTTCCTGTTTTTTTTGTATGATTCCGGAGATGGGGGCCTGTAGCTCAGTTGGTTAGAGCTGTCCGCTCATAACGGATAGGTCGTGGGTTCAAGTCCTACCGGGCCCACCAAACACCTCGTTTGATACGGGGTTTTTATATATCCGCCCTCCGGACTTTCCAATTCCAACATCAATTCGCCCTCTCTCCCGTTCGGCTCATCAATATAGTTTACTTTTCCATCATCTTACTGTATAATTATATTCGGAACATCTGGTGGAAGGAATAATATGAATATTAATGAATTTGAAGATTTAATGGATCGATGTAAAATCACGATGAATACTGATGGGAGTGTCTGTTTTACTCCCTTTTCCGATAAAGATACACAACGCATTAATCAAATTATTCAAAACAATCGGTTGGAAAATATATCCCAACAAGACTTTAATATACTAATTCAAACCTACGCTCAAACCTATCGACTCCATCATCAGCTTAAATTACAAAAAGTCGAACAATTTTCAACGCTAACTCCGACTCAAATCACCACATTATCTTTAGAACAGAAATTGGACTATTTAGAAGCGCTGTTCCCAAGGCGACAAACACTAGATGATTTAATACGGATTTGTCGTAAAAATGATAAGAATTTAAGGATATGTTTATTTACAATGACTTTTCCAAATCGTTTTTGGGATCATGAAAAAAAGTTGGCCGACAGCTATGCCACCCTTATTGCCGCCCAACCTCAAATAACAAATAAATTAAAAAATTGGAATAAAACATCTTTACCGGAAAAAAAAGAAGTACTAAAACAAGCCGCTGAAATTTTTAAACACATCTATGGAACCGCACCCGAAATTGAATTTTTCACACCGGAACAAGAAAAAGCACAACAACATAAAAATAGACTGCCTGAAGATACACACATCTATGCTGCCTATTATCAAAAGGGGAAAATTTATTTTAATGAAGAACGGCTACAAAATTGTGATAACTTTTTTGCGGTATCCGTTTTATTTCATGAGGGGACACACCATCGACAACACCAAAAAAGATTTGACGACCCTCTAATTAACCGTATTTTTGACTGTAATATTGAAAATATCGCTGTTTATGAAGACCTCTTGGACAATAAAACATCTGAAAATTATAAGGATTTATATGTGATGTTGCCTTCGGAAACACATGCATATGGTATCCAAGCATATATGGAACAAAAGCTAATGGATAAAACGGGTATTCATAAAACAGATAATACCACTTTAGATAAAGAAACACAGCAAATTCATAATAAAGCCTTTTCTATGGCAAAACTGCTTCAATCCCGGGGCAGATAAAAATGAAATCCGATCAAGATATATTTTCTGACTAACAATTGTTTTCTGTTCTAAAAATAACCAAACGCTTCCTCAAACTGCCTCTTGCCTTGCTCGTAACGCTCTCGATATAATCCGGCCCCGCCCCAGGATAAAGAAATAGTTGCGACAGTATCTCCCGGATGTAAAACACGAGGCTTTATCAAATGACGCATGCGACCCCTCCTAAACCAACATCAAAGGATACTCTTCAATTTCCTTATAATATTTTCCTTCGCCATTCTCACGCGCAATGCTCTGATACAACGTGAATGAAGAAGCTTCAAAAACATCCGAATGAAACAAGTTATTTTCCTGAATAAATTTAAAAACATCCACCATATCCGAACCGATCAGTTTCCCTAATGTCACATGCGGCACAAATTTAAATTTATCTTCCTGACCCGCCCCCGCTTTCTTAACGGCATGATCCACTTTTTCTTGCAATTCGCGTATCGCTTTGTCTTCATCAACACCGACCCAAATATGGTGCGGCACATCACCGCGCGCAAAATACCCGACTCCTTTTAAAGAATAATGAAAAGCCGGAAAACGAATATAGCGCAGTTCTTTTAAAACATCTTCCGCCAAAGGCTCTTCCAGGTTCCCGATAAACCGCAATGTCAAATGCATTTTTTCGGCCGGACGCCACAAAGCACCGGGCAGGTTTCTTTGCAGGTCTGTCAACTGTTTTTTGATTTCTTCCGGCAGGCTCAACCCCGCAAATAAACGTATCATGAATTTCTCCTTTGCAAATGAACTCTTTTTATTATATAATAGGTGACAGGAAAAGGAAAGAAAAAATGTCAAAATTACAAGTCTTGGAAGTGCCGCACCCGGTTTTGCGGCAAAAAGCAGAGCCGGTTCAGGCCGTTACACCCGCCGTTAAACAACTGTTGGCGGATATGTTGGAAACTATGTATGCCACCCATGGCGTCGGGCTGGCCGGTAACCAGGTCGGTGAATTGCGCCGCATGGTTGTTGTTGATTGCGGCGGAGAACAACCGGATCCCATAAAATTGGTTAATCCCGAAATTATTGATCGATCCGATGAAATGATCTGTCATAACGAAGGGTGCCTGTCCGTTCCGCGCGAATATGCCGATGTGGAACGGCATGCGCGCGTCACCGTCCGGTATCTGGATGAAAACGGACATCCCCAAACCCGCACGGCCGAAGGCCTTTTGGCTGTCGCTTTTCAACACGAAATCGACCACTTGGACGGTAAGTTGTTTATCGATTATTTGTCACCCTTAAAACGTAAATTATTGCTGAAACATTTGGAAAAGCGTCGCAAAAAAGAGGCGCGTCTTGCCGAGGAAGCCGAGGTATAATATGAAAGTTGTGTTTATGGGAACGCCGGATATCGCGGCAACCGTTTTAAAAGCCATTGCGGCCAAACATGAAGTCATTTGCGCCTATACACAACCGCCCCGACCGGCCGGTAAGGGTTTGAAACTCTCTCCCTCCGCCGTTCAAATCACGGCCGAACAATTGGGTATTCCCGTCCGTTGTCCGATAAGTCTGCGCAAACCTGAGGTTCAGGCCGAATTCGCCGCGTTAAAAGCCGATATCGGTGTTGTGTGCGCTTATGGTTTGATTTTACCGCAAGCTGTTTTGGATGCCCCCCGTTTGGGATGTCTGAACGTGCACGCCTCCCTGTTGCCCCGTTGGCGCGGCGCGGCACCGATTCAACGCGCTATTCAGGCCGGAGACGCCGAATCGGGCATCACCATTATGCAAATGGACGCGGGATTGGATACCGGCGATATGCTGTTAAAAGGCGTTGTTCCCATTACACCGGATACAACGGCGGGTAACTTGCATGATCAATTGGCCGTTCTGGGTGCGGACTTAATGTTAAAAACGTTGGCGGAAATGCCCAGCCCGACCCCCCAACCGACCGACGGAATCACCTATGCCGATAAAATCAGAAAAGAAGAAGCCTTAATTGATTGGACAAAGTCGGCTATGCAAATTGAACGGGATATCCGCGCTTTTAATCCGTTTCCAATCGCTTATTTCATGCACGGTTCCGAACGAATCCGCGTGTTCGGTGCCGAAGTCGAACCCACGCGGACGGATGCCGTTCCCGGAACGGTTTTGGATGATCGCCTGCTTATCGCCTGTGGTGGCGGAACAGCTCTGCGCCTGACGGTTTTACAACGCGCCGGTAAAAAAATCATGCCCGCCGAAGATCTGTTGAAAGGGTGGACATTGCCGAAAGGAACACGCCTTGCGGTATAAATTGACGGTTGAATATGACGGAACACCGTTTGTCGGATGGCAAAAACAAGAGGGACATCTGTCCGTTCAAAGCGTCTTGGAAAAAGCCGTATCAATCGCCGTTCGGGAACCCGTAGATGTTCAAGGCAGCGGCCGAACGGACGCCGGTGTTCACGCCGTCGGACAAGTTGCGCATTTTGACTGTGCCACGGAACAAAATGTGTATAAACTGCGGGAATCAATTAACGCTTTGGTTCGTCCCCATCCGATTTCAATCAAATCCGTTGAAGCGGTTTCCGATGATTTCCATGCGCGTTTTAGTGCCCGTCAACGAGAGTATTTGTATAAAATTCAAAATACCCGTTTTCCGCCGGCCTTGGATCATCAACGCGTCTGGTGGTTTGTTCATCCGTTGGATGAAGTTAAAATGCAACAGGCCGCCGATTTATTGATTGGCAAGCATGATTTGTCCACGTTTCGCGCCGCTCAATGTCAAGCCAAATCCCCCGTTAAAACGATTGATGAATTGACCGTTTCCCGTCAGGGTGATTTTGTTTTCATCCGAATCAAAGCCCGATCCTTTTTATATCATCAAGTCCGAAATATAGCCGGCAGCCTGGCCTATGTCGGGTGTGGCAAATGGACGGTCGATGATTTCAAACACGCGTTTAAGGCGTGCGATCGCAAACAAGGCGGGGAAACGGCACCCGCGTCCGGCCTTTACTTTATTTCCGTTCGGTATTAACAATTTTGATTTTTTATCATAAAAATCGGATATCGTTATCCCCGCCCGAGAGGGGCGGGGATAGTTGATTTAATCCGAACAGACGGGTGTCGGTTGTGTCGTCGTTTTTGTCGACTCATCCGATTGACAGACGGGTGGTTCCACAGCGAACATCGACTTCAACCACGAACGAGGGATGGTCAGTTTCTCTGTTTCATCAATCGGAATAAAAGTAACCTGTAACCGGCGATTCAGGGATCGCGCCAACAAGCACAAGTAATCCAGATTTATCTTTTGTTTTTGTTCCGTTTCGATTTTATCCAGCTGTTTCGCCGTTACCGCGCCGCCGGTTTGTTGTTCAACCATACGAAGGCTTAAGGCTTGTTCCACTCTGGAACGGCGACAAAGTAAAGCGATTTCGTGTCGGATACGATCGATATCCTGTCCGATCAGATGAGTGATATATAGTTGATTAAAATTTTGCATGATATGCTCCTTTATTTTTTAAGTTAAAAAAACCACCTTGGCACAGACCAAGGTGGGCGGAGCTCGAAAGCTGATAACGCACAGCTCGGGTTATTTGACCCCAAGGGATCTTATTCCCCGACATCCGCCCGATTGGGCAGACAGCGTCATAGAGGTTTCGAGCCTCTGCAAGCACCTCGCTTGCGGTTGAAACATTAACAGAAGATAATGTGAAAGTCAAATAAAAAAGGGGGCACTTATCCCCCTTTATGTCTTTTTTTATTACGACCGACAATAGGCCAAATTTTTTCGCCGCGGCGTCGGTTTATTATTCCGTGTAACGGCTTTAGATATAAATTGACCGGCTTTATAGGCCGCCTCCAAAACAGCGGCAATCGTCAAAATCGAATCCAATACTTTTAATCCTGTCATGTTCGGCCTCCTTTTCAATACAATTACAGTATACCACACATTTTCTTTTTTGTCAAAAAAAAACTCCCCCGCTCGCAAGGGGGAGCCCGAAATACACAATCGATCCCTTATTCTTTAACGTCGGATGCGACCTGCATTTTAACGATAATATCCGGATTGGCAACTGCCCCGTTATTGGCGGACGTGCCGGCTTTAATCATATCAATATATTCCATTCCGGAAATAACCTTTCCGAAAACGGTATATTGTCCGTCCAGAAAACGGGCATCGTCAAAACAAATAAAAAATTGACTGTCGGCACTATCCGGATCCATTGCACGCGCCATTGATACCGTTCCGCGAACGTGCGGTTCTTTATTAAATTCGGCTTTTAACTTTTTGCCGGACCCGCCCATGCCTGTTCCCGTCGGATCTCCGGTTTGAGCCATAAACCCGGGAATAACCCGATGAAACTTAACACCGTCATAAAATCCCTGACGCGTTAACTCCTTGATTCGAGCCACATGATTCGGCGCAATCTCCGGATTTAATAAAATCTCCACGCGACCGTAATCTAAATCCATATACAGTAAATTATCCTTATCCATTGTTTCTGCCTTTCCTGCTGTTGTGATAAATAACCCCATTAAAAGGGCGACTAAATATTTTTTCATGATTGATTCCCCTTTCCTTGACTTATTTGTGCCGGATTCACGTCCGAAACCACCGGCTCGGACACAGACTGCCGCAACCCGATGATAACACCGACAAGCACACCGACCAAAAATAACCAAAAAATATTCATTTTTGTTTTTTTAATACCTATTTTTTTCTTCATTTTATTTCTTTTTCCCCTTATTTGTTTTAGAAGTCGTCCGTCTTTTTCCCAAGCCGGATTTTGATTTTTCATGACGTTTTTTCTCGGCCGCCCGACATGCGTTGCAATGACAAACCGTATGCTCTTTTAAATGCATTTCATGTTCGGCCTGTTGACACACATCACATGAACCGTGGTGTTTTTTTATTTTCTTCTTTAACCACGCACGCGTCGGTTTAAAGAATAACAAAGGAGCCAATAAAATAGCTATCGCTGTGCAAAAAGGACACGGACACATTTGTTAAACCTCCTCTTCCGTTACAAATTCTTGAACAGGTTGTGATTCCTGAACAATCGCGCCGGCGTTCATCTCCGCCGCTTCATCTTCCGCCGTTTCATCACCGATATCCGTAATGCATGTCGCGGACACGACTTTTTCATTTTTATCCAGACGGAACAAAATGACACCCATTGTCGACCGTCCCGCAATTCGGATATCGTCCGTCCGCATACGGATTAACTTTCCGCCGTCGGTTACAAGCATAATGTGCGACCCCGCCGGAACCGGCATGGACGCCACAACATCCGCCGCTCGTTTACCTTCGTCCGTTTTGATGTTGACAACCCCGGACGTGCCGCGCGATGTGATACGGTATTCATACGCGCTGGAACGCTTGCCGTATCCGGCCGATGTCAAAGTCAAAATAAACTCTTCCTCCGCAGCCATCTTGTCAAATTCCGCCGGCGTTAAAACCGTGTTAACGGATTGTTCGCTCTCAACCGCCTCATTTTCATCCGAGGCACCCGCCGCACGACGTCGAGCCGCAGCCTCCTTTAAATACGCGTCCCGCTTGTCAATATCGGCCTTAGCATGTTTGATAACAGACATCGAAATCACTTTGTCTCCGTCGCTCAACTTCATTCCCCGAACGCCCGTTGAAGCGCGCGATTCGAAAATCCGCACATCACTGACCGGGAAACGCACACATTTACCTTGAGCGGCCGCTAACAAAATATCATCTTCATCCGTGCAAATAGAAACACCGATCAATTGATCCCCTTCGTCCAACTTCATGGCAATCTTGCCGTTTTGGTTGACGCGCCAGAAGTCTGACAACCGATTTCGCCGCACACCGCCGCTGGCCGTCGCAAACATAACGGTCAAGTTATCGCATTCCTCTTCCGTTTCCGGTAAAGTTAAAATCGTGGAAATCGTTTCCCCTTGTTGTAGCGGCAATAAATTGATTAAAGCCTTCCCCAATGATTGAGGCGATCCCTCCGGCAAACGATAGGTCTTAATTTTATACACAATACCACGGCTCGAGAAAAACAATAAAGGACTGTGCGTACACGCCACAAACAGATTCGCCACCGTATCCTCATCACGCGTACTCATCCCCGAACGACCTTTGCCACCCCGGTGTTGCGCCCGGTAAGTTGACAAAGGCACCCGTTTAATATAACCCGTATTCGTAACCGTTACCACCATCTGTTCGCGCGGAATTAAATCTTCCATATCCTGCTCAAACTCGGCATCTTCAATCGTGGTTCGCCGTTCATCCGGATACTGTGCTTTCAAGGTTTCCAATTCTTCCCGAATAATCGCATAGATTTTTTCATGAGACCCCAACGTCGCCAAATACCCTTTGATTAAAGCGGCCAATTCACCCACTTCTCCATGTATTTTATCACGTTCCAGCCCGGTCAAACGATTTAATTTTAAATCCAAAATAGCCTTGGCCTGCGCCTCGGATAACATATAGACACCGTTTTCAACTTTCCGATCCGGCTCGTCAATCAAAGCAATTAATGATTCGACATCCTGCGCTTCCCACCGCGTTTCCATCAAACGTTGCTTGGCCGTCATCGGATCAGGTGCCGTTTTAATCATTTCAATCACCTTGTCCAGATTGGCCACGGCGATCGCCAAACCAACCAACACATGTGCCCTGTCTCGCGCTTTGTTCAATTCAAAGATCGTCCGGCGACGCACCACTTCCTCGCGGAACAAAATAAACGCGTCGATCATTTGTTTCAATGTCATCAATTCCGGCCGCCCGTTGTTCAGAGCCAACATGTTCATGCCAAAGCTTGTCTGAAGCGGCGTATATTTGTATAGTTGATTTAAAACCACATCCGGATAAGCGTCTTTTTTCAATTCAATCACAACCCGCACACCTTGCCGGTCGGATTCATCCCGCAAATCGGATATGCCGTCAATGACTTTTTCTTTAACCAATTCGGCAATCCGAATGATCATCTGCGCCTTGTTGACCTGATACGGAATCTCGGAAACAACAATCGCCGTCTTGTCTTTCTTAATCTCTTCAATCGTGCACCGCCCGCGCATGATAACCGACCCGCGCCCCGTCAAATAGGCCGAACGCGCACCGCCACGCCCCAAGATAATGCCCCCCGTCGGGAAATCCGGCCCCGGAACATACTCCATTAACTCCTCCGGAGTAATAGCGGGATTATCAATCGTTGCAATACAGGCCGAAACAACTTCGCCTAAATTATGTGGCGGGATATTTGTTGCCATACCGACCGCAATACCGCCCGATCCGTTCACCAACAGGTTCGGGAACCGCGCCGGTAACACTTCCGGCTCCTGACACGTTTCATCATAGTTCGGTCGGAAATCAACCGTATCGCGGTCAATGTCTTCCAACAACCAATGCGCCGTCTGCGCCAAACGCGCTTCCGTGTATCGCATCGCGGCCGCTTTGTCTCCGTCCATCGATCCGAAATTACCTTGCGAATCAATTAACGGAACCCGCATTGAAAAAGTTTGAGCCATCCGCACCATGGCTTCATAAATCGAACTGTCCCCGTGCGGGTGGTATTTACCCATAACATCACCGACGATACGCGCCGATTTACGGAACGGTTTGTTGTAATCATATCCGTTTTCATTCATTGAAAACAAAATACGCCGATGAACCGGCTTTAACCCGTCACGCACATCCGGCAAAGCCCGTGATACGATCACACTCATCGCATAATCAAGGTATGACTTGCGCATTTCCTCTTCAATCGGTGTCGGCATCACATCCACAACACCCGTGCTGATCGCTGTTTCATTCAGTTCTGTCATTGTTTTTATTCCCTTTTCAACGCTTCAAAAATAACTGGAAACAGCGTATCATTTTTTCACTTTTTTCGCAAGCAAAAAAAGCTTTTTTCGGGATTTTTTTGCCCCTTGCATTCTGTTTGGGAAACAAGGGGTAAAAGCCTTTGAAAAATCAATGACAGAGGGCATAATTTTTATTATAAAAATATCCCAAATTAAAACTACCCCAATTCATTTTTTTATTTGGATGTATGTAGATAAGAGCTCGCGACCCTTTTCCCCAAGGATCTGTTCCTTGAATCCAATAATTCCCTTGACCAAGCCACGCCAAAAAATCGGGTGGTGTCATTGATCCATTTGCATCTAAATTCGATATACCAACCTCAACAGCCGTTGGATCAGATTTGCCATACTTATCACAAAAATCCGCCGCCGTTTCCTGACGCATGGTAACGCTGGACGCCATCCATCCGAAGGGTCCCGTATCACTGCCTGGGGCAATGTCGGCTCGTCCGGAGCAAGTATAATGCGTTCTATCTTGCCAGACGCAATAGGATTCCTCATTGCAATCACGCCAACTCCGGCACCCACACACGCCATCCGAAAAACAAATACCGTTGTCACAATCTAAATCACTGGTGCAGCCCTGAACAACCGAGCAAGCTCCATTAACACATGTCTCACCGCTTGAACAACACGCCTCACCACATGGAATTGCACAAGAGCAAACGCCGTTTTTACACTCATAATTTGCCTCACAATCTGCGTTTGAAGAACAAGTCGTTATATTATCCAAACAATCCTCACAAGGAGTTAACAATTTAGAAAATGTATATTCCAACGTGCCGTTGCTTTTTTGGCAAATCTGACTGTCCCCTGTGGAAATCTGCCCGTCAACACGTAGCCGTAACGCCGTTTTCATATTCAAATCAACCATGTGAGCACAGACTTCTTTTTCCACATTTTCAACGGTAATCGTAAAAAAAGCGTTATCCAAAGGCCGGGCTGAAAAAGCATATCCGCCTTCTATTGTTTCGGGCATCTCTGACGAATCCAATTCCGACAGTTCGGTATGACTCATCATCTGTTGTGCGTAAACAACGGAGCGTCGATTGACTTCATTCAAAATCCGGGTCGACGCCACACGTTCCATCGCCATATTATATCCTTTAGCCCCCAGAATAGCCAATAATCCCATCAAAGCCAAGACACCCAACATTTCAACCATCGATTTTCCCGACTCATTTTGACAAGATTGATTTCTTAGATTAGCGGTTTGTTTTTTATCCATAAATCTTCCTTTCTATATAAAAATAATGAATCTTAAATAGCATAGAAAAAGATTGTTGGACAAGAAAAATTTATTAAATTTTAAAGGAAAAATAAAATCTATGAATTTTCTTAAAAGTATAAAAAAATATTGTTCATTTTTGTGTTATGATTAAAAGCGGTATTGAATAAAAAGAAAGCGGTTCAAATATGAACCGCTTTCTTTAGTTTTAATTCTCCTAAAACGGAATCTCATCATCAAAACCGCCAGCCTCACCGCTTGACGAAGCACTATCCCAGCCGTTAGAAGCCGTATTATCCATCGAAGCAGCCGATGAAGTATCGGAGGACATCCCCATGTCTGTATTTGAGTTACGATTATCCAAAAGAACCAACTCACCACGATAAGCACCCAAAACAACTTCCGTCGTAAACTTTTCCTGTCCGGAAGCATCTGTATATTTACGTGTTTGCAAAGCTCCCTCAACATAAACCTTTGACCCTTTTTTTAAGAATCGCTCCGCAAAATCGGCCAAATTGGTGTTAAATACGACAACACGATGCCATTCCGTCCGTTCTTGACGTTCCCCGGATTTGTCTTTCCATGTGTCTGATGTCGCCACTGATAAGTGAACGATTTTTTGTCCGGCATTGGTGTGACGAATTTCCGGATCCCGCCCCAAATTACCGACCAAAGTGACCTTATTAATACTGCCTGCCATATTTTTTCCTTTCCTATTACAGTTTAATCTGTGTCAGGATACAGCTTTTCCAATCAAAAAGCAAATCTTTTCTTTTAAAGTGAACCGCTATCCCTTTAACAACTCACCGGATAATCTTAAAACCTCCGGATTCCGCCCGAATTTTTGACGCCATAAATCAATATCTTTCATTAAAGTGATACGTTCCACCCCGTTTTCTTTGGCTTTCATAAAAAAGTGATAAATGGCTTCCGCCGTATCCGGCGCGGCATCCGGCAACGCCGCCACGGCAAAATACGTGTCCCGCGCAACGTCATAATCTTCCAGGTCGGCGGCCATATCCGCAACCGTCCGCCCCAGAGCCGCGTCGTTCGGCTCCAAGACAAAGGCCTGACGCAAAGCGTAAACGGCCTCTTCCTCATGCCGTAAAGCCACCAGACAATGCGCCGCGTTCACATAGGACGGCGCAAAGGTCTCATCCGTTAAAATAGCGGCATCACAAGCATTCAAAGCATCCACATACCGACCGAGTGTGTAGAGCGTCGACCCGTAATTACAGCGTGCTTGAACATCAAACGTATCGACCTCAATCGCCTGCGCATACGATGCCAACGCCTCCTCAAACCGACCGAGCCCATACAAAGCGTTTCCTTTAACCACATACAGGGACGATTCCTCTTGCTCTTGATTTAAGATGTTTTCTACCTCGGCCAACGCCTCCGCGAACCGGGCTTGATCGTTTAAAACATTTAAATCGGCAACAACTTTTTCCAAGTTTTCCATGTATCCTCCCTATGCCATAATCCGTTCAACCGTTTCACGCGCATTCGTCGACAAATCATCAATAGCCAACAGGTTCGTCATAACCTCACGCGCCGCCGACTGCCGTGTCGCGTCAAACTTGCGATATTTTGAAAACGCTGTCAACAACCGCGCCGACAAGTGCGGATTTAATTTATCAATCAATGCGCACTGTCCGGCAAAGAAACGATAGCCTTCGCCGTCCGCCCGATTAAAAGCACCCAGATTTCCCGAAAACGCCCCGATAACGGCACGCACTTTGTTCGGGTTTTTATAATCAAATACCGGATGATTAATTAACCCTTTAACAACCGCCAACGCGTCGCCTTTCGGAGCACGCGCCTGTATCGCAAACCACTTGTTCAAAACCAGGTCGTCCCCTTTGTAACGATTGTAAAAATCGGCCAACGCCTCGTCTTTGTCGTCCAAATCATTATTCACTAAAATACTTAACGCGGATAACCTGTCCGTTAAATTATCGGCCGCCTGATATTGCGCCCAAACCAAATCTTTATGGAACGTCAAAGCCAAATATCCCAAAGCGACGTTTCGCACCGCCCGCCTTGCAGCCGATTCGGCATCGGGCTTATAGGCTCCCGATACTTCGTTTTCCCGATACAACCGTAATAAATCGGCATAGTATGTGTCCGCGAAAGCCTGCCGCATTACCCGACGCGCTTCCTTAACCGCTTCAATGTCAACTTCATCCAACCGGTCAACCAAATCTTCCTCCGTCGGAAGAACAATCGCCCGCGCCAAGAAAGCTTTGTCCAACCCCGGCTGCGTCAAATACGATCCCAATGCCCGAATGACCTTCATATCCGGTTCAAAACGTTTGTTTTTAACCATATCAGCCATCGCCTCCAACGCATATTGATGACCGACATCATACCGATTAAATAAATCCGAATCATACGTCATTAAACGCAACCGTTCCTCATCCGTATAGGTTATGTCAACATCCACCGGAGACGTAAAGAACCGATTGATTGATAACACCGGCTTTTCAGGCAACTGATCAAATGTAAAAGTCTGATCGGCCTGATCTAAAATAAATGTTCCCGTCCGCATATCTTTTCCGTCAGCCCCGACCAATCCGTATTTCAATGGAATGACAAACGGGGTCGGACACGTTTTGTGTGTCTGACTCAATTGAACCGTGAACGTTCCGTCTTGCCAACTTGTCCGAACGGCGACCCGCGGTCGGCCGGCGACGGAATACCATTGTTTGAATTGCGTCATGTCAACGCCGGATCCGTCTTCAATCGCTTTGACAAACTCGTCAATCGTAACCGCCTGCCCGTCATATCGGCTGAAATAAATATCACACCCCTTCCGGAAAGCTTCATCCCCTACAATCGCCTGTTGCATCCGGATGACTTCCGCCCCTTTTTCATAAATCGTCAATGTATAAAAGTTTTCGATTTCATGATAAGCGTCCGGACGAACCGGGTGCGACAAAGGCCCGTCATCTTCGGGGAACTGATACGACCGCAACGTGATTGCGTCATCAATCCGTCCGACGGCACGCGACCGCACATCATATCCGAATTCCTGATCCCGAAAGACCGTAAACCCCTCTTTTAAAGACAATTCAAACCAACTGCGAAGCGTTACCCGATCGCCGCTGTAGTTATGGAAATATTCGTGCGCGATGACATGCTCAATATATTCATACGTCGCATCCGTCGCCGTATCCGGAGAAGCCAACAATGCCGCGTCGTTGAAAATGTTTAAAGACTTGTTTTCCATCGCGCCGGCATTAAAATGCGACACGGCCACAATGTTGAATGAATCCAAATCATATTCCAATCCGAACCGGCGTTCGTCCCAGGCCATTGCCTTTTTCAAAGCGTCCATCGCCCATCCCAACCGATCCTTTTTTCCTTTTTCACAATAAAGCCCCAACCGGACACTCTTGCCGGACAGTGTCTGAAACGTATCGTGTAACGAATCTAAATCCCCGGCTACCAAAGCGAACAAATAACTCGGTTTATTGAAAGGATCCTCAAAAACAACCGTGTTGCCTTCGTCTTTCACCTTGTTCCCGTTCGACAATAAAACCGGATATTTTGTCCGATCGGCATGAATCGTTACCGTCCACCGACTCGGCACATCCGAATGATCCGGATAATACGTGATACTGCGAAATCCCTCCGGCTCACATTGTGTGCAAAACATACCGTTCGACGTATAAAGCCCCATCAAACGCGTATTCGCCTCCGGATTGATATGCACCGTTGTCTCCAAAACGAAATCGGGTTTAACGGGCGAAATCGTTAACGTTTTGTCCGTTAACGCATAATCATCCCGCGATAACACGTCCCCATTCAAACGAATCTCCGATAACTCCATATATTGCCCGTTTAAAACCAAGGGGCGGCGGGTGTCATATTCTTTAAACGTCAACCGCGCTTTTACAATCGTATCCGTCGGATCCAATTTAAAATCCAATTCCGTCGTCGGCAACCGATAATGTGGTGCTTGATAGTCTTTCCGATACTTTAATGTCATTTCTTTTGTTCCTCTGCTTTTTTATTTAATTCATTCAACCAATATGCCGACCATTCAAGGTTGTGCGGAAAACCGCCGAACCCGTCGCCATATAAAACAATCAGACTTTTCATCGCGTTAATATGCCCCTTGGTCGCCGCCGCTTTATATAACGTTATAACCTTACCCATATCCGGTGTCCCCATATATCCGCGCTCGGCCCAAACGCCCAAACCGTATAAAGCCTCCGGTAATCCGGCCTGAGCCGCATAATTCATCCATCCGACGGCTTTCTGCCTGTTTTCGGGTATTTTGTCCCCCACGTCATACATCAAAGCCAATTCATATTGCGCCGGCGCATACCCTAAAGAAGCGGCCTTTTCCAAGAACATCTCGGCTTTCGGACCGTTCACGGGAAATCCGTCCGCGCCGATCCGGTATAAATTGCCCAACCGCCACGCCGCTTGAATAACCGTTTCTTTTGAAGTGCCGTCCGTTGCCTTCGACAAAGCCCGTTCAGCCGCTCCATATTGTTTTTTATCCAGCATTTCAATCCCATACGCCAATTGTTCCTCGGGCGTTCGAAACACATCTCTGAAAGCCAGATATCCTACAACCCCCAAAGAAATCATCAATAACACAAAAACCACATTCGCCGTTTTTATTTTTGAGATAACAGACATCACACATTCTCCCCTTGAAAAAATGATAAAATATGTATACAATATACGTTATTTCAGATTGTAAAAGGAAAAAAGATTTTGTGCAAGGCTTTTTATTATAAAAATGTTGATTTTTCATCGGAAACGGGAATTTTAACTCTGACCTATGCCGTGGATAACGATGAAACCTTTTCCGAACAAATTATTTTTCCGGACGCACCGCTTCACTTATCCCCCGCCAAAAAATATGTTTTGGATCAGATTTTCCACCTGCTTCATATCGCTGCGGGGATCAGTTATTATAAGGCCTTTTTGCCCCCAAATCTAATTGTGGAAACGCAACCGCTGACCATCGATGAAGCCGCCTTTTTCAACCGTTTTTATTTAAACGGATTGGGCGAATTTGCCGTCAGAAACAATTTAAATTTACAAGGTCAAATTCATTTTCCCTCGGATAAAAACGCACAACGCCGGGCGATTGATCTCCGTTTACCCTATAATGCCTTGATTCCCGTCGGCGGCGGAAAAGATTCCTGTGTTACCGTTGAGCTCATCAAACAAACCGATTTACCCGCCGCCACAATCGCCATAGGCGCGCCGCGCCCGATACGTGATTGTATGGAAAGCGCGGGTCTGCCCTCTTTTGTTTTAAGCCGCCGGATAGATCCGCGCCTGATCGAATTGAATACCGCCGGACACGTGTATAACGGTCATGTTCCGATTACCGGCATTTTGGCATTTATCCTGTGGGCTGCCGCCGTTTTGTATGACAAAAAATATGTTGTCATGTCCTGTGAACGGTCGGCCAGTTCCGGCAACCTGATACAGGGAAGTCTGGTCATTAATCATCAATACAGTAAATCTTTGGATTTTGAACGTGACTTCTTCAAAATAACACAAACAATAACCCCGGACTTTCGCTATTTCTCACTTTTGCGCCCGCTGTCCGAAGCCCATATCGCCCGCCTGTTTTCCACTTTGTGCCCCGATTATTTTCCCCTGTTTACCAGCTGTAACAAAGCTTTTAAATTAGATAAAACAAAACGCCTTGACCGTTGGTGCGGAACCTGTGATAAATGCCGTTTCGTCTTTTTAATCCTGGCACCGTTTATGGATAAAGATACCTTGATTCGCCTTGTCGGAAACAATCCGCTCAACGATGCCGAACAAATTGAAGGCTATCGTGAATTGTTGGGTTTGTCCGGACACAAACCGTTTGAATGTGTCGGCGAATTCGATGAATCCCGCTGGGCTTTTCATCAGTTGGCAGCACGCCCGAATTGGCAAAACGACACCGTTATTCACGCATTGAAATCATGTGTTCCCTTTCCGGCGGAGGGCTTGATATTTACCCCCGCCGCATCCCATTTAATACCTAAGGAGCTGGCAGAAAATGTATTGGCACAATTTAGAGCATAAAAAAATCGGAATCTGGGGTATGGGTAAGGAGGGTCAAACCGCCTGGAAAGCTATATCCGATCATTGCCCGACGGCTAAATTAATCGAAATTGAGGAAGCCAACACGCCCGATATTTTAAAATGTGATGTTCTGGTCAAATCTCCCGGGGTCAGCCTGTATCGCCCCGAAATACAAGAGGCCGTTCAAAAGGGCATTACAGTGACCTCCGGCACTAACCTGTTTTTTGCCAACAAAAAAGAAACAACGCATGTCATCGCCATAACAGGCACCAAAGGCAAAAGCACAACCTCGGCTCTGTTGGCGCATACCTTGAAACATTTGGGACAATCTGTCGAGTTGGGCGGCAATATCGGGGTGCCGTTGTTAACGTTGGTCGATACAGACGCTGATTATATTGTCGCCGAAATGTCCAGTTATCAATGCGCCGATTTAACCGGTCGCCCGGACATAGGCGTTCTAATCAATCTGTATCCGGAACATCTCCAGTGGCATACCTCACACGAACGGTATTATGAAGATAAATTGCACATGATTCGATTGGCGCGACAAGCCGTCCTGAATGCGACAAGTGATCAAACCTCCCGCTTGACATCGGATATTTCCGCGGTTTATTTCAACGCCGAATCGGCTATCCATATTTCTAAAGGGTGGTTCTATAACGATGCCTTCCCTTTGTTTCCGATATCGGATTTACCCCTGCCCGGTCTGCACAACGCCGAAGACGCTTGCGCCGTCTTGACGGTCGTCGACTTGTTGGGGTTGCAACCGGCCGCTTGCGCTGACGCGTTTAAAACCTTTCACGCGCTGCCTCATCGCTTGCAAACCATCGGACACCGGAACGGCATTGCCTATGTCGACGACAGTATCTCAACAACCCCCGAAACCGCCATCGCCGCCTTGAAAGCCCTTGATAAAGGTCAGGCCATCACGCTGATTGCCGGCGGTTTGGATCGGGGACAGGATTATACCGCTTTGGTCGCCTATATGGCCGAACATAAAGACCGAATCCGTTTGGTCACCCTTCCCGATACAGGTAGTAAATTGGCCGATATGGCGCAAACAGCAGGCATCGAAACCGGTATTACATCGGAAATGCCGACCGCCGTTAATATCGCACAACACATGACCCCTCGGGGAGGCACCATTTTATTATCCCCCGCGGCACCCAGTTACAATATGTATACCAATTTTGCGGAACGGGGAGACGATTTCAGACGTTGGGCGGATCTTTAGTTTTATATGAATCCTCCCTCACAAAAACAAACGCCCGTCATAAAACGGGCGTCTGCTTTTCCTGCCTGTGGAAACTTATTCCGATAATTTAAACGAACTCAATAATTCCGCGGATTTTTGAGCATTCTTCGGATTAATCATCGCGTTACGGCTGTATCCCGCATCCACATGGATGATTTCACCCGTTACGCCTGATGCTAAATCACTGCACAAATACAGACCCGTTCCGCCAACGTCTTCAATCGTCACGTTGCGACACAAAGCCGAGTTGTTTTCCGTCCAACCCAAAATCTGGCGGAAGTCACCGATACCGGCCGCGGCCAACGTCCGAACCGGCCCCGCGGAAATGGCGTTAACCCGAATGTTTTGATGCCCCAGGTCAAACGCGATAAAGTGGATGGAAGCCTCCAACGCCGCTTTCGCCACACCCATGACGTTATAGTTCGGAATATACCGCTCCGCACCCAAATATGTCAGAGTCAGGCATGACCCGCCGTCCGGCATTAATTCGGCGGCACGACGGCAAACATCCGTGAAAGAATAACAGGAAATCAACATCGAATTGCTGAAATTAGCGGCGGTTGTATCCACATACCGACCTTTCAATTCGTTCTTGTCCGAAAAAGCAATGGCGTGAACCACAAAGTCCATCTTGCCCCATTTGTCTTTGATTGTCCGAAAGGCAGCGTCCATCGAAGCGGAATCCAACACATCGCACGGAATCATAATATCGGAACCGACGGATTCGGCCAAAGGACGCACCCGCTTTTCCAATGTCTCCCCCTGATACGTGAACGCTAGTTCGGCACCTTGATCGGCCAATGCTTTCGCAATCCCCCAAGCGATGGAGTGATCGTTCGCAACGCCCATAATCAAGCCTTTCTTACCGGACATAATACCTGTTTTCATTTTATTTCCTCTCATTTTGTTAAAAAAACTGTTTTATTATATACCCGAAACGCATACAAAAATCAAATGACACTTTTGTGACACTCTTCTATTTTGAATAATAACCTGAACCGGATAAAAGACGATTTTCATAATCGTTTTTCTTTATGATATCTTACCCCTTGTCAATGTTGCCTTTTGCGGATTTCAACTGCCCGCAGGCCGCCATAATGTCTTCCCCCCGCGACCGGCGAATAGGGGCCGCAAACCAATTTTCCTCCAATATCTTGGAAAACCGGTGAATCGCATTGTTACTACTGGGCTCAAACGGTGCACCGTCCCAATAATGGAACGGTATCAGATTGAATTTAACCTCCAACCCTTTCACAAGCTCCATCAATTCCCGCGCGTGTTCCGGCTGATCATTGATCCCTTTTAACATCACGTATTCCATTGTGATGAACTGCCGTCGCTCGGAACGACGTTGATATTCTTTACACGCCTCAATCAAAGTCTTCAGCGGGAATTTACGGTTAATCGGCATAATTTGATTTCGAATATCATCATTCGGCGCGTGCAGACTGACCGCCAACTTGACCCCCAGATCCGCCAACTCCGGGATATGATCCGCCATACCGGCCGTCGATACCGTGATTTTTCGCTTGGAAATCGCGATCCCGTCACCGTCCATTAAAATCCGCAAAGCCGTTTTTAAATGATCAAAGTTATAAAGGGGCTCCCCCATTCCCATCACAACAATGTTGGACAGGTAACGCGTCTCATCCGTCGGCGTCGGCCATTCCCCGTAACTGTCCCGCGCGGTCATGAATTGTCCGACAATTTCCCCTGCCGTCAGGTTGCGCATCATCTTTTGCGTTCCGGTATGACAAAACCGACATCCCTGGGCGCAACCGACCTGTGTCGAAATACACACCGCCCCCCGGTCGGCTTCCGGAATATACACGCATTCCACCTGTTTTCCGTCTTGAAACTCAACCAACCATTTACGCGTTCGGTCAACCGAAGTTTGTTCGGTTACAATCTTCGGATGCGTAACCGTATACAATCCCGCCAATTTTGCTTGAAACGGCTTGGCCAATGTTGTCATTTTGGAAAAATCCGTTTCCCCTTTGTTATAAATCCAATGCCACAACTGTTTGGCGCGAAAAGGCTTTTCCCCCATCGCAATCAACTCCTGCGTTAACGCGTCAAAGCTCAGGCCGATTAATTCTTTCATTTATTCACGTCCGCATGCTTTTTGAATCGCCCGATAGGCTTTGGAAAATCCTTTCAGGGAAAACGTGTCCGTCGTTAATGTGCCGCGCTGCGAAGTCCCTTTCAAAACAGCCGTGCTCCCCTTGCGCATCTGATCCACCAACACCCTGTCCGTTTTACCGTCCTTGGTCCATGCCGTGTCGGCATGAGATACCAAAGACACCGGTTTTTTCTTGTCAACCGTAAATGTCGGTTTGGATCCTTTGCGATAAGTGTAGCCGGCCATAACATTAACAACGTCAAACGTTTTATCCGCCATCCGATGTGTCACAAATAAAAAAACATCATCCCGAATTTTATATTTACCTTGCGACTTTGTCGGCTCACTGGTCATGTAACATACTTTTCCGTCTTTATCCTGAAACACATACGCCGTCCACGCATCATATGTTCCCAAAATTTCCATTCCGTTGCCGGCGGCACAAACAGAGGTTGATACCGTTAAAACACCTAAAATACTTAATAATGATTTTATCCGCATCGTTTTCTCCTTCTTTGTTTTTAGGTTACAGGAAAGAATAAAAAAAGGCAAGCTTAAAAAAATAAAAAAAGTACTGCCCCAAACACAACCTCTTCGCCTCTTCGTATACTTTGATAAAAATATTTCTTGATAAAACAAAGGGATAGTTATAATATAAAACAAAATATATCGGCTTAATAAACAGAGGATCATATGACAGATACATCTCAATCGAATATAGCCATAGAACGATACGAAAACGGCAATATTAAAACAAAATCGGGACACAACGCTTTCAGTCGTTTTAAAAATGAATACGATCAAAACGGTCATATTCTATCCCGCACACAGTATGATTCAAACAATGAACTGAAAACGAAATGGAAATATGATGCCTCGGGGGAATTAAAATCCAAAACGGAATATGGTTTCAACCAATTACCCCTGTCTCGGGAAACATTTGATAAGAATCATACATTGATCCGAACAATCCTGTGCTCTTCACTCGGAACACCGTGACGTATAACAGAATTTTATGATGACGGCACAATAAAGAAAAGGATTCAATTCGATGAAAACGGAAAATCGTCGCAAAAAACAAACTATGCTCCGAATGGCAGCCTCATTCGTAAAGTTGAATACAAAGACGGCAAAATAGCATCTGTTTTTGCCGATATCGTTCTAATTGGAAACAATCGCCCCACTTTTCTCCGACAAGCGTTCAACGCTCAACGCCAACGATAATCGTTTGCCCCACTCGACAGAGTGAGGCGTTTTTTTTGATTCGTATTTTAAAAACGTGACGATTTTAATGCCCGAATTTATTACTCCGCGGAAACCCGACCGGCGGAATTTTACCGACACTTGCCCGTTTGGCCAACCACAACTCTATGTTCCGTTCAACCCGAATACCATTTCCGGACGGGAAAGCCAACCCTTCCTCCAAATTAAAGAATTTAACGTCGGATAAAGCCGCACCCGCGTATTTTTGTAACATGACACCACTACCGCGTGTCATCGTTGGAATTTCCGCCGCTTTGAACACAATCATCTTTCGGTTTGTGCCGATAACGGCAACGTGATCCCCCACCGCCGGACGACATAAAACAGCTTTGTCATCATCCGATAAATTCAAAATGATTTTCCCCGAACGCGTCTGGGCAATAATGTCTTTCGTCCGGACAATAAATCCTTTTCCTTTCAAAGAGGCAACCAATAACTGTTCATCCGCTTGCCAGACAAACAACGTTACAATGTCGGCGTCCTCCGGTAAATCGATTGATAACCGCAACGGCTCCCCAAAACCGCGACCGCCCGGGATTTTATCACCCAAAATCGTGTAAAACCGACCGTTTGAGGCAAACAACATGATGTTGTCCGTTGTGTAGGCCTTTAAAGCCAACTTCAAACTGTCCCCTTCCTTGAATTTTAAATCGTCCGTCTCCGTATGACCTTTTAATGCCCGAATCCACCCTTTTTTCGATAAAACAACGGTGATCGGTTCTTTCTCAATCATGGCCTCAATCGGAACATCAATGCTGACAACCGCTTCCGCAATTTGCGTGCGCCGCGCCCCTAAAACCGTTTTTGCCCCGAATTGCTTTTTGATTTCGCCGATTTCTTCGGACAATTTTTTAAATCGTATCTGCTCGTCGGATAACAGGTTTTCCAACCCCGCCTTTTCCAGAGCCAGATTTTCGAATTCGGTCTTTAACTGCGCCTCTTCCAATTTTCTTAAAGAGCGCAACCGCATGTTCAAAATCGCCTCGACCTGAACTTCCGACAAACTGAACTCTTCAATCATAATCGGCTTGGGTTCGTCCTCGTTGCGGATGATTTCAATAACCCTGTCCAGATTCAAATAGGTGATTAAAAAGCCCTGCAATAATTCCATGCGGTGCGCGATTTTATCTAACCGAAAACGGGATCGACGCACCAACACTGCGTCCCGATGCTTTAAAAAGGCCGCCAACACCTCTTTTAAATTCATCACCCGAGGCGTGTGATCCGCATCCAACACATTCATGTTCAAGTTGAAGTTAATCTGCAACTCCGTGTTTTTAAACAAATGCTCCATTAATTGTTCCGGCGCGACCGTTCGTGATTTCGGTTCCAGGACAATACGCACCTTGTCCGCCGATTCATCCCGTATATCCGCCAACAAAGGCAACTTCTTTTCCGATAACAACTTGGCAATTTTCATGATCAGGTCTGATTTGGGAACACCATACGGAATTTCCGTCACAACAATCTGATACTGCCCGTGTGACAACTCTTCTTTTTCCCACTTGGCACGCACTTTCATCGCACCGCGCCCTGTTGTATAAGCCTTGATGATGTTGGCTCGGGACTCCGCTAAAATCCCGCCTGTCGGAAAATCCGGCCCTTGCACAAAATCAAGCATCTTCACAATTTCACAGTCCGGATGTTTAATCAAATATTGCAACGCATCACATATTTCCCCAACATTATGCGGCGGAATGTTCGTTGCCATACCGACGGCAATCCCGGATGATCCGTTCGCCAACAAATTCGGAAAAGCGGCGGGCATCACACTCGGCTCTTCCTCCTCTCCGTCATACGTCTTTTCAAAATCAACGGCGTTATCATCCAAACCGTCCATTAAAGCCATGGCGACCGGCGTTAAACGCGCTTCCGTATAGCGCATCGCCGCGGCTCTGTCTCCGTCAATGTTGCCAAAGTTACCCTGACCATCAACCAACGGATAACGCACGGCAAAATCCTGCGCCAAACGAACCATCGCTTCGTAAACCGAGGTATCCCCATGCGGATGGTATTTACCAATCACATCACCCACCACGCGCGCACATTTTTTAAACCCTGTCGCCGGATCTAATTTTAATTGACGCATGGCAAATAAAAGACGACGATGCACCGGTTTCAAACCGTCACGCACATCCGGCAAAGAACGCGCCACAATTGTTGACATGGCATAGGCTAAATATCGCTCGGACAATGCGTCGGCCAGCTTCGTTTCCTTAATGTTTTCCGTTGATTTTATCTCATTTTGTTTTTCTGTCATGGATGAGATTATACAAAGAATCCAAAGAAAAATCAAGCTGATTTTATGTTTTTTTGTTCAGTCTTTCTTTTTGTTATCCCCCGCATTGTGCCTGCTGTTCGGGTGTTAAAGCGGATAGGTCTTCGGGACATTTTTTACACATATTGCCGTCCAAATACCGCACACCGGGACACGCACATTTGTTTTCCGGAACACCTTGCACGTTAAAATCTGCCTCTTCATCGCACGCATGGCATTGCCCGACATTGTCCCATACTTTTCCATCCTCACAGTATTTGGCACAATAAAGATCATTAATCGATCGTCTGTTGGGACAGGCGTCGCAAGCATTTTGATGTTTCCGGCTTCCTCCTGTGTAACTGGGTGTTCCATATGTTCCGAATTCAACAGATTGTTCAGGATCATAGCAATTATAACATCCTGTTCCATAATTACTCCATTGCCCGTAATCTCCCGATCCGGCAAAGCGAACACCCGGGCATTTAAAACACTCCTCGGCACTCAGATACCATGACGGATCTGTGCCGTCAAGTCTGAAAAAAGAGGAATCATCACAGGTATGGCAAGTTCCTGTATAATCAATTATCTCTCCTTCAGGACACGGCTTATAACATCTGAAATTATGATATGACGATACCCATCGATCTTGACATCGATTACAAATTTGCACATATTTGTTTCGTGTTTCCGTATTGGCTGTATCCACACCGAATATCACAAACTGTTCCTCACAGTCATAACATTTTCCTTGTGCATACAACGGCTTATCGGGCGGACAACAATATTTGCTATTTTCATCACAACACGTGCCGTTTTCGCCCGGATGTTCACAACAACTGTTGCCGACTACTTTTCCACCCGGGCAACACACATATTGCCCGTCATCAAAGTTTTTAACGCAGCTTTCCCCGCTGCTGCAACTCGTCTGACACGTCCCGTTTGCGCACGTTCCGCAAGGACAATCCGCGTCCGTTTTACATCCTCCCATTTCCGCCTGGAATCGGAACACAAGGACGTTCTCTTCCCCGCAAGCCGCCGGATTCGTCCCTACCACAATACCGTTCACACGCGTCTGTGTCGGCAACGTCCATCCCGTCCGAACCATTTCTTGACACAGACGCTTGTCAATGTCTTGTAATGTTAACTCAAAAAAGCCGCTGTCCACACGCGCAACGGCTATCGGATAGCCCATTTGCGTTGTCTCTCCCATTTCCACCTGAGATAAAGGCGTGCCCGTTATACTCTGTTGAGAGTGAATTACCACCCGGCGGCGCAGTTCATTAAACGTCTCATTTGCTTGATATTTCGTAACAGCGTATCGGTAAGCCATAATCCCACCGATAGCCAACAATCCCATGATGGCCAACACACCCAGCATTTCCACCATCGATCGACCCGATTCATCACCCTTTCTGGATCCCCCAATTCCACCTAAAATTCGTCTCTCGGATGACGGGGCATCCTCGGTCTCTTTCATAAATGTGTCATCCTCGGGCTTGACCCGGGGATCCTGTAACACATAATGCCCCTCTGTCGAAGGCTTCCCTACAACACGCAAGTCCTTTTTTCTCATTCCCATTTCCCTTTCCTGTAAAAATTTAATGGTCATTTAATTTTTACATTTTTTCATCTTATCCCCCATTTTCCTCAACATACAGGAAGTCTTTTTGTTATTTCATTTTTTTCTTGACTTCATATCTGCGCCCATGTTATACGTTTTTATAACTTTTTATTGACCCTTTTTTCGTTACAGTTTATGGTAAAAAAAAGAGGCTTAACAGCCTCTTTTAAGCGTATTGTTTTTCCTGATTCTTCCGTTGTCTGGTCATTAATTTATTTCGCTTATCAGCCGAACGTTTTATCTTTCGGCGATCCACCTCCGTTCTGTAAATCTTTTGGGCGGCAAACATTTGAACTATTCTTTCTTTCGTTTTTGCTGTCATGTCTTTTCCCTCAAAATAAAAAGGAAGCGCCGAAACGCTTCCTTTTTCCACCTTATCCTAAATTACTCGGCTTTCGCTTCTTCTTTAGCTTTTGCTGACTTGGAAGCTTTTTTCGTTTTCGGTGCTTCTTCGGCGACCGGAGCATCGGCCTCCACTTCAACGATTTGACCGGAATCCTGACCCTTGGCTGTCACATCCCGATCCACTAATTCAACAATCGCCATCGGCGCGCAATCTCCGAAACGGAAACCGGCCTTTAACACACGAACATAGCCACCTTTGCGTTCTTTGTAACGCGGTCCCAAGACGGATAATAATTTTTCAACCATCTTTTCATCGCGCAGGAAAGACAACAACTGACGACGTACGTGCAGCGTATTTTCCTTGGATTTGGTAACCAGTTTTTCAAAAACCGGACGCAACTCTTTAGCTTTCGGTAAAGTTGTTTTGATTTGCTCGTGTTTAATCAACGCCGCTGCCATATTGGCAAACAAAGCACGACGATGTGCGATTTTTCTGTTAAGTGTTCTTTTTTTAAAACCGTGACGCATGTTATCTTTCCTTTCCTTTTTTTAGGCCTTGAACGCGCAAAGCCGATAACGTTAACCGACCATCCACACCCGGTTTAGGTAATGCAAAGGTCAGACGCCGGGAACCACTCCCGGCGGTTTGACTTTAAGCCTCTGAATCCACAGTTGCGGATAACTCTTCCAGATCTTCCGGAGGCCATCCTTCAACCTGCATACCCAGATGCAAATCCATACTCGCAAGTAATTCTTTGATCTCATTCAAAGATTTACGCCCGAAATTCGGAGTCCGCAACATCTCGGCTTCGGTTTTTTGAACCAAATCACCGATGTAAATAATGTTGTCGTTTTTCAAACAGTTCGCCGAACGGACAGATAACTCCAACTCGTCCACTTTCAACAATAAATTCTTGTTGAACGGTAAATCGGCAATCTTGTCCTCTAATGTCGCTTCTTCCGGTTCTTCAAAGTTGATAAAGACTTTTAACTGCTCTTGCAAAATACGCGCCGCCAAAGCAACCGCATCTTCCGGCGTCACAACACCGTTCGTCTCAACCGTCAAATACAACTTATCATAGTCTGTTTGTTGACCAACCCGCGCATTGACCGTTTTATACACAACGGACTTAACCGGTGAATAGATTGAATCAATCGGTAACAACCCGATCGGGCAATCTTCCGGACGGTTTTGAGCCGCCGTAACATACCCTTTACCCGTGTTGACAATCATTTCAATATCAATGCTGGCGTCTTTGTCTAATGTACAAATCACCAAATCCGGATTCATCACTTCCACCGTGTGATTTGTCACAATCTGAGCCGCCGTAACAACCCCCGGTCCCGTCGCGTTTAAATAAATGCGTTGCGGACCTTCGGCATCCACTTTTAAGGCAAGAGATTTGATATTTAAAATAATTTCGGTAACATCTTCCCGCACACCCGGAATGGATGAGAATTCATGCAACACACCGGCAATCTTAATCGCCGTCACCGCACCACCCTGCAGGGAGGATAACAAAACCCGACGCAAAGCATTCCCGAGTGTCGTCCCGAATCCACGCTCCAACGGCTCCACAATCATTGTGGCTTTCATACCGGGAACAACCTGGTCATCCGAACACTTATCCGGTTTAATAAGCTCTTGCCAATTTTTTTGTATCATCATAAGAGGATCCCCTTTGTTAAGATAATGAAGAAACGGAAAACAGGCCGCTTCCCGTTTCTCCGAAAAATACTAAACTCTCCGACGTTTCCGCGCACGGCATCCGTTGTGCGGCAGAGAAGTAATGTCCTTAATGGACGTAATCACTAATCCGGCAGCTTGGAAAGCACGCAGAGCCGATTCACGGCCGGTGCCCGGACCCGTTACATAAACATCGATTGTCTTCAACCCATGCTCCATCGCTTTACGCGCCGCATCATCGGCCGCAACTTGAGCCGCATACGGCGTCGATTTACGAGATCCTTTGAACCCTTTTAATCCCGACGAAGACCAGGAAATCGCATTCCCCTGTGTGTCCGTAATTGTGATCATTGTGTTGTTAAAAGTCGAATTCACATGAGCAACGCCCACTGCGATATTCTTTCTGTCGCGGTTTTTTGTCCGCACTGTTTTTGTTTCAGCCATCGAAATCTATCCTTTCCGCCTTACTTAGTGACTTTCTTCTTACCGGCAATCGCAATGGCTTTACCCTTGCGTGTGCGGGCATTCGTGTGTGTCCGTTGACCGCGAACCGGCAACCCTTTCCGGTGACGCAACCCACGATAACAACCCAAGTCCATCAGACGTTTGATATTTAACGAAACTTCGCGACGCAAATCCCCTTCCACATGATAGGAATTATCGATCAACTCACGAATTTTCAACGTTTCTTCATCTGTCAGATCGCTCACGCGCTTATTCGCGGGAATGCCGACCTGTGTGCAGATTTCTTCAGCTTTTTTCCGACCAATGCCGTAAATGTATGTCAACCCAATGACAACCAATTTAGACGTCGGAATGTTTACACCAGCAATACGTGCCAAGGTACTTCTCCATTAAACCTATAAAAAATAATACAAAACCAAGCTCAGACCTTTTTAAGGACACCTGAACGAGCGGGAATTATACTCTATTTTTCGTCCGGTGTCAAGCCCGAATTCAGTATCCTACTATTTTTCTTATCTTTTCACTAACCACGTCAATGGGTCCCGTCCCATCAACGCACACTAAAAGCCCCTTTTCTTCGTAGTAAGGTATAACCGGAGCCGTTACAGAGCGGTAATTGCGGAGTCTAGATACTACCGTTTCATAGGTATCGTCCGCCCGCCGTGTAAATTCTTTTCCGCCACAGGCATCGCATACGCCGAACACCTTTGTCGGTTTATATTTTTCATGATACAATGTCCCACAGTTGGCACATTGACTGCGCCCGATGATGCGCTCAATCACATAATCATCCGGCACCTGCAAAAGAATGACCAAATCAACACACAGGTTGTTCTTTTGGAAATAAGACTTCTTTTGCATTTTTTCAAATACTTTTGCTTGATCCAAAGTCCGAGGAAACCCATCCAAAATATACCCTTTCAGATTTTCCGGTTCCATCAACTTTTCCTTAATCCGGTTCACAATGTATTTCGCAGGAACCAAATTCCCTTTATCAATCAGCTTTTTAATCGCTTTCCCTTCACGCGTCCCGGATAAAGTCGCCTCTCTCAACAACTCACCGGCCGAATAGGTGTTAATCCCTAACTTTTCGGATAAAATAGCACTTTGGGTTCCTTTTCCACTACCCGGAGGCCCCATCAGAATGATATGCCGCGGTGGAAGTTTATTTTCTGCCATTTTATAACCGTCCTTTCAGCTTTGCTTTCTTAATTAAGCCTTCATATTGATGCGCAATCAAATGAGATTGTATCTGGGTCATTGTCTCCATCGTAACGGATACAACAATCAATAATGTCGTTCCGCCCAAGAAAAAGGGAACCTTAAAGGTTGCAATTAAAAATTCCGGTAAAATACATAAAACCGTCAGATAAATAGCACCCAAAACAGTCAAACGTGTAATGACGTAATCCAAATAATCCGCCGTATTTTTACCCGGACGAATCCCCGCAATAAATCCGCCTTGCTTCTTTAAACTATCGGCTATTTCCGTCGGATTTGAATGCGGCTGAATACTGGTGTAAAAGAATGTAAAAAAGACAATCAAAAAGGCAAAAACCGCAATATACAACCATTGCCCCGGCGTTAAAAGCGTTGCCATTTTTGTCACAAACTCGGATGTTGAATTTTGACTTGAAAATTGAACAATCGCCACAGGAATAGCCAAAATGGCACTGGCAAAAATCGGTGGCATCACCCCTGTCGGATTGATTTTTAACGGCAGGTGAGAGCTGATTCCCTGCATCATGCGGTTGCCCATTTGACGTTTCGGGTATTGAATCGTAATCCGACGTTGAGCCCGTTCAAACATAACAACAATATAAATAACGGCAAAAACCAACGCCATAATAAACAACAAAAGCCCTGTCGACAAAGCCCCTGCCCGGCCTTCTTCAAAAATCCGTAACAAGGCAGACGGCATACCCGCCACGATACCGACCGTAATAATTAATGATGTGCCGTTACCGACGCCCCGTGCCGTGATTTGCTCTCCCAACCAGACGACAAACATTGTTCCTCCTAAAAGAGATACAACCGTCGATAATTCAAACATAGCGTGAGACGGCATAATAACCGCACCACCGCTCTCCAATGCCCGCGCCATGAAAAACGCCTGCACAACCGTGATTAAAATCGTTAAATAACGGGTATACTGATTCATTTTCCGCATCCCCGATTCACCTTCTTTTTTCAAAGCGGATAAAGAAGGAATAACGCTGGCCCCCAATTGAATGATAATGGAGGCAGAAATATACGGCATAATGTTCAGGGCAAAAATAGACATACGGGATAAAGCACCCCCCGTAAAGGCATTAAACATACCGATTAACCCACCGCTGTTGCTGGAAAAAAATTCGTTCAACACCTGCGGATTAATCCCCGGAAAGGGAACATACGTCCCTAACCGGAAAATAATCAACGCGAAAAGAGTGAACAACAGCCTTTTTTGTAAATCCTTGGCTTTCGAAAAAGCCGAAAAATCCATTTTTGAAGCCATTTTTTCTGACAACGATACCATTGCTCACTCTCTCCTTATCTTACGCTTTTTTTGTTTTCTTGACCGCTTTTTCTTTTTTAGATGTCTTGACACCTTTTTTCAAAACAGTCTCTTTTTTCGGCTCGACAATGACTTGTCCGCCCGCTTTTTCAACCGCGGCAACCGCCGACTTCGTCGCACCCGTCACACGAATGACAGCCTTGGACGAAAACGCACCGTTACCTAACAGACGAATACCGTCACGCATGTTCTTGATCAGACCGGCCTCCATTAAAGCAATCGCATTGATTTCTTTATCGGCTGCCAAAATCTTGTCGTCAATCGCCTTTTGAATTCTACCGAGGTTAATTTCGGCAAAAGTCAAACGGAAAATGTTGTTGAACCCCCGTTTTGGCGCACGCCGGTAAACCGGCATTTGTCCGCCTTCAAAACCGTTGATGGCAACACCCGTACGGGATTTCTGACCTTTAAAGCCACGCCCGCCGGTCCGGCCTTTGCCGGAACCAACGCCGCGCGCAACACGCATGGACTGCTTGCGAGCCCCTTTGTTATCACGAATTTCATTCAGTTTCATGTTTCTATTCCTTATTCTGCGATTTCTTTGGCAGCAGCCTCACCATCACGGCGGCCGACGATATCGCCGACTTTTTTCCCGCGTTTCGCAGCAACGCTGCGCGGTGAATTCAACCCGTCCAAAGCATCAAAAGTAGCGCGAACCATGTTGTGCGGATTGGAAGACCCGGTGCACTTGGCAACAACATCTTGAATCCCCATGGCTTCAAAAACAGCACGCATCGGACCACCCGCGATAATACCCGTACCGGCAGGAGCCGTCCTTAATGTTACCCGACCGGCACCGAAATGCCCTAACACATCATGATGCAATGTCCGCCCTTCACGCAGGGGAACACGAATCAAATGGCGACGGGCACGCTCGGTTGCCTTTTTGATCGCATCAGGCACTTCCTTGGATTTTGCATGCGCAAATCCCACCCGGCCTTTTTGATCACCGACAACAACCAAAGCCGCAAAAGCGAACCGTTTACCACCTTTTACCGTTTTGGAAACACGGTTGACATGAACGACGCGGTCAATGAATTCATCGGCCACTCTGTCCATCCGGGCTTCCTCATTGCGGTCTTTCCGGGGACGGCGTTTCTTTTCTTGGTTTTCTTTTTCTAATTCTGCCATTTTTTCCTCCTAAAAAGATAATCCCGCTTCACGAGCCGCTTCGGCAAGTGCCTTGATCCGACCATGGAATAAATATCCACCGCGGTCAAAAACCACTTCCTTAATATCGGCTTTTAAAGCCCGTTCGGCAACCAATTTACCAACGGCCGAAGCCCCGGCGACAGTCGCCCCTTTTGCCGTAATTTCTTTGTCCTTGGATGACGCGGAAACCAACGTTTTTCCAGCCTTATCATCAATGATTTGAGCGTAAATGTTCTTTTCGGAACGGTATACGGACAATCTCAGACGATCGGCGGCTTTTGTCTTTAAGGCGTGACGAACACGCGCTTTCCGACGTTCAAATTGATTTAAATTTTTCATGATCAATCCTTATTTCTTCTTACCTACTTTGCGCAGGACGGTTTCTGTTTCATACTTCACGCCCTTGCCTTTATACGGTTCCGGTGCGCGATAGGAACGAATTTCAGAGGCCACCTGACCTAACAACTGTTTATCAATACTTGATAATTCAATTGTCGTCGGAGCCGGAGTCACCGCTTTCACGCCCTGAGGCAGTTTATAATCAATATCATGGCTGAATCCCAATGTTAATTTCAGGATTTGTCCCTGAACCTGGGCACGATAACCCACACCGATCAGCTCCAATTTTTTCGTGAAACCTTCGGTGACACCTTTCACCATGTTGTTGACATTTGCCCGAACGGTTCCCCACAAAGCGCGATGCGCATCGTCATCCGACATCGGACGCACGACGATTTCATCGTTTTCCTGTGTCACCGTCACACCGTGCGGCATGTGATGTTTCAATTCGCCCAGCTTACCTTTTATGACGATTTCATCAGACGTAATCGTTGCAGTAACGCCGGCAGGCATTTTAACAGGATGTTTACCAATACGAGACATTGTTCATTCCTCCTAAAATACTTTGCACAACACTTCGCCGCCCAGGTTTGCCTGACGTGCTTCGTGGTCGGACATAACACCCGACGGAGTTGATAATACATAGATTCCCAAACCATTATAGAATTTCGGCAAATCTTTAACCTTGGAATAGACACGACGACCCGGTGTGGAAACCCGTTCGATTTCCTTAATAACCATCTTGTCATCATGATATTTCAATTCGACTTTGAATTCATCAACGCCCGGACGGACATTGACACGTTCATAACCGCGAATGTAACCTTCCCGCTTTAACACTTCCAAAACGCTTGCACGCAGATTGGAGGCCGGAACCGTTACAAAACTTTTATGAGCCATGCCGCCGTTGCGGATGCGGGTCAGCATATCGCCCAAAGGATCTGTCATAGACATCTTGTCTTCTCCTTTACCAACTGGACTTGACCATACCCGGAATCTGACCTTCATTGGCCAACTTCCGTAATTGGATACGGCTAAGTTTTAATTTTCTGTAAAAACCATGCGAACGACCTGTCAATTCACACCGGTGGTGTATTCTGACAGCCGAAGAATTGCGTGGTAACTTGGCTAATTTGATCGTCGCTTCAAATACCTGTTCCGGCGTTGAATTCGGATCTTCAATAATAGCCTTTAAAGCAGCGCGCTTGGCCGCATATTGCTTAACCATTTTTTCGCGCTTTTTGTTTCTGTTAATAGAACATGCTTTTGCCATTGTGCTTTCCTTTACTTCATAAACGGCATACCGAATCCGGCCAACAAAGCTTTCGCCTCTTTGTCCGTCTTGGCTGTTGTCCCGATGATGATATCCATACCCCGGATCTTATCAACGGTATCATAGTTGATTTCCAAAAACACGATTTGTTCTTTCAAACCCATCGCATAATTGCCATGTCCGTCAAAACTTTTGTTCGGAACACCACGGAAGTCACGCACACGCGGCAAAGCCATCGTAATTAAACGATCCAGGAATTCATACATTTTTTCCCGGCGCAACGTCACTTTACATCCGATCGGCATCCCTTCGCGCAACTTGAATCCCGCAATGGACTTCTTGGAATGTGTTAAAACAGGCTTTTGACCGGCAATCGCTTCCATATCTTTCAAAGCCCCTTCCAGAGCCTTGCGATCTTCCGTCGCATCACCGACACCCATGTTTAACACAATCTTATCCAGTTTGGGGACTTCCATTTTGTTCTTGTAACCGAACTCTTTCAGCAAAGCCGGAACAATCACGTCATTATATTGTTTTTGCAATCTTGTTGTCATTGTGATTCCCCTTATTTACCGATCACTTCACCGGATTTTTTAGCCACCCGGCTCTTTTGACCGTCTTTGTCTACTTTAATGCCGACACGCGTCGCTTTGCCCGTCTTCGGGTCAATCAAAGCAACATTGGAAACATGAATCGGATGTTCTTTTGAAACAATCCCGCCCGCGGATTCCTGCGTCGGTTTCGTGTGGCGCTTTACCAAATTGATCCCTTGGACAACAACTTTGCTGTCTTTCGGCATCGCTTTAATAACTTCACCCGTTTTACCTTTGTCGCGTCCTGTAATCACAATTACCTGATCGCCTTTTTTGATTTTCATAGCCATATTAAAGTACCTCCGGCGCCAAAGACATGATCTTCACATATCCATGCGCACGCAATTCACGAGTCACCGGTCCGAAAATACGCGTTCCGATGGGCTCGCCATCTTTGTTGACCAAAACAGCGGCATTGCTGTCAAACCGGATCGTCGATCCATCTTCACGACGGATTTCCTTTTTGGTCCGGACAATCAAAGCACGTTGAACGTCACCTTGTTTGACCTTACCGCGGGGACTCGCTTTCTTGACAGAAACGATAATCACATCGCCGACGGAGGCATACCGGCGGCCAGCACCGCCAATGACCTTAATGCACTGAACTTTCCGGGCTCCGGAGTTATCAGCGACCTCAAGGTTAGTTTCTACTTGAATCATGGTTTTTCCTTCCTTGATTTCAGTTACTTACTTTCCGACACAACAACCCAAGTTTTTGTCTTGGATAAAGGCCGGCTCTCCATAATTTGCACAACGTCTCCGACCTTGCACAAATTGTTTTCATCATGCGCCGTGTATTTCGCACTGCGCTTGATGTATTTCTTGTAAACAGGGTGCATCACCCGCCGCTCAACACGAACGACGACAGATTTATCCATTTTGTCACTAACGACAACACCTTGTAAAATTCTCTTAGGCATGTTTAAATCTCCTTACACCCTATTTCTTGACCGCTTTTTGAGCAACGGCCGTTTTGATTTGAGCGACTTCACGACGAATCTGACGACGGCGAGCCGTATTCTTTAACTGACCACCGGCCTGTTGGAAACGCAAATTTAAAGCTTCTTTCTTCAATTGGCTTTCCATTTCCAATAATTCTTTTTCGTCTTTAGCCATTAAATTTTTAAATTTTTCCATGAATTATACCTCTTCATCGGCTGTGCGCGCAACGAATTTCGTTTTGATCGGCAACTTTGCAGAAGCCAACGTAAACGCTTCGCGGGCGATTTCTTCCGTCACACCGTCCACTTCAAACATGATGCGGCCGGGTTTCACACGGCAAACCCAGAATTCCGGGGCGCCTTTACCTTTACCTTGACGCACTTCAGGCGGTTTCTTGGACACAGGTACATCCGGAAAAATCCGAATCCATAAACGTCCCTGACGCTTCATCGCACGGGAAATCGCCCGACGGGCCGCCTCAATCTGGCGGGCCGTCACGCGTTCCGGCTGTAAAGCCTTTAACCCGAAGGAGCCAAAATCTAATGTCGTAGCTGATTTAGCGTCGCCATGAATACGACCCTTAAATGCTTTACGAAATTTTGTTCTTTTTGGTTGTAACATTTTACTGTCCCTTCATTAATGTTGATCTGTTAAACGCTTGTCCTGAGCCATCGGATCATGAGCCAGAATTTCGCCTTTATAGATCCAAACCTTGACACCGCAAGTTCCATAAGCCGTATGAGCCGTCGAAACTCCGTAGTCTACATCAGCGCGCAATGTATGCAAAGGCACCCGGCCCTCACGATACCATTCCACGCGCGCGATTTCCGCACCGCCCAAACGGCCGCCGCAGTTGATACGAATTCCCTCGGCACCCTGGCGCAAAGCGGATTGAACCGCACGCTTCATGGCACGACGGAAAGAAATTCGTTTTTCAAGCTGTTGCGCAATATTGTCGGCAACCAACTTCGCATCAATTTCCGGCTTACGCACTTCGACAATGTTAACACTGACTTCGTTACCGCCGGACAATGCCGTCAGCTCTTTTTTCAATGTTTCGATGTCTTGTCCTTTTTTACCGATGATGACACCCGGCCGAGCGCAGTAAATCGTAACACGCGCCTTTTTGGCCGGCCGTTCAATCACGATACGGCTGATACCCGCCGCCGCCAGTTTCTTTGTCAAAAACTTGCGGATTTCAATATCGGCTAACAGCAAGTCGGCATAGCTTTCATCTGCAAACCAGCGAGAATCCCATGTCCGGTTGATTCCCAAGCGCAGGCCTGTCGGATTAACTTTATGACCCATTATTTGTTCTCCTTTTTCTGTGTCGCTTTTTTCGTTTTAGCCGTTGCTTTCGGAGCAGTTTCCTGTTCCGCAACAACAACCGTCATGTTCGAAAAAGGCTTAATAATACGATTGGCACGGCCTTTCGCACCGGCTTGGAATCTTTTCATAACCATCGCTTTGCCGACATAGGCTTCGCGAACAACCAGACGATCAACGTCCATATTGTGGTTATTCTCGGCATTCGCAATCGCAGACAGTAAAACCTTCTTGGCTTCTTCCGCCACCCGCTTTTTGGAAAAAGTGAGTTGAGCGACAGCTTTATCGGCTTTCAATCCGCGAATGGATTCGGCCAATAAGTTTAATTTGCGCGGGGACACACGAATCGTGCGCGCCTTTGCTTTTGCTGTTTTAACTTGTTCTTTTTTTACCATCTTAAACCTCTACGATTGTTTCGCTTTAGCATCAGCTGCCGTATGACCGTTAAATGTCCGCGTCGGAGCAAATTCACCGAACTTGTGACCGATCATATTTTCACTGACTAAAACCGGGATAAACTTTTTACCATTATATACGCCAAAAGTCAAGCCCACAAATTGAGGAAGTATCGTGGATCTGCGTGACCACGTTTTAATTACTTCATGGCGACCGGATGCTTTGGCTTTCTCTGCCTTATCCAACAGATATCCATCAACAAAAGGTCCTTTCCATACGGATCTTGTCATTTATGCCTCCTTAAGACTTCTTGACCGCGTGACGAGAACGCACAATAAGTGCATCAGTCCGCTTGTTATTACGCGTTTTCTTACCCTTCGTCTTCCAGCCCCATGGAGAAACCGGCTGACGACCGCCGTTTGTCCGACCACCATGCGGGTGATCAACAGGGTTCATGGCAATACCACGAACGGACGGACGAATACCCAACCAACGGGCACGGCCGGCTTTGGCCAAAACCGTGTTTTGATTGTCCGGATTTGAAACAGCGCCGATTGAGGCAAAACACTCACCGCGTACCAGACGCAGTTCGCCGGAATTCAAACGAATTTGAGCGTATCCCGCATCTTTACCGATCAGCTGAGCATAACACCCGGCAGAACGAGCTAATTGCCCGCCTTTGCCCGGTTTCAACTCAATGTTGTGAACAATTGTTCCAACCGGCATGTTCTTTAACGGCATCGTGTTACCCGGTTTGATATCGGCGACATTCGCGGAAATAACCGTGTCCCCAACACCCAGACGTTGCGGTGCTAAAATATAAGCCAACTCGCCGTCTTCATATTTGACCAAAGCGATAAAGGCCGTCCGATTCGGATCGTATTCCAAACGCTCAACCGTCGCCGGCATGTCCATTTTCTTCCGCTTGAAATCAATCAAACGATAAGCTTGCTTATGACCGCCACCACGACGACGCGATGTGATATGACCGTGGCTGTTACGACCGCCGGTGCTTGTTTTACCCTCTGTCAATGTCTTGACGGGAGAGCCCTTATGCAAATCAGACCGGTCAATACCGATTAAATGTCTGTTTGCGTTTGTTGTCGGTTTGTATGTTTTTAATGCCATAACTAAATCCCCGCAGTTACATCAATGCTTTGACCTTCCGCCAAAGTCACGATGGCTTTCTTTGTTTCGCTGCGCACACCCTTACGACCACGGAAAACTTTTTGCTTTCCTTGTTGACGTAACGTGTTGACAGCGGTTACCTTGACACCGAACACGGATTCAACGGCCTTTTTAATTTCGGGCTTCGTCGCATCCAAAGCAACCTGGAAAACAACCTGGTTGTGCTCGGAACTTTTCATAGCTTTTTCTGTGATAACAGGCCGGCGAATAACATCAAATGTTGCAGGCGTCGCTGTTTCAGCTTGCTTTACTTTCTTAATCATTTCAAACGACCTTCCAGTTGAGCCACGGCGTCTTTGGACAGAACCAATACGTCGCGACGAACAATATCATAGACGTTAGCACCTTGCGCCGGTAACACGTCAACATTAATAATGTTGCGGGCTGACAGGGCAAAGTTATTATCAACGGTTTCTCCACCAACAAACAAAACAGAGTTCCATCCGTTGTTTTTGAATGCTGTTTGGAACGCTTTTGTGTTCGGCTTTTCGGCTGTCATGTTGTCCAAAACAAACAATTTGCCGTTTTTAGCTTTCATTGACAAAGCAACACGCATCGCCAAAGCGCGCAGTTTCTTTGTTAAACCATACGCATGAGAACGGACAACCGGTCCGAACACCACGCCGCCGTGATACATTTGAGGCGCACGGTGTTGACCCTGACGGGCATGACCTGTTCCTTTTTGTTTGAACGGCTTTTTACCGGCACCGCTGACTTCACCGACATCTTTTGTTTTGTGTGTCCCTTGGCGACGTTTGTCCAACTGCCATTGAATAACACGAGCCAAAATATCCTGACGGACTTCCACACCAAACACAGAATCAGCTAAATCAATGGAACCAACGGATTTGGCATCTAAATTGATAACATCATATTTCATAGCTTATTCCTTCACTTCTGTAGATTCGGCAGGTGTTTCAACAGCCGGAGCCGCTTCAACCTTAGCCTTTAAACCGGCCGGCATCGGCAATCCTTGTTGGTTTGAAACCTTTACCGCATCTGTAATTGTCACAATACCCGAATCAAAACCCGGAACACTGCCTTTGACCATAACCAAATTTCTGGCTTCGTCAATGGCCATCACTTCCAAATTCTGAACCGTGGTTTGCTTATTACCCATTTGACCAGGCATTTTTAAGTTTTTGAAAACTTTACCCGGCCATTCGCGCTGACCTGTCGAACCGCCCGCCCGATGAGTCCGAGACACACCGTGAGAGGCACAGTCACCGCCGAAGTGATATTTCTTCATAACGCCGGCATAGCCTTTACCCAAAGAAACACCGGTGACATCCACCATCTGACCAACAACAAAGTGCGACGCACTCAATTCGGATCCGACGGGAATGACACAGTCTTCCGATACACGGAATTCAACCAATGTCTTTTTCGGTTCAACTTTTGCCTTGGCGAAATGCCCAATCTGCGGCTTGGCAACATTTTTAGCTTTTGCTTTGCCGGCACCTAATTGGACAGCGACATAACCATCCCGTTCCTGAGTCCGGATATCCACGACCGTGCTGTCTACTTTTAAAACAGTCACGGGAACGCGATTTCCGTTTTCTTGGAACAGACTCATCATGCCGACTTTTTCTGCAATTACACCTGAACGCATAGTCTTTTTCCTTTATACTTTAATCTCAACATCTACACCGGCGGCGAGGTCCAACTTCATCAGGGCGTCAACCGTTTGCGGTGTCGGATCAATAATGTCAAGCACCCGCTTGTGGGTTCTGATTTCAAACTGTTCGCGTGACTTCTTATCGACGTGCACGGAACGGTTCACGGTAAATTTTTCAATCCGGGTCGGCAAGGGGATCGGTCCGACGACCTCTGCCCCTGTCCGCTTTGCCGTATTGACGATCTCACGGGTCGATTGATCCAACAACCTGTGGTCGAATGCTCTTAATCTAATACGAATGTTTTGGTTTTCTACCATTTTATGTTACCTTTCTTAACCAGCTACTTTTGCTTTAATTTCATCAGCGACCATCTGCGGCACATCCGCATAATGAGCGAAAACCATCGAATACTGGGCACGCCCTTGGCTCATGGAGCGAAGCGTGTTCACATATCCGAACATGTTCGCCAAAGGAACCGTCGCGTCAATAACACGCGCATTTCCGCGTTGATCCATACCGGATACCTGTCCCCGACGAGAGTTCAGATCCCCGATAATGTCACCCATGTATTCTTCCGGCGTCACGATTTCAACTTTCATAATCGGCTCCAGCAATTTCGGTCCGGCTTTCGCCATACCTTCGCGGAACGCAGCACGCGCCGCAATTTCAAAAGCCATGGTTGAAGAGTCAACATCATGATAGGCACCATCATACAAGTTCGCCTTAAAGTCCGTGCACGGGAACCCAGCCAAAACACCGCTTTCCAAAGACGCACGCAATCCTTTTTCCACACCCGGGATATATTCCTTGGGCACGGATCCGCCGACAACCGTGTTTTCAAACACAAACCCGGATCCCGGAGGCAACGGCTCAAACTTAATCCGGACACGGGCAAATTGTCCCGAACCGCCAGACTGTTTCTTATGCGTATAGTCTTCATCATAAACTTTGGAGATCGTTTCACGATAAGCAACTTGAGGCGCACCGACATTCGCTTCCACTTTGAACTCGCGTTTCAAACGATCCACAATGATTTCCAAGTGAAGCTCACCCATACCTTTAATAATGGTTTGCCCCGTCTCCGTATTAGAAGCAACACGGAAAGAAGGATCTTCCATTGCCAACCGATTCAAAGCCAAACCCATCTTTTCGATATCGGCTTTTGTTTTCGGCTCAACAGCAATTTCAATAACCGGATCAGGGAAATCCATTTTTTCCAACACAACTTTCAGGTTGTCTCCGCACAGCGTATCCCCCGTTGTTGTGTCTTTTAACCCGACTAAAGCCACAATATCTCCTGCTTGAGCATCTTTGATTTCTTCACGGTGATTGGCATGCATTAACAGCATACGACCGATTCGTTCCTTTTTGTCCTTAACCGTGTTCGTCACATAGGATCCGCTGGACAGCGTTCCCTGATAAACACGAACAAAAGTCAACGATCCGACAAACGGGTCATTCATAATCTTAAAAGCCAAACCGGCGAACGGCTTGTCATCTTCGGAAGCACAAACGTATTCCGTCTCTGTCCCCGCAATAACACCTTTCGCTTGCGGAATATCAATCGGAGACGGCAAATAATCCACAACCGCATCCAACAAAACCTGAATTCCCTTGTTCTTAAAAGCAGATCCACAGAATACCGGCACAAAAGAACGGGAAATCGTCCCCTTGCGAATGCATTTCTTTAAGGTTTCCATATCCGGCTCTTTACCTTCCAGATAGGCTTCCATAGCATCATCATCCATTTCAACGGCCATTTCAACCAATTCATGGTAGTATTTGTCAGCCATCTCTTTTAAGTCCGCCGGAATTTCCTGCTCCTCAAATGTCGCACCTAAATCTTCAGAATGCCAGATAATCGCTTTCTTTTTCAGAATATCAACAATACCCTTAAAGTCCGCTTCGGCACCGATCGGCAAAGCCATAACCATCGGCCGCGCGCCCAAACGGGTTTTAATCATATCAACACAACGCAAAAAGTTCGCACCGATACGATCCATCTTGTTCGCAAAGCAAATGCGGGGAACACCGTATTTATCAGCTTGACGCCATACCGTTTCAGACTGCGGCTCAACACCGGCCACGCCGTCAAAAACCGTAATGGCACCATCTAAAACACGCAAACAACGTTCCACTTCAACCGTAAAGTCAACGTGACCCGGCGTGTCAATAACGTTAATCCGATGTCCTTTCCAAAAAGCCGTCGTCGCAGCGGATGTAATCGTGATACCGCGTTCCTGTTCTTGTTCCATCCAGTCCATCGTGGCAGCGCCATCATGCACTTCCCCGATTTTATGAGACTTTCCGGTATAATACAGAATACGTTCCGTCGTCGTCGTTTTACCGGCGTCAATGTGCGCCATAATACCAATATTTCTATATTTTTCAATTGGTGTCGTACGAGCCATAACGTCCTCCTACCACTTAAAGTGTGCAAAAGCTTTGTTCGCATCCGCCATACGGTGCGTGTCTTCACGCTTGCGAATCGCCGTTCCGCGATTGTTATAGGCGTCTTGCAACTCACCAAACAAACGTTCTTCCATCGTGTTTTCGGAACGACCGCGCGCGGCGCCGATCAACCAACGAATCGCTAACGCCTGCTGACGATCCGGACGAACTTCCGTCGGAACCTGATACGTTGCACCGCCGACACGACGAGAACGAACTTCAACCAAAGGCTTTACATTATTCAAAGCTTCTTTAAAAACTTCCAAAGCCGGCTTTTTGATTTTAGCTTCCAGCTCGGACATAGCCCCGTATAAAATCTCTTCGGCAACGCTTTTCTTGCCATCATACATAAGGCTATTCATAAATTTAGCAACGACAACGTCATTGTATTTGGCGTCCGGCGTCACTTCGCGTTTTGTTGCAGCATGTCTACGTGACATTTCTTTTTCTCCTTACTTATTTAGGCCGTTTAGCACCGTACAGAGAACGGGCTTGTTTACGTTTGGCAACGCCTTGAGTATCAAGCGTACCGCGAATGATATGATAACGAACACCGGGCAAGTCCTTTACACGACCGCCGCGAATCATAACAACCGAGTGTTCCTGCAGGTTGTGCCCTTCGCCGGGAATATAGCTCGTTACTTCGAAACCGTTTGTTAAACGCACACGAGCAACTTTACGCAAAGCCGAGTTCGGCTTTTTCGGCGTTGTCGTATACACACGCGTACAAACCCCGCGTTTTTGAGGGCATGCATTCAAAGCAGGCACTTTGTTCCGCTTGCTTTGCTGTTTCCGTGATTTACGGACCAATTGGTTAATTGTAGGCATTATTTTTTCCTTTTACTCTACCTATTACAAAAAATCTTTCATCAACCCCTTTCGGGCGGACAAAAGCACTTCAAACCTTTCAATAAACAAGGATTTCCTTGATTTTTATCGAAAGCCTCAGCCTCGATCAAGGATCCGTTTCGGACACAAGACCGCTCTTAAGGCTCAATTATTAAACCACATTTCCACCGTTAAGTCAAGCACTTTTTATCTATTTCAGAAAAAAAGAAAAGGGGCATGCCGCCCCTTTCCTGCTGTTGCCAAAGTCCGTTCCGTGCACGAATGATAGAGTATACATCAATTCGTCTGCTCCTCCTGAAACGGACGACGCGCTCCGGATCATTTCAAACGACAAACCCAATACCACTTACCATTAACTCGCTCCTGTGTTGCCTGTCGCGGTGTATCCGTTGTATCACACACCGCACACGCCTCCTCAGAGGCGACATTTACACTTTCCGAATACGAACACGGATACAAATAGTTACCACGACTCAAAAAATAATCCTTTCCGGGAACACAATCATGCGTTTCGGGATCGGGAGCCAACCCCGTAGGACATGTCCGCACGCAATAGCTTGGTTCCGGACCACCCAAAGGTCCGTATTTTTGAACCCAATATCTGCCGCATTTTTTACATTCCGTATCCTCCAAATGCGACATATAGACATTTTTTGGATCATCACAAGAAATACAAGAGTCACCATATGATCGAAATTGATTTAAATCACACGTTTGCCGATAGCAGCCAAAATAGCCATCTTTCCGGGGTGTATCCGTCGCATCACATTTAGCACATTCAACAGCACTCGCGCGAACGCTCTTTTCGATTGAACACACGTAACAATTATAATCGTCACCCCTAAAGAAGCCATCCTCACACTTTGACACACATTTCCCATTCACCATCTCCCGTTTCGGACACTTTGAACATTCGGTTTCAGTGGCCGGAACACTCTCTCCGATTGAACACACATAACAAT
>CALXUR010000002.1 GCA_944391735.1 uncultured Alphaproteobacteria bacterium | reverse complement strand
ACGCAACTGCTGGAACCTTATCTCTCCTTCACCCTCTATGCGCCCCGGGAATATCTTTCCAGGGCTTATCATGATGCGCCGAAATACTGTGCCACCATCGAAACGGCCCAGATAAAAAAGGATGAAGTTGTCTTTACTGGCGAGATTCCCGCCCGTTGCATACAGGCATACCGTACTGATTTGGCCTTTTACACCAACGGGCGGAGCGTGTGCCTGACGGAACTGAAAGGGTATCAGGCCACTGTCGGCGAGCCAATCATCCAGCCCCGTCGTCCAAACAGCCGTTTGGATAAGGTGCGCCATATGTTCAGTAAGATTCCTTGATACGCCACAGCAAGGATGGTTATTGCATTTCCCTGCCTTTCGTGGTAAAATGTAGTTGTAAACCACCAGAGAAAACAACAACCCTGCTACCCCCCGTTATCACCACCGATAACAATTTGATAACAGCCCATCGTATAGGGCTGGATAATATGGACACATCAAATAATCAAAAAAATGAGGTATCAAATTTATGAAGCAAAATCCGTTAAATATGATGCCCAACAACGAGTAAAAGGAAAATAAATGATTTACTTTTCACACATTACAAACCCTTTTCAGCCGAATAAGGGTCGGATAGACAATGTCCTTGATGACGGCAAAACCGTTTGGGACATGGTCCGGGAACAGAAAGTGGACCTTTCGCGCCCGACAATATGCATGATAGACGGTGCCGCAGTCCTCAGGAAGTTTTGGAACGATACCGTTCAGCCGAAATCCTTGGTCTGCTTCATCACTTTACCACAAGGCGGTGGCGGTAAAAAGTCATCAAACCCTATTCAAGTTGTTTTGATGGTGGCCGTTGTGGTTGCTTCTGTTTATACTGGCGGTGCTGTAGGAGCAGCTTATGGTGCTGTATGGGGCGGCGTTGCGGCGGCCGGTGTCTCTATGGCCAGGAGCTTTTTGGTTAATACATTTGTTCCCACCCCAAGGGCATCGCTTAATGGTTCAGGCTCGGCCAACTCCATAGCGGCACAAAGTCCGACATACTCTTTGCAAGCGCAAGGAAACCAAGCAAGGCTCGGTAGTCCGATACCGGTCATTTACGGGCGGCACCTGATTTATCCGGATTTTGCCAGTCAGCCATATTATGCATATGCGAATGATGAACAGTATGTTTATCAGCTCCATTGCATTGGTCAAGGTGAATACAACATCGAACAAATAAGAATTGAAGATACTCCGATTGATTCATTTGAAGAGATTACATACAAAATAATCAATCCGGGCGAGCAAAACACGCTCTTTCGTGATGATGTTGTGACTTCGCCTGAAGTTGCCGGGCAAGAACTGCTAAAAGATGAGGTATGCGGACCTTTTGTATTAAATCCGACAGAAAGTGTAATCGATAAAATAGAGATTGATGTAGCTTTTCAAAGAGGCCTTTATTATGCAAACAACAACGGAGGCATGGACAATAAAACCATTCAATGGCGCATTGATGCAAGGCTAATTGACGATGAGGATTTACCCCTTGGTGATTGGTTTACACTGGGTAGCGAATCATTTACATCAAATAACCACAATAGCATGTTCCGCACTTACTCATATGCTGTCGCCAGCGGAAGATACGAGGTTCGCGCCGTTCGTTTAGATGTCAAAGACACATCTTCACGCGCCGGACATGAAATTAGATGGGCTTCGGCAAAAGGGTTTATTGTATCGAGCCCAAGTTACGGCGACGTAACATTGATCGCCATTAAAATGAAAGCCACAAACAACCTGTCACAACGTTCAAGCCGCATGCTTAACTGCATCGTGACAAGAAAATTGCCGACATGGTCGCCGTCTGGTGGCTGGACCGGCAGAGTGCCGACACGCTCTATTGCGTGGGCTATAGCCGATATCTTAAAGGCCAATTATGGTGCAAGGCTGACCGATAAGTCCATAGATCTTGAAGGTTTATACCGGCTGGATCAGATTTGGGCCGCACGCGGTGACACGTTTAATGCCGTCTTTGATTCCAAACTAACGGTTTATGATGCCTTGTCGCGTACCTGCAAAGTCGGACGTTCCGTTCCCTATATCCAAGGCGGCATTGTTCGCTTTGTCCGGGACGAGCCAAAATCAATACCGGTTGCATTGTTCGGGCCAAGAAACATCGTTAAAAACAGCCTGTCAATTCAATATATTATGCCTTCTGAAGATACAGCTGACAGCGTTTGCGTTCAGTATTTTTCGGACCGGACTTGGAAGAACTCAGAGATAACCGGCAGTTTTGTAGGATCCACCTCGGATAAGACGGCAACTGTTGAGCTTTTCGGTTGTACCGATAAAAACCAAGCTCTCCGGGAGGCCATCTATATGGCGTTGGCCAACCGATATCGCCGGCGCATTGTAACATTTTCAACCGAACTGGAAGGTTTAATCCCGAGCTATGGGGATTTAATCTCGATCACACACGATATGCCGCATTGGGGAACCGGCGGTGAAATCCTGTCAAAAAATGACATGACTTTAACGCTATCCGAACCGGTTGAGTTTATCGAGGGCCAAAATCACTATTTGGCTTTAAGAACTCGAACCGGGAGCCTGTCCGGACCATACCGGGTAACAGCCGGATCACTGCCAAATGAGGTCATTTTGCAAGAAACGCCGGACATTGAAATTGGGACAGGTACGAACTCAGAACGAACACATTTTGCCTTTGGAACTCAAGATAAATGGGGAACTTTGGCACGCGTTACCGGGATAAAACCGCGTTCCGGTCAAGTTGAAATCACAGCGGCAATTGAGGACTCAAGAGTTCACACCAACTAAGAAAGGACAAACAATGGATTGGATTCAATTTTTACAGATCATCTGCGTACCGGCCTTTGGCTGGTTTTTTTATAAACTCGGGGAACAACGCAAGGAGATTAAAACCCTCGAGCGTGACCTCAACGAGTTCAAAGTTGCGGTGGCCAAAGAGTATGCCACTCAGGTTAACATCAATCGCCTGGAGACGAAGATTGATGAATTACATCAGCTTTTATGGGAGATGCACAATGAACACACCACGCGGCATAAGAAATAATAACCCTGGGAACATCCGTTGGGGTTCGGACTGGAAAGGACTAAAAAAGGACGGGAAACAGCAGGACCCGTCCTTTTGTGTATTTGAAACACCGGAATACGGTATCCGGGCGTTGGCCAAATTACTGCGCAACTATCAGCGGCTCTATGTCCTGAACACGCCCCGGAAGATTATCAGCCGGTACGCACCACCAACCGAAAACGAAACAGTTTCATATATTAACAGCGTGTCCTGGCAACTGAACATCACTCCAGACACACCGGTCGACCTTTCGGAAGATGGTGTCTTGCTGGTCTTTATTAAGGCAATCATCAGACATGAAAACGGCATACAGCCATACTCTAATGAAACTTTATTGAAAGGAATACAAATGGCATGAAAAAGCGGCTTTGGATCCCGGTCCTCGGGTGGATCCTGTGTTACGGGTTCCTCCATAACTGCCTGATCGCGCCTATAACGGGCCTTCCGGTAGTGGACTGGGAGTATTTATTAACGGCCATGGGCATTTTACTCGGTGTCAGTGGCGCACGAGATATTGGGTTAAAGGAAAGGCAAAAACAAGATGTTGAACAGAATAACAAAACTTTGGAATAAGGGTAAATACTGGATAATCGCCGGAGCGGTGGCCGTCTTATATATGCTCGGCTATCGGCGCGGCAAGGAAAAAGAACAAGTGAAAGTAATGAAAGGAACGGTGGACAATGTTAAAACAGCTAAAAAAAGTCGGGACAGCCTGGCTGATCCTGAGCGCGCTAAGCGGTTGCACGACAAATATAAACGGTGATTTTTGCCTTTTATACGAACCGGTGTATGCGGATTATGAGCATGACACCCCGGAAACTATTCGCCAAATTGATAGAAACAATGTGGTTTACGATGATTTATGTACAAATTAAAAGATTTTGTTTGACTTTTCATGCAAAAATAGCTCGAATCATAAGCGGAGGCGTCATGAACCTCTATAAACTTAACGTTAAGAAAGGAAAATTAAACATGAATAAAACTGAATACGTAGCAGCTGTTGCTGAAGCTGCAGGAATGACAAAAGCACAAGCTACAATTGCTGTTGATGCTTGTTTAGCTGTTATTACAAAATCTTTGAAAAAAGGTGAAGCTGTTCAATTAACTGGTTTTGGTACATTTGATGTTGTTAAAAAAGCCGCTCGTACAGGCCGTAACCCAAGAACTGGTAAAGAAATCAAAATTGCTGCAACAAAAGCTCCTAAGTTCAAAGCCGGTGCAGTTTTGAAAAATGCAGTGAAATAAATTTTATAAAGTTTCTAAAAACCCCGCGGGAATAACACCTGCGGGGATTTTTTTATTTATGGTCTTTCAACTTTTAAGACACTTCTAGCAAGCTGTCGCAATTTATCAAGTGCCTTTACCTCAACCTGCTGAATTCGCTGTCTGGTTACGGATTTTATCTGTGCAATGCTTTCTAGCGAATATTCTTCGCTATCAATTCCAAAGCGCATTCGGATAACTTCTTCCTCTTGAGGTTTTAGATGCGATAGTAGTTGATTTACACTTATTCTCATTTCATTCTCACGTAAGCCTTTAGTGATATCCGAATCATCTATGCAAGTATCTTCCCATAAATCTTCAAGCGGTTGTAAGTATTTAATACATTCATCAACTTCCTCTGCGGTTGATTTTAATTTATCTTGGATCTCATTACGTAAATTTTCACACGTTAATTTGTTATTGCTATATGCGCATTCGCTACAATTATGTTCTTTTACAAGAGTATGAATTTTGAAGAAATCGTTCATCAAGTACGTTGGAAAATCAATGACAGGGTTTGAATGAAGATAAACATCTCGTCGCAACTGACTATTAACAGCGAGAGGAACATAAGAAGGGAACGAAGAGTGTTCCGTTTCATCAAATGCGCTTATTGCATACAGGATTCCAAAAGATGAAGCCTGCAGTGTATTTTCAAAGTCCAAGTCGAATTTTTTTGAAACAGCATAGGCTTGTTTTATTGTTTTCTGCATTGAGGTATCAAACAATCTTGTTCTAGCCCACTCATTCCCATGTCGCGCCTGTTGTATCAGAGTGACCCATTCTCCTTCAGCTAAGCCATCAATTGAATTATAATATCTAATAAAAAATTTAAGGTCCTTGTATTCCTTTGAAATTTCCTTAAAGAATTTTGTATGATCGCGCCTGTATCCACGTCCTTTTTTAGTGGTTATTTTTTCTTTTTCTTCGCTTATTATAACTCCATGCGAGAGCAAATACTCTGTAATGTAATTTATATCAAAAACTGAAAGATTTTCGCGTTCTGAAAGCTCAAAAACTTCATCTTCTGTTACATAACCGTTTGTTTTGTACAGGTCCGTCAAAAGATCAATGATTTTTTGCTTTGCTTCATTCGCCATCTCAATCGTTCTCTAGTTCTTCCCTTATAGCAAGGAGTGGTTGACCTTGGTATAACCACCAACGAGGTCCTTGGCGTGCAACATCAGCGTAGCCGAACTTTACAGCAAGGATTTGTGCTAATCTAGATGTTGAACCCTCAAGAGATCCATCCTCTAATCTAATTCTATTTGTTTCATCAAGAGTAATTGCAACAATATTGCGATCCTTTAAAAAAGTAAGTTTCGAGCCAGCTGGTATTCGTAACATAGAAAATGTTGTAGCACTCTCTTGCGATTTTCTAGACATTCCTGTGCTTACTTTTTCCACTTTGTCTTTGCAAACCTGTTTTAACGCATCTTGAATGTTATCCGATATATAGACACCTTTAGCTATAAGAGCTTCAATGACAGCGTTTGTCTCGAACAGAGATAGTTTTGCTTCAAGTGCCGCACTTACTACCTCGTCCTCGGCAAGAAAGCGATGGGATTTTTGAAAAAGCTCTTGTACAATTTTATTTGTCTCATCGGTCATAATGCCCCCGTTTATTCTCTGGCCAGCTTACACAAATCCATAATTTCATCTGAATTTTGTGAATAACGGTCTTCAAAATCTGCCATAAATTCATACAGATTTCTGATGTAATCATCAGCTTGTGTTGCATCCTTCATCAGCTTTTCATATAGGACATCAACGCCACCACGAACATAGCTGTCGTACTCTTCCAGATCTTTAGTATCTTCTTTTGCATAATCTCTAAAAGCCTTATTAATGCGCTTTTCGGTATCAGGCTCATATTCCTTATCTAACAACATGACAAGACGATATGTGAATGTAAGCTCTTTTTGATATTTAATCATGATTTCTGCTAAGATATTTGTAGTTGATGGCTTACTTTTATCTAGTTCAGCTTTCCGGCTATACAAAAAACCGACAACCGGGGCCATTAAATACACGTCCATATTTCTCTCAAAAAGAGTGTGTTCTTTATCAAATTTGTGGCCAACAAGTGCTTTAACTTTTTCAGCATGAGCCCCCTTAAAGGAATAATCGTGTGTAAATAACATTAGCCTACCTCCATCAAATCAGTTTCAAATTCTGTTTTCTTTGTAAATGTATAGCGTTTAGCAATTCTTAAACCAAGATTATCTTCTGCTAATTTACCATCTTTTGGATTTATAAAAATAATAATTTGTTCTGCAATTTTGGGTAGTACATCGCATACAGTGTCTATTCTCTTTTCATCGAAAGCAGAAAGAGGAGCATCCATAACGAGCGGATAAGGCTCCGTTTGGGCTAAACGTTCATCAGAACCTTGATTTTCTTTTGCCATTTTAATCACGCCGGCAATAAATGCAAAAATAATTGAAATACTTTGTGCTGTTGAAGTTTCTATGTTGTCATCGTCATTTGCCTTACTTCTTCCATCGGCGGTCAATATGATGTTATATTTTGCATCAAGCGAAAGCGAAAAACCACCGTTATAAATCTTCTTAAAGATCGTATTAACTGTTTTAGCTAATTGTTCACGAGTTTCTGTTTCTTTAATGTCATACTCTTGTTTAAGTGTATTATACATATATTCAGCATAAGCACGATACGTTTCAATTTTTCTATTGTTGGCATCGCCGATTGCAAGAGAACTACGCTTTTCTTCGTCACTCTGGAGCTTACTTTGTGCAACACCTTTTTCTTGATTTAGATTATCACGCTCATCTGAATTCTTTCTAATATCACGTTCATAGTTGGTCAATTCTTGCTGTAGAGCTCCAACATTTTCCATTCCGAGGAGTCTTTCTTTGATCTTTTTAAGTCTATCTTCAAGTGTATTTCTGTTATTATCAAACTCACGAATGAACTTAATTATATCTTGAAAGTTATCAAAGAAGCTAGAGGTACTCGCAGTTTTCTCCTGACAGGATGAACTAAAATCTGAGATCAAACTACCAATTGATTTCGGAGGAATGAAGTCTCTTAATTTATTGAGAGCGTTAAATGCATCATCGCCAATCTCAATTTTATGGCCACACAAGCAATATCCTCGTGCAAGCAAGTAATCTATAGTTTTTGCTGTTACATCAGGAATTCCTTTATCTAACTGTTCAGCACTCTTTAATAATTCTAGAGCATCTTTCATCATTTTTTTCGAGAAGTACCTTGGTGCATGGGCATTAAAATTTTTCAGAAGTAATCCAGTCTTTTCTTTCTTTGTAACTTCTAGCCCTGCAAGTTCTTTTTCCAACTTATTTCTCTCTTCGGCCAATTCTTTACTATCTTGATTTTTTTCAATTCTGAGTCTCAATTGTTGGCATTTATCATTTGCAAAGGCATCTTGTTGTTCTAACTCGTTCAAGCGTTTGTCAATCGCTGATATTCTTTCATTGTATGAATTAATGTTTTTAATAAGTTGAGAAAGAGTTTCATCTGCACCGGCATTATAACTTTCATTATAACGACCAATAACGGAGTTTTTCCCGTTTCCTTTAAGGTGATTTAATGTTGCAATAAAAGCATTTAATCCCAAAAGACTACGAACAGCATCTGCAAAATCGGAGCTACGTCCATTACGAATTTCTTTTCCCATATGGTCAATATGTTCGCCGTCAAAAAAGAAATAGCGAGAAAGATCAGCCGGTAAAATTTCCTTCATCTTTAACTCTGTTTCTAATTCGGGGACATATTCAGTGTTACCGTCACTTTTCTTATATGAAATAACAAACTTATTACGACCCGAATTAGAAATTCTATTTGCCGTATCCTTTTTATATCTTTGACGTCTTGTTACGGTATACTCTATATCATTGTGTACCAGGCAAATTTCAACCTGAACATCTTTTTCATCTCCTGGCAACATTTGATCTGAAACAGCCATTGATAATAGAGTCTTGTTAGAAAAGTCAGTTTCGCCATATAAACACCAACGAAAGGCTTGTGCAAAAGATGTTTTACCAGCACCATTATCACCTTGAATGATGGTTACATTGCGTTCAGGATCAGTAGAGAAAGAAACATACTGCTCTCCTTTAAATTGTCTAAAATCTTTTACTTTTATGGATTTTAATAGCATTTTACTTCCTCCTCGATCAACTTTTGGATCATTTTTACCATTTCACCATCGTTTTTGTCTTTTCGCTTAATGTTATTATTCTCTTTTACAATGATTTTTTTCAAAATCATCTGAGCCTTTTTAACATCAATTTCGGTGTTGTTTTGCATTACTTTTTCTTCGGTCATAAAACCTCCTCATCAAGTAGTAAGTATTTATCAATACTATATGCCTCTTTGATTGAATCAATGAGTTTCATAGCGTCCATTTTATTCATAGAAATGCGAGCGAATTCCTCAGCTCGTTTGATTTCTGACTTAATTAGTGACAACTCCATTTTCGCCTGGTCATCTGTAAGATAATGTGCTGTATCAATTGGCCGCGGAAGCGTGATAAAATCATATATATTCGCATATTCCTTACCTTTACTCAGGCGTAAAACTCTTCCTCGGCGTTGGATGTATTCTTTTGGGTTTGTAGTGCTTGCTAATATAAATGCAGTTCTTATGGCTGGGATATTAACACCTTCATCAAGACATTTAATAGCAACCAGAGCTTGTAAATTGCCCATTGAAAATTGTTCTTTGATTATTTTTCTCTCGCTCATATCCTCATCAGAAGTGAAACGTGCACTCTTCATGCCGAGTTCATTTCCTAAAATACTAGAAACTGCTTCAACCTGTCTAATATCATTTTCATTAGTTGAGGATCTATCCTGATCATCCGGCAAAACATTTGTGGCACCACAATAGACTAAAATAAACTTGTCATCCTTAAACGGTTCAATTTCACGACGTAAAGCTGACAGTTTTTGTCGTGCTCCACTCACAATCCTAGCGCGAGCAAGAGCTAATCTTTTGCCGCGTTCGTTCAACTGTTTTTTCCCATCACGGCCCCAAATTATACATTTTCCAATTTCACGGGAAAGGCCTATGTATTCTTCTAATTCATCAGGCTCTAAAGTCACGACAATAGGATGATAATAATAACGAGTTAACCATCCAGCTTCAATCGCCTGGTCTAAAGGATATGTAATACATTTTTCGCCGAAATAGTCATAAAGACGTTGTGTACCTTCTTCGTCCCCATGTCTGTCAAGTGTAGCTGAAAGTGCTAACCTATACTTATATTTTGGATTAAGGAGCTTTTCAAAGGAGGCGGAACCAGCATTGTGAGCTTCATCAATTACCAAAAGTACATCGCCTTTAATTTTTGCTAACTGTGCTTGTGTACGTTCAAGACCAAATGTCGCATTGGTACAAACGAATAAGAAAAACTCGCTGTTCTTTACTCCAAGGTTTTGATCAAAGATTGCATTCTTAAGACGATCTAACCAATTTCGTTGCGGTGATGAACTGTAGCCAATAATTGGTGCTATGTTAAACTTTTCAATATCTTCGCACCATTGATCAACGAGGTGTTGATAGGGAGCGACAACAATTACTGCCAACTTATTATTTAGGTCTTTTGAAATTTTTGTAATCGCACTTAAGCCAGTTAATGTTTTACCTGTACCTGTGGCCATATCAAAAATGCCTCTGTAGCCACGTTTGGCCCATTCTTCAATTGCAGATTCTTGGTAGTCATGTAAATCAAGCCAATCAGGCATGGTCGGACGATTCAAAACTTCCATCTTTATCGGAGCGTCGATGATATCCGGAAGTTTCGGCTCTACGAATTTTTCATAATCAACCTTTTCTCGTTTATATTTTCTGATCATTTCGTCTTTTAATTCCGGGAAATCAATGATAGTGATATTAGCTTCGTCATTATTCCAAATACGTTCAAAAGCTGAGATTTTATCGTTAACGCGCTCTACATCCTCAGTCTTCCATGAGCAATAAACATCTATTGTTTCATAATTAAAATGAACAGCGTTAAATGTCTCGTTCAAGGATCCTGAGAAAGCCACACGATTTCCTTCGGCATCCGAGATAATTCCCATCTTTTCGTGGTACATACCAAACGAGTGACCTTTTTCAGTAAACGCAATTTTTATATCAAGAACACTGTCTGCAATTAAATTTGCTAACAAATTGAGATTTTCTTTTTCAAAGTCAGATTTAGGATCCTCAAGAGCATTTAGTATAGAATCTTTTACGACTTCGTCCCGGGCCTTATACCCCATTTTTATTGCTTCAACATCTTCATCCGATAGGTAAGGAGATGCAACTATTTGGATCTTACCATTATTGCGAACGAGCGCAGATATTCCAACGGCAATTTCAGCAAGAATTGTGGAAGAAAAAAAGCCCACAGCACGCTGATAAGAGATAGCAGAAGAAAGCAGAGGAATATAAAAATTCCTCACGACATTATCTTCGGGGCGGTATTCCCGCTTTATGGGTATCTCCTTTAGGCTCATAATATCCTCAAGTTAAAGTTGCGCCACATTGTACACCAATTCTGCAGAAAATTCAATCTCCGCATAAAATGTAATGACAAAAAATGACATACTATTTGTGACATGCTAAACATACCTTTGATTTTCCATATAAATCATCTATATCGATTTCTTCATTATCAGGACGAAGCGGATTTGCCATGCGTTGCTTTTTCAGCCGCTCTAGACGTCTTTCATAATCTTGCTTAATTTGGGCTACTCTCTCAGGTTTTGATAGATCCTCGAGTGATTCATGCTCTGACCATGTGAAAGGTGATCCGCTGGCGGTGGCTTTTTTCTCATAACTTTTTGCTTCCTCAAAAGCATCCGGGTGTTTCTCCATTAAGCGAACCCACTCAATCTTTCTTTGGAAGAAACAGAACGTACAACCACTTCTTGATCGCCATTTGTAATAATCCGGCAATCCAAGCCCTGAGTATTCAAGAATGTCAATAACGCCTTTTTTATCAATTCCATTTTCTCTAAAGGGCATTTTTACCTTTAGATTTTCATGGCGAGATTGATAGCCTTCGCGATATTCTTCGTCTGAGCGAATAGCAACATATGAATACACGGTATATCCGTCATTTAAGAATTTGCCGACCCAAGCCTCAAAAGGTTTAAGTTTCATGCAAATCGTACACCAACGGGCCTGTGCCGATGGCAGGAAGTTATTGTGTTGCATCAACCAAAAGTCAAAATCGCGATCCGGATTAATACGCAAAATAGGTTTACCTAAATATCCTTCTAGTTTGCTAAGAAAAGAATAAACCTCAGGAAGCTCTTTTCCCGTGTCGGTGAAGAAGTAGTCAATATCAAGCTCAGGATAGTTATCACGCATATAAACAGCGAGAGCCGCGCTATCCTTTCCACCCGATATTCCTAAAACGTGTTTTACTTTTTCAGTCATTTCCTGCCTTTAAATACTCAATGCTAATTTCTGTTAATGCGGCTAAAAGTACGTTTTTGTTTGTCATATCTTTAACAGCATCTTTAATTTTGTTTTTTAAATTAGATACGTCAGATTGCATATCGGTAAGCAAATCAAATTCGCCCTCGATAACTTCAGCTTTATTTCCGATACCGGCAATAAAAGCGACAGCCTGTCGTGAAGCTGGGCGATTTTTGACTTTCGTATATAACTCAGCTTTCTTGAATTCGGTACAAAGGTTTAAGATTTCCTTTTTAGCATTTTCAATATCAAGATCAATCCAGTCATGCGGTGGTTTGTTGTTTGCCAAACTTACGATACCAGCGATATCTGCAAGGCTGGAGTTAAATGTAGAAATACGAGCCGCAAATGCATCAATTTTGAAATTGCCTGATACGCCTTTGATATTCTTAGCGCGCTCACGCAACTTTTCCAAGTGCGTTGGCGTGGCGAGAGGAACATCCAGCTCATTTGTCAGCAACAAAGCAATGTTGGTCATTGTTGCCGGATAAATATTAATAAGTTCCTCCATGGCTTCCTTCAGATTTTGAATAATAATGGCAGACTTATCACCGTCTTTATTTTCCACTTCATCATAAAAGACTTTCTCAATATCCTCTAAAAGCAACTTATGTGGATCATTTGCAGATTTAACAATTTCCCTAAATTTTATCGTCCGCTTTGACAGTGTTTTAGTTTTCAATACCCAAGGCGGCAATTTATCAATGATCTGCACTAACTTACGAGCAATTGTCAACGGTGATGCGTTCAATGGAATTTGATTTGTAGATTGAAGCGTATTTAATAATTGTGCGATTGCCGGTAAAATATGACCAGTTACATCATCTGCATCAACCAATTTTAATGAAATGGTTTTAGGTGATTTCAATAAATAATCCACTAAAAGGTCATTTATCTCAGGAATATACGTTCCGTCTCTGTAGACTGCTATTTTTGTTTTTCTGCTTAGCATATATGCAAGAGCAAGGAAATTATATAATCCGGCCTTTATACCAAACGGCGGCTTACTCCATTGCTCATAAACATCAGCCAATGAAACAGCTCGTTTAACTTTTTTAAACATTGAATCTGTTGTTTTCCAAAGGCTTAATAAATTCTCGGCCCTTGGTGCTCCGAATCCGTATGTTTCCTTATCTGTTAGGCGATATATACCAGTTTCTTGAAGCAAAATGTTAAACAAGCCGCGTTCTGGGGTGAATCCCTTGATACCAAGAAGTTCTTCGCCTTCTTGCAAAACCATATCCTTTAATAAATTGTTCAATGCGCTGTTTGCACTTCCTGAAGGCTTTGTTCTATTAACCAGCTCACTTTTGATGATTGGAGTTTCTGGATAAACTTGTTCACAGACTTTGGAAGCTAAAATACTAAATTCATTCTGCTTAATTAATCCTAAAGCCTCACCATTTTTATACCAATCAGAAGCCGTTAAAATTTCATTCAATTGGACTTCTAGCAACGAAATAATGATTAACCGTCTATTTTCTATTTCACGGCGTGCAATATGGTCGCCTGCTAGTTCATTTTTGTTTTTTTGGATCCACTCAAGGGAAAGCAATTCTTTTAAGTACTCATTAATTGTCTGAGTGTTTTTTGCAACAGTCATAAACACAGGAAAATCAAATTTATTTTTTCCTTGCGTTATTTCGGTTGCTTTTTGTTCCTCAGTCGGGTTTTGCGGGAGGAAGATAGCAAAAAAACCAACAGACTTGTTATGATCATGTTCATGGTTCAAGAACTCTTTATAATTTTCAACCGGGGTAAGCAGAATATCTAACCATCTCATGCATCCGTATTTATGATAATGGCGTTTTGCAATAATCGGTTTGAAATTGGCAATATCAACGAGTTTTTGAATTTCAAGCGTTGGAATTGCGGCATACGCTTCAGCAAGTGCTTTTTCTATGTCAAAGTCGCTACCTTCATAAATTGAATACGCGTTTAAGTGCTTTTTAAGAATAATGACTGACCAGGATGTTAAATCTTTTATAATAGCTTTTATATTTGCCTTTGGATAAAGTGCCTGGAGGAGTTCTTCATTTGAAACAAGGCCAGAAGCACCATTAAACATATCAATCAGAGCAATCGTTTTTAAGACATTTATGTGTTCCAGGGAAGCTCCTTTTGCTTGGCAACGTGCTAAAACGTCAGTAGCAATGTTCCAAATCTTTGAATCAGATGATGATAAAATAGAAGATTCAAGATTTAGCTTCAGATAGTCAAACAAATCCTCCGGCATGTACATCTTATCATCGGAAAAACTTGTTGAGTTAATAAAGTCTCTGAATGCTTTCGGCTCTCCGGAACTCAAGAACGAGAAAATACTGCGCTGGTTTTGGCCAAATCTTTTTCTTGAAATTTGAGCTAGCAACGTAACTACTACTGGAGAAATAGGCCAGCAGTGAAGAAGTGACTGCGTTAAACCATCCTTTGATGTAATAAGTTTATTTTTTGCAATGGACGTAACCGTTTTTTCAACAACATCCTTTATTGATGATGAGGTAAAGTCTGTTGTTATCGCTTTAGAAATCAATTCAATTTGTTCTTCGCCGGCAGTATTGATGGGTGTATCAACAAAACGTCCTTGAATTTTGATCCATTCATCGCGGATAGTATGCGGCAAATAACGTGCGTACTCTGCAAACGCCTGGTGTAAAATTCCAATAAGGATTATTTTGCCATTGCTTCTTGATACATACTCAGCTAATTGTTGAAACAGATACACGTCGCCTTGACCTTTTGCCGCACTCTCTAGGCATTTTCCCATTTCATCAATAAAAATTAGCAGTCCATCTGATGTATCGGCGATTTCTTGTATTGATTTTAGAATGTCTGTGCACTTTTTACCTTGCTTCTTTTCAATAGCTTCTTTTAAGAGTATCGCAGGATCCTGTTTATCGCCGATTATTGGAAGAATTTCCCAACCGTCATTTACTTTGATTTTTGAGTAAAATTCTTCTTTTGCAGATTCCTTAAATAAACTTTGCGCTAGGGCGCGTAGTTTTTTATCTTTGCCTATTAATGCTGATAAAAACAAAGCAAGAGAAGACTTACCGGAACCATAAGGGCCTGTCCATGTAAATGCGGCTTGCCCCGTAGCATATACATTTTCAGCAATATTAAGCAAAGCAATTTCAGACGAAGCAGGACAAATAAAGCCTGCAAGAATATCGGCATTTCCAAGATCTTGATTAATGTTAATTGAACGACAAAATCTAGTATTTATTTTTACGATGTCGGACATTTTTTCCATCATTTGTAATTCCTTTCAAAGATCTTAAAGGCTTCTTTTTCAAAATCTATATCCTTTTTTAATAAGATTTGTTTTAGTCCCGCTGTTTCTGACCATTCTAACAAACCATTTGTAACTTCAGAAATATTCTGGGCAAAATCTCCAATAGCATTTTCATTAATAAGAAATATGCGCCCCGGTGACATTTCTTCGTAACAAATCGCTTCTAAGGATAAAGTCTTAGAATTAGGAGAATAAAATTTCCAGAACATTAGAAGCCCGAAAATAAAGGTATAAACGGATAAATTAGGTTTTGCACCGACCTTTGTTTGAAACAAATCTCTACGTGTAAGCGGCGAAATCAAGGCAAGCTCTGTCAACGGTGACTCAATGCTCTCTTCGTTAGATTTTTCCTTTGCAGAACGGGTGGAATAAACCCCCAGAAAGCACTCAACATCACGCTTTAAAGTAGAGAGGGAAACATCCGGTAAATCGTACTCAGAAAGAGCTTCCTGAATAGAGGCTACAAGTGAATCCTTGTCAAAAGTTGCCGCATTGAGCCTGTTGAAAACCCAGTAATAAGTAAACAAATTCGGATTTGTCGCCAAATTCCAATGTATTAGCCAAAGGGTAGCATAGTTTTCAAGCCATGGATCAAAGCCGGTATCTGCGAAAATTTTTTTTGCATAGTCTGTGACATACAAATTTTTATCTTCATTCACAGCTAAAATGCCTGTATAAAGAGCCCAATAACGCATTGATGAAACCATGTTTTTACCAACGCCGAGGATTGAAATTGCCTCAATATTATTGAATAAGTCCTTGGAAATATTTCCTTTTTTTTCTTCCACAGCGGTAGCCGCATCGTACACTTTTTTCAGCCATCCGTACCTAAGAGGAAATGTTTCATGACCCGAAAAAACGGGTTTTGAATTTTTTAGAGTTGATTCATTTTTCATTTTATGCTATCCTTTTTTTCGCTGGCGACATTCTCCAGTCGAAAATGATGATACAGGATTCAAAAAAAAAATTCCATAGAAAAGTGAAAAAAATGAAAAATAATTTATCAAATTTACTTAAAAACAGCGAAAATACTGGTAATACAGGTATTTATCTTGACTATCAGGCATCAACGCCTCTTGATGCGCGCGTTTTGGATAAAATGCTCCCGTTTATGACAACGGAATTTGGTAATCCTCATTCATCAGAGCACTCTTTCGGGTGGAAAGCAAATGATGCTATTGAAAGCGCAAAAGGAATGGTTGCTGATTATATTAATGCACTTGAAGATGAAATAGTTTTTACGTCAGGAGCAACAGAGTCAAATAATCTAGCGATCATTGGAATGGGTTACACGGCTTTAGATAAGTTAAAAAGGAGAACGATCCTTGTTTCAGCAATTGAACATAAATGTGTCCTAGGGGCATCGCGCTTTCTAGAACGTTTTGGCTTTACTATTAAAAAAATTCCTGTGAAACACGATGGAATTATTGACTTTAATGCATTAAATGAGCTTCTGACAGATGATGTACTTCTTGTTTCAACAATGGCAACAAACAACGAAATCGGCGTTAATCAACCTTTAGAAAAAATTGGCACAATGTGCAAAGAAAAAGGTGCAATTTTTCATGTTGATGCGGCACAAGGCGCGTATGCAAACATTGATGTTGTCGAAAATCACGTGGATATGATGAGTTTATCCGGTCACAAAGTTTATGGACCGAAAGGCATTGGCGCACTTTATATTAATCAAGCGAGCGAATTGAAACCGACACCTATTATAAGAGGCGGTGGTCAACAAAGTGGATACAGATCCGGTACAATGCCGACCTTTTTAGTTGTCGGGATGGGTGAAGCTTTTAGCCTGATGAAAGATTTAAAGGACACAGAGACCCAATATATTAGTGATTTACGCGCGAAATTGCTTGAGGGTTTAAAGGCTAAATTCCCGGATATAAAAATCAATGGCACAATGGATAGCCGGCATCCGGGAAATCTTAATGTTATGCTTTCTAACCGCGATGCACGAGACATGATATTGTCGTTACAGCCTAAAATAGCATTTTCTACCGGTTCTGCATGTACTAGCGGTATTCAAGAGCCATCACACGTTTTGAAGGCAATTGGTCTGACAACAGAGGAAGCAGAACACTCTTTCCGAATTACCGTTGGTCGCTTTTCTAATATGGACGATATTAATACCGCTATTGAATTAATCAGCGGGCGGAATTAGTTTTGATATATCCTTACCGCCGGAAATGATCCGAACAGCCTCAATTGTGAACATTTTATCGCCTTGGCAAAAGGTCATTACCATTTTCATTCCGTCTTGTTTTATATCGACGAGATATGCTAAATTATAAAGCCGTTGTAATTCCTCGTTGAGTTCCTTTACACGCCTTTCAATATCTTCGTATTTTTCCTTACTAATCCACATTAAAGTTACTTTCTTTTATCAAAATCTTCCGGTTTGATTACTTTAACGTGGCCACCCCATGTGTAAAGGTGCCAGTCCATCTCGCGTGCGCCGCCAGCCCGGAACTTAACGGTTAACGTACCGTCCGGATTGCGGATTGCTTCTTGCTTCGGATGAAAAGTATATTGAGCCGCGGAATCTGCAACTCCTGCATCAAACAGCCATTCAACATCAAAAGGTTTTTCTTGATAAACACCAAAGGCTTGTTCGCTGAATTCCTTTAGTGAGAAATGAGGATCGCGCTTGAAGTATGTATTTAAGACCTCAATTTCTTTTATTTTATTCAAATTAAAGTGACACATCTTGCGCTTTGCTGGATCCCAAGCAATTAAATAGTGCTTATTTCCATACAGGAAGCCATAAGGGTACAACTCGCGCCAGTCCTTGTTATGTTCGGAATCATATTTTATTTTAATGCGGTTGCACGCAATAATTGCGTAGCGGAGCTGTTTTAAGTGTTCTGTGTTGATGATAATCTTTGGTCCGGGCCGAAAAGCGTAACCTTCAGCTTCCAATAGTGCTTCGGCATCCGGTTCTATTCTGTTGATGGCATCCTTACCGATGAGGGCTTTTATCTTGTGCAGGACGTTATCGATATATCGAGAATCAATCATCTTTTTAGAAGCCAAAAGTTTGGATGCGTTTTGTAGCGCGTGAATTTCTTCCATTGAAAAGCTGACCATATCGCGGCCGGTTCCTTTTGGCAGATACCAACGTTTTGTGTTGTATGGACCGCTGATTTCATTTAATTCAGGATATTTTTCGGCGATGGAATCTTTCATGCGGACAGCTGTCCGGAGGGAGACGTCATACTTTTCCATGATATCTTTAAGGGAAATACCGTCATCTGTGTCCTGCATCCACAAGATCAGGTCATTGAGCGTTTGCGTTTTTTTATACATGTTCCGGCTCCATTTTTACTAATAGCGAAATGATTATACATTAAATCAATTTCGAATGTCAATTAAATAGATGTCAAAAAATGGCACGAACCAGTAAAAAAATTTAAGTTTTGGCTTATTTTCTGCTAAAATGTTCCAGGCAAAGGAGAACATTATTATGGGATTTTTTAGTGAATTGTTTTTTGGAATTGAATCAATCAAACGAACAACCAAGAAGGCGCAGTCCGTTTAATCAAGAACCCACCGCAGAAGATTATATCCGATCCGGAGAGATCGAGCGCGATAATTACGATGACGGCCAACGCAATTTCATAAATGAACATGGAAATCTGAGTTAGGAGCGTGAAGATGAAGAGCGTGATCGGTAGAAAAAATCCAAACTCTGACAATTTTTGACATGGCACAGCCTCATTGTGCCATTTTTTGACTTCTGTTTGCGGTGGTGCGGTTGTAATCTTTTTTTATTTGTATAATTCTAATTCCGGTGGGGATGTCTGCCAGTAAAATGTAGATGTCCAGCGCATGAGTTGTCGAAAAAATTCACAAATCTCTTGCGTTTGTTGTTAACATCGGGTATAGTATAGCCCGTCACGATGGCCCATCGTGGCTAGGATATGCTAAATCTGATCAGTATGGGCAGTCGTTTGTGCATCCTTTTTGATTCTTATTTTGGGTGCAGATCGAATGTTTTGGGGCATCTACTCCTTAGGGGTGGATGCCAGTGAATAAGGCTTCGCCCCAATAACTGGGCTACTTATCATACTGATCGTAGTTAGCACATCCACCCGCCTGGAATATGGCGGGTTATGACTACGGGCTGAATGGATAAGTAATGGCTATATGCACGTTCTTTGGTCATAGATACGCACCGCTTACAGAAGCAGAGAAAGAAAAATTAACTGCTTCAATTACCGATCTTATCGAAAATCACGATGTTACTGAATTTTGGGTCGGTGCCAAAGGCGAATTTGATTCCCTTTGTAGCTATACAGTCAGACAACTCAAAGAAAAATTCCCAAACATAAAACTAGCACTTGTTCTGTCCTACATTCCAACAAATAAAGAGGATTACGAGTGGAAAGAGCGTTATTATGATCATATCTTTTTACCAGACGGTGTTGAGGTTGGTCCTCAGCGATTTGCGATCACAAGGCGCAACCGTTGGATGTCTTTCAACACAGATTACATGATATGTTACGTTAAGCGCGATTATGGAGGAGCCTATGTCGCTATGAAAACAGCGATGACCCACAAAAAAAAGGTGATAAACATATGTCAAACATAGTGTGTAAATATGCTCTTATATGTTCGATGATGTTCATCACAACCTCAGCGTTAGCCGGAAATGAGCGCATTATGTCCTTTAATAAGGCCAAAAATGACCTGAAAAACCTGGTATATTATGACCATCATCAGACATTTTACTGTCATGTTCCTTTTGATGTTTATAATAAGACCATATTACCGGTAGATTTTTACATAACGAAACATAAAAAGCACGCTGGCCGCATGGAATGGGAACATATAATTCCGGCCGAGAACTTTGGCCGAGCTTTCCGAGAATGGCGTGAGGGAGACCCGGCATGTGTTAACAGAAAAGGCCAACCATTCAAAGGCCGCCGCTGTGCAAACAAAACCAACAATCAATTTCGTATGATGCAGGCTGATATGTATAATCTTTACCCGTCCGTTGGCGCGGTTAATGCTATCCGGTCAAACTATAATTTTGCCGAGTTACCGGAAGATGTTGATTTTATCATTGATGCCTGTAACTTTAAGGTACTGGGCCACCAGGTTGAGCCGGCGGACATGTGCAAAGGCGAAATTGCCAGGACATACCTTTATTTTGATAGCGAATACCCAACATATAGCATGAGTAAGCAATCGCGGCGGATGATGGATGCCTGGAATGTTTTATATCCGGTCACACCATGGGATGCACCCGGGCCAAACGTATCGAGGAAATCCAAGGAAACCCGAACCCATTCGTAAAAGAACCTTGCATTGAACAAGGATTGTATAGGTAGTATGACATAATTTAACATACTTTTTTTCTGATTTTTTTATAATTTAATTTGAAATGCGATCGACTTAAACCTTACGGCTGTATAGTGTTTGAGCAAACCTGCGAACTATGTCCGAACTACCGGCGAACTTTATCCGGACTACCTGCGACTTACCTCCAGACTACCTTCGACCCACACCCGGACTACATGCATAACGATTAGTAATGACAATTTTTGACACAGCCAATATAGCCATGCTTGAATAATTTTTCAAAATCCTATACCATCCGTCTTAACAAGGAGAAGAAAATGGGAATCATTAAAACAATACTTGGTGATATAACGGAAATTCATTCAGATGCAATCGTAAACGCGGCAAATCATTCTTTATTAGCCGGTTCAGGTGTCTGTGGTGCAATTCACTATGCTGCCGGTCCTGAACTTGAAAGAGAGTGCCAGACTTTAGGTGGTTGTGAAATTGGCAAGGCAAAGACTACTAAAGCCTACAACCTGCCGGCAAAGTATGTTATTCATGCGTGCGGCCCGAATTACTTTCTTGTAAAGGGTGAAAAGGCAAAGGAACTATTGGCTTCAACTTATACATCTATACTGAATGAAGCAGACGAGCATTCCGACATTAAAACAATTACAATTCCAGCGATTTCATGCGGTATTTATCATTTTCCCTTGGGTGATGCCTCTAAAATTGCGGTTGAAACAATAAAGAATTGGAAGAGCAAAAATTCAGGACAAACAGCCGCAGAACGCTTTGAGAATATCGTCTTTGTTTTATTCAATCAGGACATTAAAGAAGTTTTTGATGAAGCACTTGTTGCGTAACTTAAGGAGCGTAATCATGGCAAAATATGAGGACGAAAAACTTTATATCGTAATTGATGAAGGCCCAAGAAGTATTTTTGAGGACACAGTAGGAGAACGCCTGCATAATGGTTATTTACCGCTGGGTGGCGTTTCCACTTACACAGATGAATATGGTGCTATTCACTACTGCCAGGCTTTATTAAAACCGGCAGAAGATAATGATTAACGCAAGGTTTTGATTATCCCTGAACCGAATTTGTTTTCTAACTGGTCAATAACTCGGGAGAGTTTGTCATCTTCCGGTTCTAAATTATCAAATAGTGAAAACTGTTGTTTTTTACCGATAGTCAGGTTCATCAAGGTAATTCCGGTCGCTCGGTAAGTCGTGCCGCGGTGGTAAAGCTGATCCAACAACATATGCGCCGCATTACGCAAAGTTTTTTCGGAGTTCGTTGGGTTTTCAAGTTTTGCTTCCAATTGATAGACGGCAAATTCCTTTGTCCGGACCATAACAGCAATAGTTGAACAATATCCGTTCCATAGCCGGAGCTTTTTAGAAGCATTGTGTATATGTCCGGATAGCGTGGAGTGTAGGTAATCTATGTCTTTTGAAAATTCTGCAAACGCGCTGGTGTCCTGAATAGATTGCGGTGGCTCGGGTTTTGGATTTACCGGTGAGACAGTTTCGCCTAAAAGTTCGTGCTTCAAGGTTACACCATTCACGCCAAAGCCTTTTCTCAGCCAGCTGTCCGACTTGGAAACATATTCTCGAATGGTGTTGATGTCATTATATAATAAGTGTTTAGAGTTCTGCCGTCCAACGCCACATACAGAATCGATCGGATCATCGCCGACTTTTTCAAGGATCTTATCAACTTCCGGCCGGATCACATAAATACCACCGCATTTTTTTGCTTTATCACTAGCCAACTTTGCTAGGGTCTTAGACGAACAAAGGCCGATTGATACCGGAACGCCTGTGCGCTTCAGGACCTCATCTCGAATATTAGTGATGAATTGGGTGTAGGTTATTTTGTGTAATTTGTTAAAACCGGTCACATCAGCGTAGGCTTCATCAACCGAAACAACCTCAACATCGGGTGTAAAATCTCGGAGGGTGTCCATAACTTGTTGCGATATTTCGTGGTAAAGAGAGTGATGCGCAGGAATACAAATTGCATCAGGATGTTCGACTTTGGCCTTGAAATACGGTTCGCCCATCTTAACGCCGAGTGCTTTTGCCTCCTTTGACCGGGAAACAATGATGCCTTTATCACCACCGCCGGTCATGACACAGACGGGCTTGCCCTGTAATTTTGGATCCCTGACCCGCTCACAGGACACGAAAAAACAATCACAATCTATCAAAGCTACAATCCGTTGCATAAGAACAAGAGTAGAACATCTAACACAAAAAGTCAATTATAATGCGATTGTATGTTCACATCATAAAAAGCATTGTTTTACAACAAGTTAAGGCCACGTTTCGCGACAAAAGTGTAGGTGTCCACGTTGGATTTGAACCTCAACCCAAATATCAAAGTATGTAAATATATAAGAATCAATTACTTATGACCACGTGGCGCGTGAAAGTTGTCCAAGTGGTCAAGGTATACTTTTTAGGGTATAGGTATACTTTTAGGGGCAGAACTATCTAAGCGACATCTTGGTGCATTAAAAATTGACAGGGTGGAATAGTGGCTGAAACTGGGCTTTAAGCGGGTATAAAAAAAGCGGACCCTAAAAGGTATCCGTTTTTATTTTTTTATAATGGTCGGAATGGCGGGATTTGAACCCACGACCACTTGCCCCCCAGACAAGTGCGCTACCAGGCTGCGCTACATTCCGTGACAAATTCTTTATAACGTATTTCTTTCCGAAAAGCAAGTATTTTTTTAGTATCCTTTTTTTTCTTTTTGAAAAATAAAAAATTTTCTTGCCTTTTAAAAGAATTAAGTGTATAAATATGTCCGCTTGTCATGGTGACGGGCGGCAAGGGCTGATTCACCCCTGGAGGATAACCCTTGTTTTATTTTCATTTTAAAGGATAAAATTATGAAAGCGACTCAATTAAACGCAACAAAACGTGAAAAAGCTGGTAAGGGGGCCTCTCGGGCAAATCGTCGGGCTGGTCTGATTCCTGCTGTTATTTATGGTGATAAAAAAGCACCGGTGATGATTGCCTTGGAAGAAAAGGTTTTAGTTGCCGAAATGAACAAAAAAGGTCTTTGGACACGTCAGTTTGAAGTGATTGCCGATGGTGAAAGCCATCATGTTCTGTGCCAGGATATTCAAAAACATCCGGTATCCAATCGTCCCGTTCATGCGGACTTTTTGCGGATTTCCAAAAACTCTCACCTGGTCATGGATATTCCCTTGGAATTTGCTAATGAAGAAATCGCACCGGGTATCAAGAAAGGTGCTGTGTTGAACATTGTTCACCGGACTGTTGAAGTTAAATGTACGCCGGATAGCATTCCTGAATCGTTCGTTATTGATTTAGCGCAGGCCGAAATCGGCGATTCTTTCACGGCTTTTGCTTTGACAATGCCGAAAGGTGTTTCCTTAACGGCTGATGAAGATTTTACGGTTGCTACAATCGTTATGCCGACACAGGAATCCGAAGAGGTGCAAACTGCTGATACCGCCGCTCCGACGGCTGACGCTGCTGCTCCGGCCGAGAAAAAGGACTAACCGTGTTTTTGTTGGTAGGGCTTGGCAATCCGGGATCGGAATATGCGGGAACCCGCCACAATGTCGGTTTCATGGCGGTGGACGAGATTGTCCGCCGCTATACTGTTACTCATTTTAAAGATAAATTCAAAGGGGTGATGGCAACAGGGGAGGTGGACGGTGAAAAAGTCGCTCTTCTTAAACCGTCAACCTATATGAATTTGTCGGGCGAATCTGTTTTATCTGCCTGTTCTTTTTATAAAATAAAGCCAAGTCAGATTATTGTTTTTCAAGATGATATGGATCTTCCCGTCGGTAAAGTCAAAGTCAAAACAGGCGGTAGCCCCGGTGGCCATAACGGGATAAAAAGCATTGATGCCCATATCGGAGTTGATTATACACGTGTGCGAATCGGTGTGGGTCGTCCTGTCCGTAGGGAAGATGTTGTGAATTGGGTTTTAACATCTTTTGATTCGGAAAGTCGTCAGCAGATTGATCATGTGTTGTCCCAAATTGCCGAATATTTACCGTTGTTGTTAGCCCAAAACGATCAAACTTTTATGAATCGATTGTCCGGACAGTAATAATTTGAATCATGTATAAATACAGATATCGGCTTACATCCAAAAACGATAAAAACACTTAAAAACTTATTGACATCTGTCCCCGTTTCTTTATAATGAAATCAATTTTAAATTGATGAACAAGGAATGAAATTATGGGATTTAATTGTGGAATCGTCGGACTTCCGAATGTTGGTAAATCAACGCTTTTTAATGCCTTAACGGCAACCGTGAATGCGCAGGCGGCAAATTATCCGTTTTGTACGATTGAACCGAATGTCGGTCGTGTGGCTGTGCCGGATGATCGTTTGGAACAATTACAACAAATTGATCATGCCGAAAAAATCGTTCCGACACAATTGGAATTCGTGGATATTGCAGGACTTGTGAAGGGGGCTTCCAAAGGGGAGGGATTGGGTAATCAATTTTTAGCCAATATCCGTGAAGTGGATGCCATTATTCATGTGTTGCGCTGTTTTGACGATACAGATGTTGTTCATGTCGAAGGATCGGTAGACCCTATTCGTGACGCGGAAACGGTTGAAACGGAGTTAATGTTAGCCGATTTGGACAGTCTTGAAAAACGGATTGTCGGTGTTCAAAAAAAAGCGCAGGCTGGAGACAAAGAATCCAAGGCCTTACTTGAAGTTATGCGTCCGGCGTTGTCTATGCTGCAAAATGGTAAACCCGCTCGCTTGGCACGCCCCGAAGATGTTGAGGCAAGAAAGCTGTTTGATAACATGTATTTGTTGACCGGAAAACCGGTCTTATATGTGTGTAATGTGGATGAAGGGGCGGCTGCAACCGGAAACGCTTATTCTGATAAAGTGCGTGAAATGGCTCAAAAACAAGGAAATTCAAGTGTTGTTATTTCCGCCGCCATTGAGGCCGAAGTGGCTCAGTTGACGGATAAGGAAGAGCAAACAGAGTTTTTATCCGCGTTGGGATTGGCAGAAACAGGTTTGAGTCGAATCATTAAGGCGGGATATGCTTTGTTGGGGCTTGAAACGTTTTTTACAAGCGGCCCGAAAGAATCGCATGCCTGGACAATGAAAAAAGGAATGACCGCGCCACAGGCTGCCGGTGTCATTCATTCTGATTTCGAAAGAGGATTTATCCGGGCAGAGGTTGTATCTTTTGAAGATTATACTAAATATAAAGGAGAGGTCGGCGCTCGTGAAAACGGAAAACTGCGTCAAGAGGGAAAAGCCTATGAGATGCGGGACGGAGACGTCGTCCATTTTTTATTTAATGTTTGAAAGGAAATCAAATGCCGATAGTTCCGTGGCGTGAACAAATGAGTTTAAATTATCCTCCGTTGGATGAGGAACATCAGGATTTTTTAAATGTCGTTAATCAGGCTCCGGTTGCGGCGCATGCGGGTGATTTTTCTCAAATGGATTGGGTATTTGAAAAATGTTATGATTATGTTCGTAACCATTTTGCTCATGAAGAAGATATTATGGAGCGAATTCAATTTCCCGATATGGAAGCGCATATGAATGCACATCGCACGTTTATTCAAAATATATCCGAGTTCAGACAAAGATATGAAAATGCCCGAACGGCCGCGGATAAAAAGAAAGCGGCTATCGAAGCGGCAGATTTTTTAAATCTTTGGTTCTTGGGACATATTCTCAGTCGTGATCGACTGCTGAAGCCGTATCTGGTTCGGCTTAGAAATTTGCCGCCCCGGATGAATTATAACTCTTAACAGAAAGGATTTCCCCTATGGAATTTGCAATTATTTTAATCGTTTTGGTTTTTTTTGTTATTTTAAAGTCAATTGTTGTCGTTCGCCAAGGGTATGAATATACAATTGAAAACTTTGGTCGTTTTACACGTGTTTTAGGACCGGGACTTCATTTTGTAATGCCGATTGTCGAATCTGTCGGAGCTAAATTAAGTAAGATGGAACAAGTGCTTGATGTTCCGTCTCAGGAAGTGATTACCAAGGATAACGCCATGGTGCGTGTTGACGGCGTATTATTCTTTCAAATCCAAGATGCCGTTAATGCCGCATATCAGGTGCGCGACCTCCATGCCGCTATTTTAAACTTGATTATGACAAATATACGGACGGTTATCGGAAGTATGGAAATCGATGAATTGTTGTCACAGCGTGATATGATCAATCATAAACTGTTGTCCGTTGTTGATGAAGCGACGATTCCTTGGGGTGTTAAGGTAACGCGGGTAGAAATTAAAGATATCACACCGCCGCGGGATTTGATTGATGCGATGGCGCGTCAGATGAAGGCGGAACGTGAAAAGCGGGCTAATATTTTGGATGCCGAAGGTTTCCGTCAATCTGAAATCTTAAAAGCGGAAGGTGAAAAACAAGCGGCCATTTTGGATGCCGAAGGTAAGAAAACGGCGGCATTTATGGAGGCAGAGGCGCGTGAGCGTTCCGCAGAAGCCGAAGCAAACGCAACAAAAATGGTTTCGGATGCCATTGCCAAAGGAAATACACAGGCTTTGAATTATTTTCTGGGGCAAAAGTATATTGAAGCGTTGCAAGGCATTGTAACATCACCGAATCAAAAACTGTTAATGTTGCCGATGGATACGGCTAATGTCGCCGGGTCTTTGGCTGGGATAGCCGAAATAGCCAAGGAAATTCTTCAACCGGCGGCAAGTTCTTCTAAAAAGAAATAGGTGATAGTATCATGCCTTTATTTTTGGAATGGTTAACGGCAGGGGTAGCTCTGATTTTATTGGAGTTACTCTTGCCCGGCACCTATTTGGTGTGGTTTGGTTTTTCCGCTTTGACCATGGGAGCGATTGTTTTTCTGATTGGTTCATTCGGATTGGTCTATCAATTTATTTTATTTGGTGCTTTATCTGTTGTCTTTGCTCTAATCGGATGGCGTCTTTACGGCCGTTTTATTTTTAAAGCTGACAAGCCTTTGGCCTATCGCCATTTAAATGACAGCGTGGCTCAATATATTGGTCAGGTTGTAAGGGTTGCTGATGTTCAGGATCATAAAATTCAGGTTTCAATCGGTGATACAGTTTGGCCTGCAACATCACATGATGCCTTAAAAAAAGGAGATAACGTATTGATAACAGGGAGTGATAATAATATCGTTCTCAATGTTAAAAAATATATTGACAAAAAGAAAAAAGAGGAGTAAATTGATAATCGGAGTGGAAAAGAGTCTTGTGATGGTAATACTCCTCATAATCTCATTTCAAGAAAGTCTATGGGCATCTCTTTTTCATTCCTATTCATTGATAGAAACAGGGAGGGTATATGACAATAGAACAAGGAATTCAGGAAATTGGTGATTTAGTAACGCCTCAAAACCTGCAAGAACAACGGGAACCTGTGCAAAAAAAAGAAAAACCGGAAATTAAAAATTCCGAGTCCAAACCTCAAACGGTGGTTCGTCGGCGTCCGGGTTTTAACAGAATCCCGCCTAAACGTCGCGGGGAACGCGTCGCTTAAATCTCTGGGAACCGTTTAAAACGGTTCTTTTTTTTGTTGGATGTGACATACGATTACTTTCCCTGGTTTTCCAACGATTTTTTTTGTCAGTATAACGAAAAAAGGGTCAATAAAATGTTATGAATTTTATAACATAGAAGGTTCTTGTCTGACAAGGGCTTTTTTGTTGAATTTCAAAGAAAAAAAATGTTTTGTGTCTTTTCCCGAAAGTGTAAAAAAATATTGCCCCTTAAATTTTTACACTGAAAGGAAAGTTATTAAACGTTCGTGGTAATAAATTACAATGTTACGATGAAAATATGGGAAATGACCCGTCTTTCAGAGGTAATTGGGGATTTTGCAATAAAGATGTTACAGGCTTAAGAAACGCAAATCCCAATGCTGAACGAAGTGTGGTAATTCAATCATTAGACAATGCTTATGGAGATGTAAAACTATGGACAGATACTGACGCCGAAGCATGTTTGGCATGGACTGTCATTTTGGGTGATTCCGGTTATTTTGCGACAGATTCAAGAATTCATAAACCAGCGGTTGTTCTGTGTACAAATTGAAATCAATCCTGTGATAAAAGGCACTTTTAAGTGCCTTTTACTAAACATCCTCCAAAAAGCTGCGTAATTTTCGAGAGCGGCTGGGGTGTTTTAATTTACGCAAAGCTTTCGCTTCAATCTGACGAATGCGTTCACGGGTAACGGCAAATTGAAGTCCGACCTCTTCCAACGTATGATCCGAGTTCATCCCGATACCGAAGCGCATGCGTAAAACACGCTCTTCCCGTGGCGATAATGTTGATAAAACCGCTGTGCAGGATTGACGCAAATTTGTTTGAATAGCCGCTTCCAAGGGTTGTAATGTGTTCTTATCTTCTATGAAATCGCCTAAATGACTATCCTCTTCATCACCAACAGGAGTTTCCAAAGAAATCGGTTCTTTGGCAATTTTCAATACTTTTTTAATTTTTTCAACAGACATGTTGATTCTCGGAGCCAATTCTTCCGGTGTCGGTTCATGTCCCGTTTCCAACATCATTTGACGACTGGTTCGCAACATTTTATTAATCGTTTCAATCATATGAACCGGAATGCGGATTGTACGTGCCTGATCGGCAATAGCGCGTGTAATTGATTGACGAATCCACCAAGTTGCATAGGTCGAAAACTTATATCCGCGCTGATATTCAAACTTGTCAACCGCTTTCATAAGCCCGATGTTACCTTCTTGGATTAAATCCAAAAACTGCAGCCCGCGATTCGTATACTTTTTGGAGATTGAAATGACAAGTCGTAAATTGGCTTCAATCATTTCTTGTTTTGCCTTATTTGTTTCCTGTCTTCCTTTTTTAACCGTTGCAACCAATTTTCGGTATTCGGAAATCGGTAGGCGAACTTCTTCAGCAATGTGTTGAATGGCTTCGCGGATATCCCGGATATCGCCCTCATGTTTTTCAATGAAAGCCTGCCAATGTTTATCTGTTTTTTTGGCTGCTTTACTGATCCATTTCGCGTCCATTTCGCTGTTATGATAAAAAGCCAAAAAGTCATCCCTGTCAATCTTGGAAGCGGTCGCCAAACGCAACAATTTTCCTTCAAGCATCATCAAACGTTGGTTCATATCGTTTATACGATCAATCAACTGTTCAATTCTGGCCGGATTTAAATGAATATTCTGAAGGCGCACGGTTAAATCATCCCGTAACGCTTTATATTTCTTTTCTAAATGAGCCGGTATTTCCTTTCCCTTTAAAAGGGCAACGGAGATATCATTTTGAATTGTAATAAAATCTTGGTATATTGTGTCAATTTCTGTTAACGCTTGTAAAATTTGGGGTAACAGATTCTCTTCCATCTGACCGATTGACAAGGCGTTGTCTTCTTCATCCTCTTCCGCATCCTCTTCCACGGGACGATTCGGTTCCACATCGAAATCATCAATATCATCAATGTCATCTGTGGTTTTATTTTCAACCCGCCGTTCCTCGACTTCTTCATTCTTAACGGATTTTTCCTTACTCCGGCTCTCTTCTTTATTTTCCTGTTCTAATTTTTCTAAATCGGCGGTAGCTTCTTTTCGGATTTTTTCCGCCTTTTCCATCTGTTCTTTGTTTGGGTTGGATTCAAACGTTGCCTCCAAGTCAATAATCTCACGCAATAACATTGTTCCATCGGCCAATTGCGAATGCCACTCATTTAAAGATGTCATTGTTAAAGCACTTTCGGCCAAACCGCTCATCATAACATTTGTTCCGGCGGCAATGCGTTTCGCAATCGCAATTTCACCATCGCGGGATAATAGCTCAACGGCCCCCATTTCCCTTAAATATAGGCGAACCGGGTCATTCACACGACTGCCGGTATCCTCGGGAGCCGTTTCTTCGACGACGGTCGGTGCGTGTGTCTGGGACATCTCCGTCAAATCGGTGATATCTTCGCTACCGTCAATAACGTTAATTCTCATGTCCGAAAAAGATGACAAGATTACTTCCAAAGCATCTTCTGTTTGAGATTCGGGCGGCAGGACTTTTTTTAACTGCTCCATGGAAATAAAGCCACGCTCTTTTCCTTGATCAATCAACTTTTTCATCATGGATTTTGAATCGGGGATAACACCTTCAAAAGAAACGCCTGAAGTTTCTTCATTCATCATAGTAGAGGTCATTGTCGTACAAGCTCGCTTTTCTGGATCAAAAACAAATTATGTATATTATATGCATTTTAAGCGTGATGTCAACGCTTTTATTCACTTTCGGACAGTTTTTCGATTTCTTTTTTCAATGCTTTGATGTTTTCCCAGACTTCCGGATCCGGATTTGCCAGATAACGTTCCGTTTCTTGGGCTATTTCCGTCTGAATCGCTTGAATCCGTGATTGTTGCAACATTCGCCCGATTTCCCGGCTGACTTCCCCCGTTTCTCTGTCAGATCTTTTTAACATCTCAATCTCGGCAGACAACAGATGCATTATGTCCGGTTGAATACTGTTTATCACTGTCTCGGACGTTATTTCCGGCATATCCAAAATTAAGGCCGCCATTTCTTGCAATGCATCATTTAATATCTTATCCGGCAGACGCGTTGTTGCTATATCTTCAATAAAAGGTTCTGCTGCCTGAGGATAACATAGAACATAGGCTAATAACATCCGAGCCTCGGCTAACCCCGGTGTGGGCGAGTGGATGGGGAGTATTCGTCGTCCCGCCAAACGAACGCGCCCTTTCTTTGAGCCATGGGTCAGCTTCCACAGTCTGTCCTTAAAATCTTTTTGATAATATCCGCGAACGGTTGTGTCTTGAATCAGAGCGACAGTATCCCTGACATCTTTTTCAAATTTCGCCATACGTTCCGGTGTGTCAACCGGATGTGCCACCGTTAATGTATCCCATAGAACATCCGCAAAAGACCTTGCTTCTTTGATGAGTTGCGCAAATGCCTCAGGCGATTTTTTTCGTATCATGTCATCCGGATCAAACGGATCCGGCAAAAAGACAAAACGCAAAGACTTTCCCGGTGTTAAAATCGGTAACGCCCGATTTAACGCCCTGACGGAAGCTTTCCGTCCGGCGCCGTCACCATCAAAACAAATAAGCGGTTCATCGCAGGATTGCCACAGAATTTTAATCTGCTGTTCGGTTAAAGCTGTTCCCAAAGGAGCGACGGCGTTTGTGAAACCGGCAGAATGAAGGGCTATAACATCCATATATCCCTCAACTAAAATCACTTCATTTTTTTGCCGGATTGTTTCAATGGCATTGGGAAGAGCATACAACTGTTCTCCCTTATGAAACAAAGCTGTTTCCGGAGAGTTTAGGTATTTGGGCTCTCCTTTTTCCATCATGCGCCCCCCGAAACCGATGACACGCTTTCGACGGTCTAAAATAGGAAATATGACTCTGTCATAAAAATAATCATGTAACCGCCCCGTTTTAGCGTTCCGCACCACTAACCCCAAATTCATGCATTCCTTGATATCAAACCCTTTTGCCTGAAAATGAGCTGTCAAAGCCGATCCGCTCGGCGCGTATCCCAAACGAAACTGTTTGGCTACTTGTCCTGAAATACCACGTCTGATAAGGTAGTTTTTACCACGCTCACCCCCCATGCTGAAAAGTTGAGTCTGAAAGAAACGACATGCTTCTTCCATGATCGCGGTCAGATCTCCCCGTCTTTTTTCCTGCGCCAGTTGTGCGGGAGAGCTTTCGGGAACTTTCATTCCGGCCATTCCCGCCAAATGCTCGACCGCTTCCATGAATGGCATTTTTTCGGCATCCATCAGGTACTTGATAATATCTCCGTGCGCACCGCAACCGAAACAATGATAAAATCCCTTTGCATCATTAATCGTGAAAGAGGGGGTTTTTTCATGGTGAAAAGGACAAAGTCCCGTATATTCATGACCGCGCCGTGTCAGTTTGACTTTTCGACCGATAACGGTTGACAGCGGAACCTTGTCTCTCAACTCTTCCAAAAAACGCGGGGGCAGTGCCATCTTAACCCAATAATCCTTTAATCAGAGCCGAGGCTTTTCCCATATCCAATTGTCCCGCATATTTGCTTTTCAGAACGCCCATAACCTTTCCCATATCCTTAACAGAGCTTGCTCCTGTTTCGGAAATAATCGTTTCTATCGCCGATTTTATTTCCTCGTCCGTCATTTGCTTGGGCAAGAATGATTGAATAACATCAATTTCCGATTGTTCGTTGGCCGCCAAATCCGATCGACCGCCTTTTTGATACATGTCAATACTTTCTTTGCGCTGTTTAATCATGGACTGCAACAGACTTAAAATAGCCGTGTCATCAATCTCCGTGATGCCTTTGGGGCGTGCCTCTATATCCTTATCTTTAATTGCCGCGTTGATTAAGCGCAACGTCCCTGTCACCTTTTCGTCTTTTGCTTTCATCGATTCAATTAATTTGCTTTTGATTTGTTCCCGAATCATTTTTAATCTCCTTTTTCAAAACGAAGATATTATAGTTTTTTTTTCAATGAAAGAAAAGAAAAATCTTGCGCTTAACCGTTTTTTTCATTATAAGGCTTGAATGAAGGAAACATCTGTATGATCATGTCGGGTATTGTCGGTTTTTGTTTGGGCTTCCTGATGCCTGTTATTGCCAGCCGGTTCGGTAAAATTTTGCCGGCTGATCCGGGAATGATTTTGTTGCGTCTGTTCCATAAACCGCATTTTCCGTATACACCGAATGTTTCACGTCGCCGGTTGTTAAGGCGTAAATGGTGGAAGCTGGCGTTTCACTCCTTGTTGTGGGGGTGTTTGTTGGCCTCACTTTATACGGCGTCATATTTCTTGTTGGTTTCACAAATGAGTGTTTGGGGGATGTTTTTTTGCACACTCATTTGTTTCTGCATTATCGTGGATCAACAATACTTTTTATTACCTGATTTTTTTACGATTCCGCTTCTTTTGGGCGGTTTTACGGCCGCTGCTTTTGTTGACGATTTACCGATTGAGTATAGTTTGGTCGGTGCTTTTTTCGGATACTTCGTTTCGGTTGTTTCCGTCTTTGTCATGGGGTTGATCCGCAAAGCCGAATTCGGAGCCGGAGATGTTAAAATGGTCACGGCTCTCGGGACATGGCTGGGGGCTCCCGGACTCAATTTTACACTGTTACTCGCTTTCATGCTGTTTGCGTTACGCGTTTTGATTAACGCCAAGCGAAACGGCGCGTTCGGTCCCGCTCTCGGTTTGGCCGCATTGGTCGCTTTCTTCATCATTTATGCGAAATAATACTTTACAAAAGCGTTTAAAAACGGTATGATATCCGAAATTATCAATACAGGGGTTTAAAATGGCGCGCAGAAAAAAAGAAGAAACACTTGTTCATTTGGATTTAGAAAAAATGTCCAAACCGATTCGACGGAAAAAAGAAACATCCGCTTCGGATGATATGTTACCGTTAACACTCGGCATGATTTTACAACAGGCAAGACAACGTAAGAAATTGAAATTAGACGATATTTCCCAAAAATTATGTATTAAAGAAATCTATTTGGATGCTTTGGAAAAGGGGCATTATTACGCTTTTCCGGGATTGGTTTACGGTGTCGGCTTTCTGCGAACATATGCGTCTTTCTTGGGGTTGGATGCTTCCGATATGGTTGAACGCTTTTATCAGGAAACATCCGGGATGAAAGCGGAGCCGTTGGATATGCCTCAGGCCGAAAACACAAATGCTCTGCCGTCCGGAAAATGTATTTTTAAGACGATTTTGATTTTGTTGTTGCTGTATTTGATCTGGAATCTCATCAGATCCACATCTCTGCCCGAAAAGCCGGAAATGATATTGCCCCCGGCCGTGGAAACAACCGCTACGGCTGTTTTGTCCGCGGGAACACAGGAAATAACGGCACCGGTATCGGCGGAGGAAATCCAACAATCCGAACCGCCTCTCAAAGAAGAAAAATCGACATCCGATTCACAAATATCCGAAAATCAGGATCACATATCGCGGGTCGATCGGGAACCGATTGTTTACGGTTTAAAAAAAGCGGCGCGGGTTTCTTTTGTTGCAACCGACAGAGTTTGGATTGAAGTGCGTGATGCGGAGGTTAACCGTGTTCTGTTGAGTAAAGTATTAGAACCCGGTGACCGATATAATCCTGTTGAGGAAGCGGACGGACTTGTTTTAAAAACGGCAAATGCCGGTGCCTTGTCCCTTTATATTGATGGCCGTTTTGTTCGGAAAATGGGATCGAACGGTGTTATCAAATCGGGGATTTTAATGGGTGTTGAGGATTTAGAAAGAGAATAACATTATGAATTTTGAACAGAAACTGGAAACGATTTTATCCCGTTATGAAGAGGTAACGGCATTGCTTGCCGCCGGTGCTTCAGGAGATGAATTTGTTAAATTATCCAAGGAATTAAGTTCCCTGGAGGAGGTGGTTCGCATCGGAAACGAATATAAAAAATGCGTGTCTGATTTATCCGACGCCGAAAATCTGTTGCAAGACACTTCTTTGGACGCCGAAATGAAAGACATGGCGGAACAAGAAGTGCATTCTTTGAAAGACAAGCTCCCCGAATTGGAAAAACAAATTCAAATCCTTTTGTTACCGCGCGATGAAGCGGATGACAGAAATGTTATTTTGGAAATTCGAGCCGGCACAGGCGGTGAAGAGGCCGCTTTGTTTGCCGCCGAACTGTTTCGAATGTATGAACGCTATGCCGCCGCCCATGGTTGGAAATTTGAAATATTATCATTAAATGACACGGGACTCGGCGGATATAAGGAAGCGGTGGCGCAAATTTCCGGGCATGCCGTTTTCGCACGCTTAAAATTTGAATCCGGTGCGCACCGGGTTCAACGTGTTCCGGAAACAGAGGCGGGCGGGCGTGTCCACACATCCGCGGCCACGGTTGCCGTTTTGCCCGAAGCGCAAGAGGTGGATATTAAAATCAATGACGCCGATTTGGAAATTACAACCTGCCGTGCTTCAGGAGCCGGCGGACAGCACGTTAATAAAACAGACAGTGCCATTCGAATTGTGCACAAACCGACCGGCATTGCCGTTGAGTGTCAGGAGGAACGCTCTCAATTTAAAAACAAAGAAAAAGCCATGACCCGTTTAAGAACGGCTTTATATGATATGCAACGTCAGGCTTTGGATAAAGAACGTTCTCAAAATCGGAAAAACCAAGTCGGTTCAGGGGATCGCTCCGAACGAATCAGAACCTATAATTTTCCGCAGGGACGCGTGACGGATCATCGTATTAACAAGACAAGTTATCAGCTGCACGAATTCATGGATGGCAATTTAGATGAATTCATTGACGCCTTGATTATGGAAGATCAGATGGCTCGTTTGTCGGAAATTGATTAATGCATGATATTATTTGGAAGATAGCTGCTCAATTAATACCCGTTTCCGATACACCTTTGTTGGATGCCCGTTTATTGTGTCAGGCAGCTCAAGATGATTCGGATAAACTGAATACCTATATTGAACGCCGTTTGAAGCATGAACCGGTTTCGAAAATTATCGGCAAACGTGGGTTTTGGAAAGCTGATTTTCTTTCAACCGTTGATGTGTTGGATCCGCGTCCGGACTCCGAAATCCTAATCGATGCCGTCTTAAGATTTTACCCGAAACACAGAAATCCCTATCGAATTTTGGATATCGGGGTCGGTTCCGGATGTTTGTTGTTTAGTTTGTTAGATGAATACCCGATTGCTACCGGTATCGGAATTGATAAATCAATCAAAGCGTTGCAGGTTGCCGAAAAAAATCAACAGGGGCGTTCTGCCACGTTAATTCAGGCTGATTTTACGCAGGAAAATTGGAGTGTTGATTTAGGACAGTTTGATATAGTCGTTTCCAACCCGCCTTATATCCCGTCGGCGGATATCGACAAACTGGCTCCCGATGTATACCTATATGACCCGCGTGACGCTTTGGATGGCGGAACCGATGGACTGGATGCCTACAGACATTTGACAAAGAGGGTTTATTCTCTCCTGAAACCAAATGCATTCCTCTTCCTTGAAATCGGTATTAACCAGGCAGAACCGGTTTCTGCTTTATTTCAAGCGGCAGGGTTGTCTCTTGTAGAAACAGCTGTGGATTTTGGCGCCATACCTCGCGCTTTAATTTTTCGAAAAAAATAATTGACAGTCTGTTTTTTTATGTTTCCATTTAACTGGAGGCGTAATTATGGCATACCAATATGAATTTAAAGATGAAATGATAGGTAAGCGGATTATCTTGAAAAAACATCCGGTTACGTTTGATATGGCGCACACCTTGTTTCATTTGGTTGATTCGTCTCGGGATTGTCTGGGCGCGTTTTTGCCCTGAGTCAACAAAACAACCCGCCTCGAGCATTCTTTTTCTTTTCTCATTTCGACGGCTGATGATTGGAAAAATAAAACAAAGGCACAGTATGGTATTTTTAATCGAGAAACACAAGAATATATGGGGATCGCCAGCGTTATCCGATTCAATGAGTTTAACTCTGCCGAAATCGGGTATTGGCTTGGCACTCGGTTTCAGGGTAAAGGATATATGCAGGAAGCTGTTCGACTGTTGGAAAATGCTTTTTTACCCAATTTAATCCGCCTTGTTATTCGAAATGACGTCAAAAATCAACGTTCGGCACATGTCGCGGAAAAATTAGGGTATCATAAAGACGGCGTCATGCGTTCGGCAATAAAGTATGTTGACGGCCATTACGGCGATATTAATGTTTGGACAAAACTTCGATCAGAGTGGGAAACAAAGCAATCCGTTTAACGCTACCCCCGGCGTCCGAATAATTTTTCAATATCGGTTAGTTTTAATTCGATATAAGTCGGTCGCCCGTGAATGCATTGCCCCGATGTGCCGCATGCTTCCATTTGACGTAAGAGGGCGTTCATTTCCTCAATACTTAAAACCCGTCCCGCCCGAATGGAACCATGACACGCTATTCTGGCACAAACGTCTTTAATACGATCCTTCAATAAAACGGTATCCCCGAATTCTTTCAGGGTATCCGCTAAATCCTGAACCATTTTCTTTAAATCGGCTTTGTCCAACAAGGCCGGGATTTCCCGCACCGCGATACAATCATGTCCGAACACATCCAAAACCAAACCGAATTCTTTTAACTCGTCCGATCGATGCGATAGCAAACGAACCTCATCCGCGGTCATTTCAATAACCTCCGGAATTAACATGATTTGCGTTTGGGGATGATTTCCGACTGTTTTGATTAGTTTTTCATAGGTCAAACGCTCATGCGCCGCATGCTGATCAACGATCACAATCCCTTCTTTTGCCTGGGCAATAATGTAGGTTTTGTGGACTTGAGCCTTTGCCAACCCTAATGGTGGGAATATCTCCTCTGAAACAGGGACAGCCGATTGAGCAGTTTTCTCTTTCTGCGCCGGAACTGAAACAGATTTCGCTTTGACGGAAAAACTATCCCGCAATTCCATAACCGGCTCTTCCGCAGATGAAGCCAAACCCAAAGGCACAGGCTCTATCCGTCTCTCCATAGGTGGGGTGAAATAGGGACGACTGCTGCCACGATAGGTACTTTGTCTGTGCGGTAAGGGAATTGGATGCGGTATAACGGGAACCGCCGCTTTATCCAAAGCGCCTATGGCAATGGTTGTTGCTGTTTTGTTGCCTTGTTCGGACAAAGCGTTACGAATGGAACCGACCAAAAGCCCCTTGATACGCGCCGTATCTTTAAAACGAACTTCTGTTTTGGCCGGATGAACATTGACATCAACATCCGTATTCGGCACTTTCAAAAAAAGAACGACAACCGGATACGCATCATGTCCGATAAGTCCCTGATAAGCCCCACGGACGGCACCTGTCAAAACTTTGTCCCGAATACACCGTCCATTTACAAATAAGTATTGCTCGCTTGATGTTGCCCGAACATATGTCGGCAATCCCACAAAACCGGATAATTCGATATCCTCATAAGCTGTTTGAATCGGGACAACATTTTCCTCAAACGCTTTTCCGATAACAGCACCGACTCGCTTCAATAACGTGTCAACCGCCGGATAACTTAAAATAACACGTCTGTCGTCGGATAGTGAAAAAGAAATCCCGGGATACGCCATAGCCAATCGATTGATGACATCTTTGGCCGCCATCATTTCACTTTGCGCCGATTTTAAAAATTTCAAACGGGCAGGGGTGGCAAAAAATAAATCTCGCACTTCAACGGTTGTGCCGAAACCGTGTGCCGCCGGTCGGGGTGCGTCTTTTTGTCCGCCCTCGATTGATAACGACCAACCTTCGGAAGCCTCTTTCGGCCGAGATGTGATTTTAACGCGGGCGACAGATGCGATTGACGGTAAAGCCTCCCCCCGAAACCCCAGAAAATTGATATTAAATAAATCATCGTTTGGTAATTTACTGGTTGCATGACGCTCAACAGACAAAGACAATTCCTCGGGTGTCATACCTTTTCCGTTATCCGTTACGGAAAAATAAGTTTTCCCGCCATCCGTCATCTTTATGTCTATTTTTGTGCCGCCGGCATCAATCGCGTTTTCAATCAGCTCTTTTAACGCTGCTGCCGGTCTTTCCACGACTTCACCGGCCGCAATTTGGTTAATCAGATTTTGGGGTAATAATCGTATCATATCGGCTATTTCCGTTTTTCACGAATTTTTTCAATGAGAGCATTGGTTGAACTGTCGTGTGTTAATATTTGATTTTTATTCTGAATTTCAGGTAATATAGCTTTAGCCAGTTGTTTTCCGAGTTCAACGCCCCATTGGTCAAAACTGTCAATATTCCAAATAACACCGGATACAAAAACTTTGTGTTCGTATAAGGCAATCAAGGCGCCAAAGACTTTCGGCGTCATCTTGTCAAATAAAATCGTATTGCTCGGCCTGTTTCCCGTAAACACCTTAAAAGGAATTAACTCTTCTTTAACACCCTCGGCACGCACTTCTTCGGCGGTTTTTCCTTTCATCAAGGCTTCCGTCTGGGCGATAAAGTTCGCTAATAAAATATCATGGTGATCACCGGTTTCATTTAAAGAGTGAACAGGAGCGATAAAGTCCGCCGGAATCAAATGGGTTCCTTGGTGAATCAATTGATAAAAAGAGTGCTGTCCGTTTGTTCCCGGTTCTCCGAACAAAATCGCACCGGTTGCGTAATCAACAGGCTTTCCGTTTTTCTTAACCCCTTTACCGTTACTTTCCATATCTAATTGTTGCAGATAGGCGGGCAGTCGGCGTAAATATTGGTCATACGGTAAAACGGCGTATCCTTCGGCTCCCATATAGGTGCTGTACCAAACAGATAAAAGCCCCATGATAACCGGCATGTTTTTCTCCAACGGCGTGTTTAAGAAATGCATATCCATTTCATAGGCACCGGTTAACATTTCAATAAAACGATCGTATCCGATTCCCAGCATTAACGATAACCCGATAGCGGACCATAAAGAATAACGTCCGCCGACAAAATCCCAAAACACAAACATGTTGTCGGGATCAATACCAAAAGCCCGAACCGCTTCCGTGTTGGTGGATACGGCAACGAAATGCTTGGCGACGGCATCATCCCCCAATGCTTTAACAAGCCATTCCCGGGCCGTTTTCGCATTTGTCAACGTCTCTTGCGTTGTGAATGTTTTAGAAGAAATAATAAATAAAGTCGTTTCGGGACGACACGCTTTCAGGGTTTCGGTAATATCTGTCCCGTCCACGTTTGATACAAAGTGGAAATTCAAAGCGTCCGTTTTATAAAATTTTAGTGCCTCGGTTGCCATGGCCGGCCCCAAATCGGATCCACCGATGCCGATATTGATGACATCCGTTATCGACTTACCTGTCGCCCCCAACCATTTACCCGATCTTACCTGTTCCGAAAAGACTTTCATTTTTTCCAAAACGGCGTTGATATCCGGCATAACATCTTTCCCGTCCACTAGAATCGGATGATTGTCGCGATTACGTAACGCAATATGCAATACGGGACGATTCTCGGTCGTGTTGATACGCTTGCCTTCAAACATATCTTTGATTGCCTGCTCCAAACCGGACTCCCGCGCCAACTCTAATAAAAGACCAACGGTTTCCTCTGTGATGTTGTTTTTGGAATAATCCAACAAAAACTCATTAAAATCTATATGAAACTTATTGAATCTGTCCGGATCCGCAACGAACATGTCGCGCAGGTGTTCCGTTTTAATTTTATCCGCATGTTTTTGCAGTTTTTCATAAATTGTTGCCATTTTTTATTTCTCCTTTTCGGAAGTTGTTGTTTGTTCCGGAACCACATCAAATTCCGGCGGGATAACAATAGATTTTCCGTTTACGATTTGTGTCGGCTCCAAAGGTGGTTTTTTCGGTGTGCAAGCGCATAGAGCCAGACAAACAACAATCAAGCTAATTTTTTTCATGTGTTTTTCCCTTCTTTAAATAATCCAATAAAATCAAACCGACCCCGATGCAAATCGCGCTGTCGGCCACATTAAAAGCAGGCCAGTGATAGGATCCGACATAGACATCCAGAAAATCAACAACGGCTCCGAAACGAATGCGGTCAATCACATTTCCGATGGCACCACCTAAAATCAAAGCCAGCCCCGTCAAAATCAAACGTGATTTTTCCACCCGCATCCATTGAACGATAAACAAACAGATAACCAAAGCCAAAGCGGATAAAGCCCAAGGCATCCACGTGTGGTCGCTTGATAAAAACGAAAAACTGACACCTTTATTATACGTTAAAAATAAATTAAATCCCGGAAAGACGGGGACAACTTCTTGCGGTATTAACGCCGCTTCAATCAGCATTTTTGTTATTTGATCGGCCAAAATAACGCCCAATGAAAGCAAATATATCATATTTTATCCTTTTTGTTTCTTTCTGTTATAGTATAAATAACGTAAAAAGTCACTCTTTTTTTATTTATTTTTGTCATTTCTGTGTTATAATATATCTTATGATATCGAAATTACAACGTCCCGGTATGAAATTAGCCAACACCAAAGTAACCGAATCAGATATGATTTATTTTTCTTTGGGGTTGGATGAACCCGATTTTATTCTTCCGTCTGAACGGGATGACTACCGGTCGGATCCGCGGGCGATTCAGTTGTTGCAGGATATTCGTGACGGAAAAGATGTTTCCGGAAAAGATTATTCGGGAATCAATCTTAAAAATGCCGATATTTCGGGGGCAAAATTAGCGGGCTCTTCTTTTAAGGGAGCTGTTTTTTATAAGACTGCCGCAACCGATTGTGATTTTACCGATTGTGATTTTACCGAAGCTTATTTGGAGGATACGGATTTTTCCCATTCTTGGTTTACCGGGGCTTGCTTTAAAAAAACATATCTGCGCCGGTTGACTATTGATGATGCCCGACTGGATGATGAGACGCGCCGCCGCATAACCGCCATGGATTTTTTAATTGAACAAATTGAATCCGGCGCCATTGATATCCATTGCTTGACGAAATCAGAGCTGATGTGTCTGGATTTAAGGCGTTTGGACATGTCAAAAATCGATATATCCGATATGGATTTATCCATGTTTGTTCTGGAGGGCGTCAATTTGCGCGGCGTATATGTCAATCCGCTTCAAAAGCTCAGTATGGATAACTTTCAAAAAGATTTGCTGTTGGTGGAACAACTGGGGGAAAAAAAGTTGAAAGAGGAAACTCTGAAAACATTAAAAGCCCGGAAAAAAGAATTGGAGGCCTATGCCATGCGGGAAATAACCGAACGCCCGGATATCAATGCTCCCGTCAAAACACCGCCGAATCAACGGAGACGCCCTCAACCTAAACAAGATGAGTTTGCCAGACAGGAACCTGTGCCGGCACAACAAGAGTCCAAACCGGCAGATATTCGTCCGGATACGCCCGAACCCAAAAAAATACAAGATCAACAAGTTATTCCCAAATCGGATAAAAAGAATAAAAACAGGAATTAAGATATGCCTAAACGCCTAAACGACGCTTTTCAATCACGACGCAACAGTATTAAATGGTGGAGTTGGCGCGCTTTCATCGGTATAATGGTTCTGTGGGGTGCTCTTTTAATTATGATGCCGTTCAGCCTTTGGCTCATGCCGGAAAACGAGTCTCCTCTGACACAGGTTTTTGCCCGATTCTGGAGTCAAACAGCCACCCACAACCTGTTTTACCCTTTCTCTGTTTTTGGAACATGGTTGAAAGATTATACTTTCAATGAACCCAGACACATGGTATGGAGCAGTTTTTTTGCTTGGAAATTGCCGCTTTTACCTTTGGGCGGATTTATTTTTTATGAGTTATGGCTGTTTGTCCTGAATCCTTTTACCTTTTTAGATCAAACTTTCGGAGACGGGCATGAAGCGCGACCGCCGGAAGTGAAAGCGATGGGGTTATTGGATGGTCGATATTTATTTTTGGGAACGTATGAGGGACAAAAACTAAAATTGCCCGATACGCGCTCCGTTTTTTGTATCGGCACCCCCGGATCCGGCAAAACAATGGGGACGGTTATTCCGGCTATTTTTGAAATGGATAACGCGTCCTTGATTATTAATGATCCGAAAGGGGAAATAGCCCGCCTGACAAGCGGTTACCGAGCCCAGAAAGGGCCCGTTTTTATGATGAATTGGGCCGGTTCGGATGATCCGAAAAAAGGCATTCGCTGGCCCTGTTGGAATCCGATCGGAGGGGAAAATCTGCCACCGCTTCATGCCGGGAGAGAAAGCTATATTGATACGTTGATTTCATTTTTAATTCCCGATGGGCCGACGGGAACAGATCCTTATTGGGTTAAGTCCGGGCGCGGTTGCCTGACCGGCTTAACCGGATATATTTGCGGTAAAGTTGAACAAGCGCGCGCCAATGATTATTTCGTTTCCCGGTTACAGGAAGGTGAATTGGATGATGAAGATTACGCCGTTTTGCTGTCGTTTTATAAATCCATGCGTGATTTTAAAGAAGTTAAACAAGCAATTCAAAATGCGGAAGATAAAAAAATAACCAAGGAAAACTATTTACCAATCGGCAAATGGGATCCTTTGCCAAAAAGTTGGCAAGGGGCTGCCGATGCTTGTTTCGCCATGTTGCTTGATATTATTACAAATGCCCAAATTCGTATTAATGCCGAGTTATCTGAGCGACGGCGGGCAGGGGATATGGGGGCCGCTAATACGGATGCCTGGAAAATCCTTTTGGAGGATATTGTTCTGGAAACAGCTTATTACGGCTACGGTCGACGCACATTGTTGGAGTTAAATCAAGTCTTGGGATTACCGGATAAACAGCGTGGCTCCGTCATTTCAATGGCTTTATCCGGTATTAATTTGTTTAAGAATGCGGCCGTTCGGACACGAACATCCATGAATGATTTTAATTATGATCAACTGCGCGGAATGAAAGATCCCGAAACAGGAGAGTATAAACCCGTTACAATTTATATGTCCGTTCCGTATGAAGACTTGAACTCCTCTATTTTACTCAGCACTCTGTTTATCAATATGGCAACAGGGTATTTGATGGAATTCGGACCGAATGAGGGGACAAGCGGACCGTATCCCATGGGCTTTATTTTAGACGAATTTCAACATATGCCATCGCTTCAAAGTATCTCGGACGGGATTGTTTTCGGTCGCACAAAGCAAAATATGTTCTTTGTTGTTGTTCAGGATTGGCATCAAATCTCTTCTAAATACGGACAGGAAACTGCCGACGTGATTATGAGCTCTACCGCCGCGAAAATCATTAAACGACAAAATAATCCGGAAACCAGAAATCCGCTCCTCAAAGGAATTACACCTTTGACAAAGGTGGTGCATTCTTACAGTCAAAATACCAGTTTGTTGGGACCTATTTTCGGTAGCGGTGAAATGAAAAAATCACTCTTCAATTTTTATCATGGATATTCACATAAAATTAAGCTTCAATCTGATAGCGTTATCGGCGGCTCCGGTATTTTATCCATGGCGAATGAAAAACAACTGGTTTTATATGCCGGTCACTTAAAAACGCCTATTCGCGCGAAAACACCTTTGTGTTTCAAACCAGGACACTATAATGACTTGACGAAACTCCCTCCGGCCAAGAAAATGCCCGATTTTATAGAGCATGACGCTTCTTTGGAACAGGCTGTTTCCTTAATACAGTTGGATACTTAAAAAAGCTGTCTCACTGGTAATAATCAAACGGAGCCGCTCGCCAATCCGTATGTGTGGCCTCGGGAATGACTTTAACAACGGCATCTTTCGGATTACGAAGCCGTGCGACAAAACGTTCGGCCATACGGCGTGTGGTAACTGTATCCCGCCCGCCGACATAATGTGTTTGGGGAACACGCGCCAAAATGTCCTTTAACTCTCCCGGATTTAATCCGTTAATCGGGGCTAAATCATGCTCGGCGGCATATACTTTTGTGTCTAAAATACCACCTATGGTGATAACCCGCGCCACAGGTATTTTAGTTGCCAGAATCAACGCCATCGTTCCACCACCGTCATACCCTACCAATTCCAATGAAGGTGTCTTATACTTATAGGCCAGATAAACAATCAACTCCTTCATTTCGTTTACAATTTCTTCATGAAACCGCTCTTGCCCCCATATCAACGGATTACTGCATTCTTTACACCAAATGTATTGACACGGTCGGGATACATAAATCACATTCTGCGAGGGATCCCGCACCGCAAATTCCAAAGCCGTTGCTTGCTTGGGCATCGGATCACCGTCACCTTCAATATAAATGCGCAGCGGTTCTCCGGCTGTAATGTTCTTCTCCCAAACGGCAATTGAAAAGTGTTCTGTTTCAATTGTTTTTTCGGTAAACCCGACCGGTGTCTCGGGACGTCTCCCGGCACATCCACCGATAAACAATAAAAACAATATGAACAAGTATTTGACTTTCATTCGGTTATCTCCATCAGAGTTAAATTTTCCGTCCATAACAGGTATGTCTTGATTACTTTATCAGGAAAAATATCTTTAATCAAGCCTTTGTATGCGCTTAACTGCTCTTTGTAAACATCGGGAACAGACGCCTGTGTCGTCGGAACATGGCGATTCGTCTTAAAATCAACAATCCATACCTCTTTCTCTCCCACAATCAAGCGGTCGATTTGTCCTGATATGCCCTTGTTTTTCCACACCCCCACAACCGGTACCTCGGATAAAGAGTTCGCCCCGAATATAAACTGATAAGCTTCCGTTTTTAAAAGGCTTTCCAAGTTATCCGGAACATCAACATCCGCCGGTTTTAACCGTTTAATAACCGTTTCCCATTTATCAACCGGAACATCGGGTAAATATTGCAACAATTGATGAATAAAGACACCTCGCCTCATGGCAGCCGCTTGCCCCGATGTTACCACAGAATCCCTCTCATATACAACGCCCTCCGGTTTTGAGGGGGATAAAGGTCTGGGCGGAACGGGTTCATCCGGTGCCATTTGCCTAATCCATTTCGGCAGAGACGATGGAGCGATGTCACTTTTTTGTTCGGCTGCCACGCTGACAGAATGAACTTGAGAACTGTGTATCCGAATAACACCATCTTCATCCTCGGGATAAGTTTCAAGTGATTCACGAATTAAATCATACCAACAACATGTTTTAAAGCTTCTTGTGTTTTTATATCCGCAAATATATAATCTATCCCGCGCCCGCGTTAAGGCCACATATAATAAACGACGACTTTCGTCATCTTCTTCCTCATCCAAAAGAGTCTGTAACGCTTGTGTTTCCTGACTTCTCATCTCTTGATTGGGTACCCACAAAGGAGTTCCGTTCACCCAAATAAACGGGGAGCGGTTCCGTTTTAACGCATTGGTCTGGGGGATAAAAACAATATTTCCCTGCAACCCTTTGGATCCGTGAACCGTCATGACCCGAACCGCGTTCTGACTCGATTCCATATCCCGTTTGATTTCAATCTTTTGCCGGGCATCCATCCAATCCACAAAATGCTGCAGGGAAGGAACCTCGTTTTGTTCAAAGGATAAAGCCAAGTTTAAAAATTCATCCAAAGCTTCATTCGCTTCCATCCCCAAACGGGACACAAAGTGACGCCGACCGCCGGCAGGACCTAAAATATAAGCGAAAAACTCATAGGGAGGCACCTTGTCCGCTTGATTTAAAAAGCTTTTCAGGATATCGGCCTGTTTCGGAAACAAAGCTTGAACACGTTGCCACAAAGTTTGTTTTTCTCGTCCGTAGGCCGCTTGAAATAAATCATCCTCTGTCATTTTGATTAAGGGACTTTTTAACAAACAAGCCAAATTTAAATCATCTTCCGGTAATAAAGCAAATTTAGCGGCTGCCATCATATCCTGAACGGCGATGTGAGTGCCTAAATCTAATCGGTCAATTCCCGCAACGGGGATACCCTTTTCTTTCAGTTGACGAACGATTTCCGTAACCAATTGCTGCCGGCGTTGAACCAATATCAAAAAATCGCCGGGACAAACCGGTCGTCCGGCCGACTCCAACAACTCACCGTTTTCAATCATTTCCTGTATGCGTAAGGCTATTTTTTCGGCCAAACGGGATAATGCCGATTGGTTTTGAACCCGCTCAATCGGTGGTTTCCAAGGCTGAGGCTGATCTGCTTTGATGGATTCCTCCAACGGCCATACTTCAACCAAGCCGGCATCCTGATCCCGATACGCTACATGTGTCGCCTGCTCATTTGGTAATAAAATACCCTTTCGCGCCTGCGGATGGCTTAATACACGGTTGACAAGCTCTAAAACCGGACGAGTCGAACGGAACGATAAGTTAAAAGGAATTGTTTCAAATTCATTTTCGGACGCTCGAACTTTTTCGTCAAATAAAAGCCTCATCCGTTCAAACTCGGACGGTTCAGCTCCTTGAAAACTGTAAATAGATTGCTTTTTATCACCAACCGCAAAAATTGTTCGAATCGTATCGTGATGATCTTCTCCCGAGAAAAATTCTTCCGCTAATAATCGGATAATAGCCCATTGATCCGGGTTTGTATCTTGCGCCTCATCGACTAAAATATGATCAATGCCACCGTCCAATTTAAACAAAACCCAAGCCGCGGCATGACTTTTCTCCAACAGTTTTTTGGTGTCATCAATTAAATCATTGTAATCCAATAACCCTGCTGCTCGTTTTTTGTTTTGATAAACCTTTAGAATTTCATATGCTAAATTCAGCAATGCCGCTGTTAGTCTGACCAACCTGAAATTCCGGATTTTTTGTTCTGTTTCACATGCCTTCAGAGCCAGAGTTGTATCCGTAACCTTTTTTCGCATCAATCCGTCGACTTTCAAGAATTTTCTCTTGATATCATCCCATTCATCCAGATTAAAAGAAGATTGAATTATTTGTTTTTCAGATTGATAATTATCTATGTTAAAGTTTCTCTTTAATTCATGAATCAGATATTCCAAACTGTTTCTGGCAGTTAATTCCAATAATTTGGAACGATGGCTTAATAAACTTTTCAATAAAGTCGTCAGTTGATCTAGAGTCTGATATCCGGCCAACAACCGAATATCCGGTTGAAAGTTTTCCAGAGATAACACCTCTTCCAAAGCATCAAAAAGCAATGATTGTGCTTTGACATCGTCAATAATGTCAAAATTCGGCGGAACACCGGCCTCTAACGGAAACCGCATTAACACGGATTGGCAAAAACTGTGAATTGTCATAATCTTCATTCCGCCCGGCGTTTCCAAAACCTCGGCAAATAATCTTCTGGCGCGAACCAGTGTTTCCTCTTCCGGCGTTTCACCCGTTAAATTTTCAATATGTGACGCTAATTCTTCATCCGAACAAACAGCCCAGTTTTTTAAAATACCGGTAACGCGGTTGGCCATTTCGGCGGCGGCCGCTTTTGTAAAGGTCAGGCATAATAATTTTTCCGGCTTTCCGTTTAACAACAACAGATTTAAAACTCGATCCGATAATACCTTTGTTTTTCCGGATCCGGCAGATGCCGATACCCAAACAGAGGATAGGGGATTGCTGGCTTGTCGTTGCGTTTTATTCACATCAATCATTCTTCTCCTCCTTCTTCATGCATCCACTCGGCCGATCGGGACAAGTGTTCATAATCATTGTATTCCGGTGCTTTCCCCGGCACGGGACAAGGTTCATACGGCGTTTCCGGTTGATTGAAAACATGAATTAATGTCTTCAAGCCCTCAAAGCTTTCTTGAATTATGTCATTCGCACTTTTGTTCTTTTGTGATAATAAATCGGTTACCTGACACTTTTCTTTTTGCGCAGATAATTTCCAATATGCTATTTGAGAAAACGGCCGGGGTGTTAACCCCTCTACACCACCTTTCGCAATTAAACATGCTTCCAGCGGCAACTGTGGCGCATATCCAGACCCTACCTCACTTAAGGTGGGAACGCTACCCGTTTTATAATCAATTAATCGCAATGTCCCGTTTTTAAGAATATCAATACGATCGGCTGTTCCCGTTAACGTAAACGGTTTACCGGCAACATCAAATGTGATACATCCACCTTGTTCCGGTAATGATTTTTTAATCTGCCCGTTTGTTTCTTTCTGACGCTCAATTATAAAATCAGCCGTCTGTTCAAAACGAGGCAAATAAAACGCCATATCCGTTTCGGTCAATCCCTTCTCTTTAAATATGTTTCGAGCCAATCTGATTAACTCTTGTTTATCACAATTGTTCGGATTTTTACGAATAAATTGCTCTAAAACCTGATGAACGGCCGAACCGTATATTTGCTGTTTTTGATCGTTCTCTAAAGGATTTAACGGAAACAAACCTAAAATATACCGCGCGTAAATCGCATATGGGTTTCGCATCCATAGTTCAATTCGGGTTACCGATAACGCCTTGGGACGAGCCTCAACCGGCGGCCGCGGGGCAGGGCGGCAAATTATATCGGTTGATAAAGGAGCGTCTAATTCTTTTGACCAAGTGGCAGATAATACTTTTTCCTGAATACCGCATCCCTGCAGAACCGCGGATAAACGCGATAAAAAACGGGATGGGATTGTTTCCGCACCATCTGATTTTCGGGCGCGTGTCAAGTAAACGCGCGGACTGCAAAAACAATGTGCAAAATCCATTGAAAGTGAGGCTGTTTTGGATTCAATCGGTGGCAATCCTAAAATCCGCCGCATCGGACGGTTCAACCATGGTCCTGTCTCGGGGATACCGGGAAACGTTCCCTCATTTAACCCACCGATAATACAAATATCGGGGTGATGGAAACGTGCTTCAATCGGCCCCAAAATATCCAAACGGGGATGCATTCCGTAAAGCGGTCGGACACTGATACTGTTTAACAACATATTTAAAATTTCGGGGTAGAAAGCCGGTTCTATATCTCCGATCAAATCCGCCTTTTCCAATAATGTCGTCAAAAATTCAAACGCCACCGAACCGGCTTCGTCACTCCACAAACGCTCCGTTCCCGTTCTATCCGCACTGGTTCCCAACGCTTCGGCAACTGTTAGATGAGCCTTTAAAAGGGCTCCGAAAGGTGTTAAAATATTATTGTTACGGAATAAATCCGTAAATACACTTAAATCCGTTTTTAAATCAATTTGGAACGGTTCCTTGTCGCGCCTGGCTTTTTTTTCAGCACTTCTGACACTTTGTCTGAAAGAAACGGGATTGTGTCCGTCCGCGCTCAAAGGATGTTTCAACAACGCCAGAATATCCGAAGCTTTACCGCCATTGACACCGACCATTGCCAACAAACGCAGATATATACCGATATCCGTTTGAGGAAGCGGTGTCCCGGCCGAATCATCCAATGTTACGCCCCATCGTTTCATCTCCAGAATAACGCGCCGCGCCAGATTTCTGTCCGGTGTCACCAATGCCGCCGTTTTTCCCGGTTCCTCCAAAGCCCCCCTTAACAACAGAGCAATCGTCAATGCTTCCTCATTGACGGTGTCACAATCAATCCGCGTCACGCCGTCAAGGCAATTCGGTAATAAATCGGCACCACGCCACTCTTCTGTTCGGGATTCCGGTTTAAGTGCTTCAACAATCAAATTCTCCCGCGCCGTTATCCGGTTGGAAACAAAATGAATGTCTTTCGGCGTTTGACCCACAGCCTCTAAAATCTGTCGTATGCTGTTTTGATAATGATGTTGCGGCAAAGTTCTGAAATTCTCTTCCGATAGACTGATATCCGCTCCGTCCATCCAAATCATACCGTTACGGAGCGAATCAATCACACGCATCAATCTTCTGACTGCGGGCAACCCGCCATCCAATCCTGCCGCAATCAACAGGGAAGGGTGCTGATTCTTTAATCGTTCGGTATAGGCATTAATCATGCGGATACGCCGGTCAACTTCATCTATTTGTTGACGTTCTGATAATACACGGGGCCACATGCGCGTGATAATATCCAAAAACACAATCGTTTCATTCCAATGTTCCGCAAAAACCGGATCAGGAACCAAGTCCTGCAATTTGCTTGTATCGGTTTCAAATTGATAAAACTCATCCAATAACGCTCCTAAACTTAACGCGATTTTGATGGCTTGATCCGGTGTTGTGATATTTGGCTTTTTCACGCACAGCTTTGATAATAGCAACGTTCTTTCCAATGCGGGCATGGCCGGTGGAATATCCGTCGCTAAATCATCCAACTCATAAAGCGGTGTTAACTGCGGCAATAACAGTGATTTTGTTAAACTTCTTCTTAAAAAAGCCTCTTTGACCGTTCGACAAGCGCGCCGTGTCGGCAGGATAATTTGTGCTTTGGCTGTTTCAAAAGGGTTTTCTCCGGCCTTTTGCAAAACATAATCCGCAATCCGCTCCGCCAAATCGTCCGATAATGAGATTGTTTGAATCATACGTGTCCTTTTATTCGTGTTTCCGTATCCGTTAAAGCTTCCGGCGTTCCGACATGATACCATTCACCATCATAAATAATGTGCCCAAGCCGCCCTTTCTTTTCGGCTTTATCATACAAATCACGCACGCTGAAAACACCGGCAGAAACCTGATCGAAAATCCGGGGATGTAAAATTTGAATGCCCATAAATAAATAGGGAATATCCCGCTCTCCCGGCCGTTGACGCCGCGGCCGACCGTTTTCAATAAAATAATTGCCGTCATGAACATCTCCGAAAGCCTGTGTTTTCGGAACAAGTGCCAACAACACATCCATGTCTTCCGGCCGCCAGGCTGCCGCCAGTTGATCAAAAACCGAGACCGTTTTATCTATCCATAAAGGATCCGCATTCGCGACATAAAAACCATTCTGCCCCATGGGCAACAAAAGGGGTAGGGCGTTCAAAATGCCACCCCCCGTTTCCAAAGCCGTCTCCTCCCGTGAAAAATGAACGGATATCCCCTTTCTATCTTTCAACGAGGCTTCGATCATCTCCGCTTTATAACAGGTGTTGACAACGTAATTTTGAATGCCGGCCGCAACGCCCTGATCCACAACCCTGTCCAACAATGTTCGACCGCACACTTGAATGAGCGGCTTTGGTTTATCATTCGTTAAATAGTCCATCCGCACACCGCGTCCGGCGGCTAAAATCATCATGATATTCGGTTTTATACACATTTTTTTACCTGTGGTATTATGTGACGAAGCTTGTCCGGAATGTTCTTGTCAATCCAATTCCGATAGGCTTCAAATTCAGGTTGATTCAGATGGCGTTCAATCAATGACCACACAAACGGAATCATTTTCAAATATCTGTCTTTCCCATCTCTAACGCATAAGCGAACAAAAATCCCGACAACTTTTGTGTGACGCTGCATAGCCACAAGATCCAACGCTTTCCGAACAAACGGCTGGTTAACTTCCGGCCTGGCATCAAAATATCGTTCAATCATTTCTCGGCGAATTTCTTCGGATACGTCCCGTCGCTCATCTTCGACTAAAGACATTAAATCGTAAACAGCCGGTCCGATACGCCCGTCTTGAAAATCCAAAACGCCACAGACCTCGTCCGGTGTAATCATCAGGTTGTCAATGTGGAAATCTAACAGAACAAGTGTTTTCGGAAGTGTTTGAATCTGCCTGATTAACGGCTCCCATAAAGCCATAAACTCATTTCTGGACTGTTCGGATAACCCGCCCGGAACCGCATATTTCCCAAACCAGTCGGGAAGCAGAGAAACCTCAAACATCATCTTATCAAAATCATACGCCGGAATACCGTCATTTGACAGATCAATTTTCTTTTGCATTTGAGCCAAAGTATCAACTGCCCGGGCATATAAATCCCGAACAGACGTTCCCCGATCCAATAATCGGGCAAACGTGTCGTCTCCGAAATCTTCCAACAACACAAATCCGTTGCTTAAATCGGACGCTAAAATGCGAGGAACCCGAATTCCTGCCTGCTCTAACAACCGATCAATAAAAATAAATTGACCCGGATTTTCGGGCGGGGGCGCGTTCATTAAAACAGCCGTCTGCCCGGTTTCATTTGTTAACCGTTCATAAGATCGAAATGACGCATCGGCCGCTAATAAAGCGCGCTTGGCTTTTTGCCAGCCGACTTGTTGTAAAAAAGATAAAAGTGATTCTTCTCGATTCACTGGGGGACTCCTTCAATTGTAATAACTCTTTCATCGTTTTGAATATCAATCCGAACCGTAATATGTTTTCGCGGCAGTAAAGATCCGACTTTTTCCGGCCATTCAATCAAAGACACCCCTTCCGCAAAAGCATCCTCTATTCCGATTTCATAGGCTTCATCCGGCGTTTTTAAACGATACATATCAAAATGATACACTGGGAAAAGGGCCGTCTCATAAGTTTGCAGCAATGTAAAAGTGGGACTGGGAACATCTTCGGATTCATTTGTTAAAGATCGAATAAATCCCCTGCAAAAGGCTGTTTTCCCGACCCCTAAAGTCCCGTATAAAGCAATGACATCCCCAACGGATACTCGCTCGGCTAACCATGCCGCAACAGCGGCAGTATCCCGTTCGCTTACCGATTTAAATGTTTTCATTTAAACAAGCTCTCCCAAAATCCCGACTTTTCGGACGGTGCAGTCTGTGCGCGCCGGTTTCGACTCCTGACCTCCCAGGGAGCCATAAACTTTCCACTCCATAAACCCAACCGTTTGACATGCGCTTCATCCTCATACGGAATATAAACATCCGTCACCTGTCTGTCGGCAACTGCCCAACCGACGGTAACCATACTGGCTCCGACATCAAAATCGTTGATGGAACAGGTCGCTATATAATTACCGTTGTAATCACCTCCGACCGTTTGACACATAATATTTTTGCCTAAAACCAAACGCTCCAACATCTTTTTAGATTCTCGTCCGCAATCATAGGTTTCGCCCCTTTTATCCAGACATGTCTGAGACGGATCCGGGGCATCTATTCCATATAATTTAATAAAATGGGATCCGATACGCATTAAATATCCGGATCTCACTTCGCTCACCACACCGTTAATCGTCGACGGAAGCGTCGGTGTTGACGGTGCCGGGGGTGTATATGCCGTCTTGGGAACAGAGGCCACCGTGTTGTCATTTTTATCAGGCGCGAATGAAAAGAAAGATAAAGCGCGTTGCCATATATCCTGTTCCGCTACTTTTTGTTCAACTTCATGACCGAAAGTCTTTGTTTTTTCAACAGCGGCTACGGAAGCTTCTTTTCCTTTTTCAAATACAAATTGGCATCCTTTGATTCCCAAAAAGATAATCGTAACGATTAAAGCGGTAAACAAGATGATTTTAATGACAATAAATCCAAAATGTAACACCATTTTAATCAGAAAATACAATAAAAATCCGCCCAGAATAATAATCCCGATACCGGCAGCCGCATTTCCGGCGGATCCGGATTGCACTCCCAAATATCCCATAACAATGGAACCGACCAAGATGGACCATAACAAAAGTTTTATCAGCATCATGCTCTCTCTCCTTACTTTTGTTATTTAAACCGAAAAAGAGGAAAAAATCAACTTTTTTCCTCTTTTTAAACAAATGAACACCTTACTTCGCTTTTTGGCCTTCTATTTTTTGATGATACAATGCCGCGAAATCCACCGGATTGATTTGCAACGGCGGCAAACCGGCTTCACGCGTCGTGTTGGCAACAATGGCACGTGCATAGGGAAACAGGAAATGTGGAATTTCAACAAGCAAAATCGGTTCAACATGATCTTCGGGAACATTTAAAGTAACCAATCCGCCGTATGTCAGCTCGCAAATAAAAATCGTCCTTTGATCATCCGCTCTGGAGGCGTTGGCTTTAATTGTCAGTTCTACCGTATACAGGTTATCCCCGTTTCTGCTGACACTTGTATCGATATCAACCGAAATCGCCGGCGGTGCTTTCATTTCCGCCAAAATTCCGGGAAGAGCCGGTCCTTCAAAAGATAAATCCTTAATATATTGGGCGTTTATTTGAATATTCGGCAGGTTTTTTGCTTCTTTTTGCTCCATTTTGAAAAATCCTCTTGAAAAAAAGTTGGAATTCAGATTATATTAGACATGATTATATATACATGCATTTTGTGTTATTGTAAAGAGGAAATGAACGTAAATGACTTTGGAAACAACACTCGTTTTTGGACTGATTGCCGGATATTTCATCTGGCGTCTTTATAGGGCTATATCAAAAACACCTCGAAATCAACCGGAAAAAATCAGATTGATATCAAAAGAAACCGGGGAAATTGTGGAAATGCAAATTATTCAACCGGATAATGTCGCGAAAAATACGGGTTGGGATAAAGTTGCCTTTATTGAATCCGCCAAACGTGTGTTTCAGAAAACCTTGCATTCTTTTGCCGTCGGCAATTTAAAAGATTTAAAAAACGTTTTGGCACCGAATGTTTACGCTTTATTTGAACAGGATGTTGTCAATCGCCGAAACAATAAAACAAAAATGGATTTTTCCCTGATTTGCTTCGATTCGGTCGAGGTTATCGATAAATCTCCCAAAAATGATGTGGTAACCGTTCAATTCATAACCGAGCAAATTAACTTGTTAAAAAATGAACAAGGTGATGTTATTGAGGGAGATCCGATGAATATCGCCGTCGTGCAGGATACCTGGGTTTTTCAAAAAATTGCCCGCGATAATTGGATTATAACCGCAACCCACAGTCAGGCACGCCATGCATAAGTTTGCCCTTTCTTTTTCCATCGCAATCGCCTCTTTATTAGCGGCGTGTTCTTCCCATCCTCTCTCTCAAGGGCGGGCGTTTAAATTGTCGGAAACCTCTTTTTCCGACCTTCCCGGTTGGGAGGATGAAGATTTTACGGAAGCGTTGCCGGCACTCCAAAGAGCCTGCACCAAACCGACCGACTCTTGGCGGTCGTTTTGTGACGGCCTGTCTTCCTATCGATACGCTTCGGCTCCCAAAATTCGTCGATATATTGAAAGACATTTAACCCCTTATCAGGTAACGGCATATGGGGAGGAAACCGGAAAAATAACGGGGTATTACGAAGCGGAGCTGACCGGAACCCGAAACAAAGTCCATGCAAATCAAGTGCCGGTGTATGGTCTTCCTTATGATTATGTGCGGGATAAAAAAATCGAAACACGTGAAGAGATTGAATCGGATGCCGATTTTGAAGCACCTGTTATCGCTTGGGCAGATGACCCCGTCGATTTGTTTATCCTTCATATCCAGGGATCGGGACGAATGGAAACCCCGGACGGGGAAATCCGTCTCGGCTATGCGGGCAACAACGGACGAACATTTAAAGGAATCGGTTCCATCTTGGCAGAAGAAGGCTTGCTCTCGGAAACGGGACGCTCCATGCCGGAAATTCGCCGTTGGTTGAAATCTCATCCGGATCAGGCTCGGGATTTAATGGCGCAAAATCCCCGTTATATCTTTTTCCGGGAAGTTCAGGGTGAAACACCTGTCGGAACAGCCGGTGTCCCTTTGACACCACACCATTCTGTTGCCGTGGATAAAAATTACATTCCGATGCAAACTCCTATGTGGCTTGTCACACAAGACCCGGATGGTCTGCCAATCCGGCATTTGGTCGTGGCACAGGACACCGGCAACGCTATCAAAGGCGGTATTCGCGCCGATTATTTTTGGGGACACGGGGAAGAGGCATTTACCCAAGCCGGCCGTATGAATCAACAGGGCAGTTATTATTTGTTGCTGCCTGATTAGAAAGACGTTCGGTATGTTTTCAAAATCCGATTTATCTCTTTGGGAAAGTCTTCGGCAAACCCTGAAACCGCTCACCGGTCGGCGCGCGGTTCAACCGGTTTCCTTTCCTAAAAAATTGAAAGTCAGGCGCGCTCCTGAACGGGAACTGATGTCTGTTTTGGATTTACACGGCTTAACGGTTGAAGAAGCATATCAAACGTTCCGTCGGTTTATTATGATTCATCATCGGGAAAATACAAAGTTAATTACGGTCATTACCGGAAAGGGCGGTTTACATAGCGAAGGTCTGATTCATAAAGAGATTTCCGGTTGGCTTGAAACACCGTTTTTTAAAGAAAAAATAAATCAAACTCGCTGGCTGAACGGGGGCGGCGCGCTTGAAATTATGTTGAAAAGGAAAAAGAAAAATGCTTGTCATGGGAATTGAATCCAGCTGTGATGAAACAGCCTGTGCCATTGTGTCCGATCAAAAAGAGGTTTTATCCTCCGTTGTTTGGTCTCAATACGATGAACACCGTCGCTTCGGTGGTGTCGTTCCCGAAATAGCGGCACGCGCCCATTTGGAAAAATGCGATATGTTGATTCGGGAGGCACTCGACAAGTCCGGGAAAACATTTTCGGATCTGTCTGCCATTGCTGTCGCCGGCGGTCCCGGTCTTATCGGCGGTGTTTTGGTGGGAGTTATGACGGCTAAATCCATCGCACTATGCCATAACCTGCCGTTTGTGGCGGTTAATCATCTGGAGGGACATGCACTGACCGTTCGGTTAAGCCATCCGGTTTCTTTCCCTTATTTGCTGTTGCTTACCTCCGGCGGACACTGCCAGATTTTAATTGTCAAAGGCGTCGGTCAATATGAAAAGTTAGGCGCGACTATTGATGATTCGGCCGGAGAAGCTTTTGACAAAGTCGCCAAAATGTTGAATATCGGTTATCCCGGAGGCCCCAATCTGGAAAAACGCGCCGGGCAGGGCGATGCTTTGAAATTTGCCTTTCCGGTTCCCATGAAGGGACGTCCCGGGTGTGATTTTTCTTTTTCCGGTCTAAAGACCTCTGTTCGGACATGTATTGAAAAACACGCGCCACTTTCGGAGCAGGATAAAAGTGATATATGCGCCTCGTTTCAATCGGCCGTTATCAAACAAATGCAAGATCGTTTAACACATGCCATTCGGGTCTTCAAAGAAAGGTACCCCGAAGCCCAAGATTTAGTCGTTGCGGGAGGTGTCGCCGCTAATAAATCTGTCCGATCCATGATTCAAACACTGGCCGAAAAAAATAATCTGATATTTTCGGCTCCTCCCATCGGTTTGTGCACGGATAACGGCGTTATGATTGCCTGGGCCGGATTGGAACGGTTTCGTCTGGGATTAACCAGTTCTCTGGATTTTCGTGCTCGTCCCCGCTGGCCATTGGATACCCTTTAAATCCCTTGACAGCACTCCGAAAAGCCCTTATATTCAACTCATCACGTTTAACAAAGGAGAAAAAAATGGAAATTATCAATGATACTAACTTTGAAGCTGAAGTCCTGAAATCCGACAAGCCGGTTCTGGTCGACTTTTTTGCTACCTGGTGCGGTCCCTGTCGCCAAATGCTCCCGATTGTAACAGAGCTTTCCGGTGAAATGGCTGACAAGATTAAAATCGTTAAGATGGATGTGGATGAATCCCCGAATACACCCCAGAAATTTGATATCGCCAGTATCCCGACTTTGATTCTTTTTAAAAATGGCCAAGTCATCGCTCAACATATGGGAGCCATGCCGAAATCAGAGTTAATGAATTGGATTAATTCAAATATTTAATATTTTGAATTCATTAAAAAAAGAGACTTCTAAAGTCTCTTTTTTGTTTTTCCGGTTGTATCCTGTTTACCTACCCGATCGTAAAAGACGATTTAATATCTGCGGAGCCAAAATCGGAGAGGAGGGGATAGCTTTTAAAATTATATCCCGATTTTGTGAAGCCAATCCAATATATGGCTCAAACGTAACCATCTCGGAAACAACAGGCTGATTATTTTTCACCCGCGCAATGGAAAAAACACGGTAAGGGATCATATTATTCTCTTTCATAAAGTCTTCAAACCCTCTGTCTTTCGGCACAATGAAAGCGCGCCTTTCCTGATTATCAACTCCCAGAGGGGCATATATCAAGGCCAACTTTTCGTCTGCCGCTTTTCTTGTCTCCATGGCCTTCATTTCACGATCAACAACTTGATTCATATGCTTTTTAATGCGTGCATAAACCAAATCAATTGTCCGCCGCCGCGCATGCGCATTTTCCTGATCATGAAACCGTGTTCGAGAAAAATCATAGCGATTACCTTCGCCATCATACCGAACGGCTCCCACTTCAATGACATCCTTTTGAAGATTTAACAGGGTATACCCTTCAGCCCTCTTTTTTTGTCGTTGTTCTTCAGTTTTTATATGATAATCAAGAATAAATTTATGACGATTCAAAAGATTTTCATGACGATCATGTTCATCTTCCGGAGCGTGACAGGTCAACAAAACTCGGCCATGCGGATACGCCGCATCTTTTACGACAATATATAAATATTCAACACTGGCCTTTTTCTGAAACTGAGGTGTCTTGCACCATTCCCTTGATCCGTCTTTATTAGCATATGTCATGAACGAATACTTCATCTTTGTCATTTCCCGGCTCCTTTACAATTATAATATCAGTATATCACAAAACGATCAAATGACAAATGAAAAAAATAATTTGATTTTTCAATAACTTTTGATAAAATAAAAACAGAAGATAAAATAGATAAAGGGACCTTAAATAATAATTCCAAAAAAAGACGTCCAAATGACGTCTTTTTGATTTGGCTGGGCTACCTGGACTCGAACCAAGACTGACGGAATCAGAATCCGCTGTCCTACCATTAGACGATAGCCCAATGAACAAGTTTCATTATGCACATTTTTTTTCAAAAAGCAATATCAATTTTTAAAATTTTGATGAATATGTTCGAATAAAACGGATACCATGCCCCAAAGCACTGATGACTTCATATCCGATTGTGCCTGCATCCGCACCGAAATCATCTGCGGTATAATAATCATTGATTAATGTAACATACTGACTTTTATTTAAAATATCCGTCGGTATCTGGCTGACGTCACAAATCAGGTTATCCATGGATACCCGACCGATCATCGGAGCCCCAAACATTTGCCCGTCCGATTCAAACCAAACCTTTCCTTTCGGATAAAAGCTCCTGAAAACACCGTCCCCGTAACCGATAGAAACAATGGCAATTTTGCCGGGCTTGTCCACAATATGATCCGCACCATAGCCGATACAATCCCCGGGATACACATCGGCTATCTGTAAAATCGGCGCAGTTACTTGAATTACATTCCGACTTTTCAAGGAAAATCCCGGAACAGGATTTAATCCATATAAAACCGCCCCCAAACGCACAATGTCAAACTGATATGCCGCACCCAACATAAACCCGTCCGAAGCCGATAAAGACAGTTGGGCTTTAGGGAAAAAGGAGGTTAGTTTCTGAAACATATCCAGTTGTTTTTGATTCATGATATGCGCCGGTTCATCGGCACAAGCCAGATGAGACAACACCAATCCGAACTGATTTCTTTCGGGTTCAGATAGAGCCTCTATATCACACAAACGAAATCCCAATCGATTGAGTCCGGTTTCAATTTGAATAGCCGGTTTTTGACGATTCGGTTTCTCCCGATTCCAAAATGACAGTTGGGCAGGGGAGGCGATCACCGGAATTAAATTATCCTCGGCAAAGTACTTTATGTCTTCTTTTCCCGGCCCTTGTAATACATAGATATCGGCGTGCGGAGCCACCGATCTGACCCGATGCCCCTCAAACCCATGAGCCACAAAGAAAATACGACATCCACCTTGATTATAAAGTATGTCCGCAACCGCCTGATCACCTAATCCATAGGCATTATCCTTAACAACCGCCCCCATTTGCGTATCGGGATTTGTCTTTGCGTTTGAAAAGCAAATATAATTTTCCAAAATACGGCTTAAATTAATATCTAATCGGGGGCGAACAAACATATAAGCCTCTATTTTCCAAAAACCTTGATTCTTTTTTCAATCGGCATAAATTCCTTATCTCCCGGTAAAGCTGTTGGTTTTCCGAAAGGCATTTGGGCTATCAGTTGCCAATCCTCAGGTATGTCCCAAATTTTATGCACACTGTCATCAATAACGGGATTATAATGCTGCAAAGAGGCACCCAATCCTGCATCCTCTAACAACATCCATATATTTGATTGCAACATACCATTTGCTTGTTGCGCCCATATCGGAAAATTATCTTGATAGAGTTTGAATTGCCGAGCATATTTTTGAACCGTTTTGGTATCATCAAAAAACAAAATTGTCCCATAGCCGGCCGCAAATCCGGCAATTTTTTCCTCTGTAGCAGATACTCTCTCCTCCGGGACAAGCGGCTTTAACATCTTTAATGTGTTTTCCCAAAATAAATCATGGTTTTTACCCAACAGTAAAACCAACCGCGCACTCTGCATATTAAACGCCGAAGGTGTATGCATTAAAGCCGTTTCAATCAGGTGAATCAACTCTTGATCCGCCACCGGGCTTTCTTTGGAAATCGTATAATAAGTCCGCCGTTGACGGATTGCTTCTTGAAGTGTACTCATTTTTGTCTCCTTGTTTTTTACAAGAATATTGCTTTTAAACCCGAAAATCAAGAGGAAAAAATATCTTCATCAGATAATAAATGACTCCTATCTTTGCAATCATTCGCTTAAAATCGCTATATTCTATCGTTCTAAAGCATGATTATGTAAAAGACACTTCGCTTGTCTTTGTCGTATTGATTGCATTTCCAGGAAAATTGATTCAAATTGTTGCCAGGCATCCTCAAAACAACCAAACGATTTAATTAAACTCGGCATTTCCGTTTTCCATTCTGCTTGAGCCCCTTGGCGTGCCTCCAGCAAATCCTTCGGTTGTTGAGGTAATACCTTTTTCCACCGCTCTTTTTTGATTTCTAATACCTTTTGAATATCCGCATAGTATGGCTTTATATCATATTTTTGAGCCAAAGAGGTTAAATCGTATAAATCTTTCGCTTTGTGCCGATTGTATAATGCAAATAATTTGTTGGCAAATAATTCAGGATAAGAAAAACACCGTGCCGATAAAACCTTCTCTCCCTTATCTGTATAGGGATGATAAATTAATTGCGTCGTTGTCTGTAAAACGGGGCCTTCATTGGGTCCAAAGGCAATTTTAACCTTTGTCGGTTGAAATTTCGTATTTCCACCCGTCATGGGACCTAAATAGGGCAGGCGGACATCTAATCGTGGTATTGGTAAAGGATGCGCCGTAGGCCCTCTGTTTTCCTTTATATCAATGGAAGAAATAGGAATATTGATACCAAAATCTTTTTTCACGACAAAAGAAACTTGTGCCATAATGTCCCGTACCCGATCCTGAGTCGCCAATTTAGGATTTAACCATGCATCTATATCGGTTGAAAAGCGATTTGTCGAAAAATAGGTTTCAATTTCGTTATTATCATATAATCCAGGAAAGCCGTTATATGCCTTATTTTTACAAGAACCGCCATGAAAAGCAAAGTCATCGGGTATGACCTGACGAAAGGCGTCAACCAATATGCCAATCATGTAATCTCGCTCAATAATTTCTGCGTGAATCCCAATTTTGCGGGATATAGCCGCCAACTCTTTACGTTCAATCATTCGCAAACTCCTTTAACAAAAAAGAAATTACTTTTTTATCTCCGCTTTTATAGGCATGAGACATTATCTTCTTTATATCTTTCGATGGGTGGGCTTTATAATTTTCCCATACCTGCAGAGCAGATTGAATTCCCCCGAAAGCCATCGGATACAACAACGCATCAAGGGCTGTCTGATGAATATCGGATATCAATACTCCTTTTTCCTTTTCCACAGTTCCCTCAAAAGCATCCGTCGAAACGGGAAAACTCCGAATGATTATGTTTTCATGTTGATATATTTTGGGAAGAGGTGTTTCCGACATAACCCAAATATCTAACGGAAAATCATCCGTTAATTCCCAAAAAACAGCCGCGGACCATCCACCGACATAAAACTTTTCCCGAATCAGTTGCGGTAAAAATAAATATGGGTTCAATAAAAAGTCGTCTGACATAATGCCTCCTCTTATCTTTATTATATCATGATACGTTCTTTTTATAAAGAAATAAATGATTCTGCTAAACTTTATTTGATATTTGGATGATACACGATTTCAATATAATGTTTTACCTGAAACCATCCGTATAACAAAAACAGCCGACTTTATGAATCGGCTGTTTTTAATTTGGTGCGGAAAGCCGGATTCAATCCATTTTATAAATAAGCCTTGATTTTTCTTACACTTTTTAACTTGTTGCATTCCAAAATTACACAGTTTGCATCACAATCAAATCACATGTTTATTATATATCAAAAAAGGATAGATGTAAGCCTTTTTTTGTCATCCCGATAAAAAAACAGGCAAGATTTGGAGCCGATGGCAGTATGAATATCCACCTTTTTGCAATCATTCGCTTAAAAATTGGCTTTAAATTGTTAAATTTTATCGGGAGAGGAAAAAAATCTGTCCATAATTAAAAAAAGAAGTCTTTTTTATTTGATTTTTCTATTCATCCTCATCTTCATCAGTCATTGGATCCATTGATTTAATAAAATTGCCGGTTTCTTTGTCTTTAATTTCAACAACGGTCCATTGAATGTCATCTCGGTTGAATTTAACTTCAATGTTTTCGGATGCTTCAAAAACAGCTGCACCAATAAAACAATCTGTTTGATATGTGTTTTGCAAGTGTTCTTCAAGGTGAGGTGTTAATCTGCAAACGCAAACCATACCAGAATCAGCAAAAAATTCAGGTTGTGTGACATTTTCACCATAAAGTCTGTTTGTCCAGTCGCCAAAACCTGTTTCGCAAACATAGGCAGGATAACCGGTTCGCATATATAGGCATTTTTCAATCAATTCATTAAATTTTGCCCAATCTCTGACGTGTTTACAGCATTTTGACCAAAGTTCATCATTTAATAAATAACAAGGGTCTGTCACAACGTATTTAACCATATTAAAACTCCTTTTCGCTTGATGTTTCATATACTTATTATGTCGTAAGCGCCTTAAAAAGTACGCAAAAAAACACTGGGATTAGAAAGAATTTAATGTGGCAAAATGTTTTCAGACCTGATGTACCTATGAAGTGTAATCCAAGAACAGTCCATCAGTCTGGCAATTTCGGCTTTTGATACATTTTTATTTAATAGTTCTTTGATTTTTTTATCTTTCTTTTTTAATTTTTGATATGAAAAGCCATAAGGACGTCCTAAGTGTTTGCCTTCATCTTTTAAGCGTTTTAATGAATTTTTTGTTCTTTCGGAAATAAGCTGTCGTTCAATTTCGCTGGCAATTGAAAAAACAACGGCCAGTAATTTGCTTTGAATATCAGCACCTAAGTGATAATTTTCTTTCAAAGTCCATACTTGACAGCCTTTTTCAAGACAATTTTGTAAAATACTCATAACTTCCAATAAGTTGCGTCCCAGTCTGGATAGTTCGGTTGCAATCAGAATATCGCCTTTTTTAAGACGCTTTAATAATTTGCCTAACTTCCGTTCATTTAAATGCTTTCGAGAGGATATTTGTTCTTCAACCCATTTATTGATCTGGATATTGTTTTCATTTGAAAAAGTTAAAAGTTCATGCTGTTGGTTGGCTGTATTTTGTTTGTCTGTACTGACCCTGATATATGCGTAAATCATCGTAAAATCCTTATAAAAGTTGTTAAACACCATTATAAGAACTACTAAAAATTGTTAAAAAATCACTGCTAAAAATAGACGCTATACATATATCACCGTCTATTTGATACATCAAAACAACACGAAATTAGCTTCCCTAATTTTACTCTTTCGGTCATTATATTTAATTAAATTAAGGAATGCAAGCTTTTCCATCTAAACCACCGAAAAAACCTACAAAATCGGTGGTTTATGAATAGAATATCAGACCAAATTGTATCAAAAAAACGGGTTGCAGATCATGGAGAGGTTTTTACCAATCCTCGCGAAGTGAATGCGATGTTAGATCTTTGTAAGAAAACTGGGGAAAAGGAAAGGAAAAAAAATGAAAAAACATATACCCACCACTGAATCCGGCCGCAGCATGGTTGAAATGCTGGGCGTATTAGCTATTATGGGCGTCTTGTCCATCGGTGCCGTCGCCGGCTATCGTTGGGCTATGGATAAAAGAAATGCCAATGAGATTTTAAACGAAGTGCGCAAACGCGCCATCACCTCCAGCCAAGCTCGAATCTCGGGGCACGAGATTGACTTGACGGAATACGGCGATAACGGTCGTATTAACGGCAAGTATGGTGTGGTGGCCGACAATGCCTATAATGGGGATGACCGCTTCTTTACTTTAACGGTATCGGATATACCGCAAGGGGTGTGTGATAAGGTCATAGACATCAACTGGCAAATGCCGGCGGCTATTTTGTTGGATGGTGTTGCCGTTGATGACAATACGGTTTGTGGTGAAGGTAATAACGAGATGTTATTTGCCTTTGCCAATGATTTAAAGAGCGGTGCTGTGGCCGGTGAAACCACGGACCCGAATGAAGAGCATTGTTGGGGCCATGGCACCTGGGACGGCACGTCATGTTTCTGTGAGCCCGGTTGGTCCGGAGATGATTGCTCGATGACACAATTCTGTAATAAAAACGGCACCTGTTATGATTGTGATAAGCAAGTTTCAGACCTGGTTGATGCTGCAGAGTGCTCTAAGTGTGATGACAGTCGTTCACCGCGATTTGTGATTACTGATGGCCTTTGCGTCCGTTGCAGCGATTCATCTGGCTATAAAGCGACCGCGGCCGAATGTGCCAAGTGTGATGGCAGCAGCACACCACGAGTCTTGTTAGAGAATGGATATTGTGCTTTAGCTGATTGTGGGGTGAATCAGTTCCAGGATACCAATGGCTATTGCTGGAGCTGCAGCGATTCATATGGTCGGGCAGCGACAGAAGCCGAATGTGCCAAGTGTGATGACAGTAGCACCCCACGAGTCTTGTTAGAGAATGGATATTGTGCTTTAGCTGATTGTGGGGTGAATCGGTTCCAGGATACCACTGGCGATTGCCACAGCTGCAGCGATTCATATGGTCGGGCAGCGACAGAAGCCGAATGTGCCAAGTGTGATGACAGTAGCACCCCACGTGAGATGAGAAACGGTTATTGTATTCGGCCAGGCTATTGTCCTGAGGGATTTTTAGGTACCAATGGCTATTGCTACAGCTGCAGCTATTCAGGGGGCGCTTCAGCGACAAAAGCCGAATGTGCCAAGTGTGATACCAGTAGCACACCACGCGAGATGAGAAACGGTTATTGTATTCGGCCAGGCTATTGTCCTGAGGGATTTTTGGATTCTTATGGCCATTGCCGCAGCTGCAGCGATTCATATGGCCAACAAGCGACCGAGGCCGAATGTGCCAAGTGTGATGGCAGCAGCACACCACGAGTCTTGTTAGAGAATGGATATTGTGCTTTAGCTGATTGTGGGGTGAATCAGTTCCAGGATACCAATGGCTATTGCTGGAGCTGCAGCGATTCATATGGCCAACAAGCGACCGAGGCCGAATGTGACAAGTGTGAGGGCAGTAGCATACCACGGTATATGGATGGAAGCTATTGTTATAGATGTCCAATGAGTTTAAGTTCCGGTAGCTTGAACACCCAAGAGAAGTGTGAAACGTGTCGTGGGACATGGGATGCCGGGACAAAGAAATGCTCCTAACCCCGGAGCCTAGGTCGGGCTTAAAGGGGGAATTTACCCCCTTTAATGCCCGATCTGTCAATAAAGACGGGGTCAACGTTTGACGCTATCTGATTCCATCATCTGATCCAAGCCGGGGAGGGGACATCCCCTCCCGCTTGGACAATTCCCTCTTGTCCCGATAACAAAAGGGGGTAAAACCGATAGCAAAAAAATCAAAAGACGTCCCGAACAGACCTGAACCAAATACCGGCGGCCGATTGTTAGGTAAGTATCGCTATCAGGTGTATATACTCTCTTTTTTTTCGTATGATTTTCCGATGAAAGGCTCTTGCTTTTTGGCGGCTTTCACTTTAAACTGAAACACATGAATGAAAAAAAAGGTGTCCCGCTTTTAAAAGAAAAACTTAAACTGGTCTCCGAACGTCCCGGTGTCTATCGTATGTTGAATGCCGATGGTGTGGTGTTGTATGTCGGTAAGGCCAAAAACCTGAAAAAACGCTTGACGAATTATACGCATTGGGACAAGTTGTCAACGCGTATTCGTCAAATGGTCTCGGAAGTCGCCGATTTGATGACCATCGAAACAGCCGGAGAAACGGAAGCTTTTTTGTTGGAAAATCATTTGATTAAAGAGTTTCATCCCTACTACAATATCTTGTTAAAGGATGATAAAAGCTTTCCCTATATCGTCTTGACCAAAGAGGCGTATCCTCGATTGGTTAAGTATCGGGGAAGACGAACCTTGAAAGGGGATTATTTTGGCCCGTTTACTTCCGGTTTGGCGGTGGCTCAGACCATGAAAGAGCTACAAAAAATCTTTGGTTTACGCTCTTGTACCAACAGTGCTTTTCTGAACCGGACACGCCCTTGTTTGCTGTATCAAATTAAACGCTGTGCGGGTCCTTGCGTCGGCCTTATTTCCCAAGAGGACTATATGACTTGTGTGCAGGAGGCTAAGGCCTTTATGCGGGGCGAAAAAACAGATGTCCAGGCCAGATTGACCGCAGAAATGTAACGATTGTCCGCAAAAGAGGCTTATGAAGAGGCCGCTCAGGTGCGAGATAAAATTTTGGCTCTGAATCATATTCAAGGAACAGCTCGCGAATCGCCGCTCTATCAAACGGATATGATTGCCGTACATACCGAATCCGATCAAGCGGCCCACTCCATATAAGAGTATGAGAGAAGCTCTTGATGCTATCAAAGAATTGGAAGCCCGCATTGGTTGTGGCCTTTATGATGTCGTTTTACAATAATGATGGAAGGAGAAACGTTTATGTTAAATCAATTTCAAGTTTACTTAGTTCAAAAAGGATATAAAGAATTTTCAATTTCTGGTAATCCGTCAACGGCCATTGACTATGCTTGGAGAGTTGCCAAAGTATGTGAAAAAGAAAATTGCACCATCAAACAATTGTCTGAAAACATCAATACAATTTTAAAACAATATGGTCATTATGGTAAAAAATGGACTATTGGCAGACGAAGCCATGAATCATATATCAACGCCTTAAAACAATTTGCAAAGTTCGCATTGGCTCAAAGTATATAAATAGGTGCTTTAATGAATACAGATAAAATAAGGTTAAAGTTTTTACTTGACTTTTTACAAAATAAGGTTTATAGTTAATATATAACAAAACCTTAAAGTTGGAGCCTTCATGCAAGAATTGAAACAAAAAATCGCCGAAAATAAAGAAAAATTACAAAATCTTTTAAAAAACAAAGACAATCAAAAGACTTTGGATAAATGGCTGAAAACCGAACTTGCCTATACATCCAATGCGATTGAAGGCAACACTTTAACACGCAGAGAAACGGAGCTTGCTATTGAAGAAAAAATAACGTTGGGTTCTAAACCAATTAATGATTATTTGGAAGCCGTTAATCATGCAAAAGCCTTTGAATTTATCTTGGAGGCAGTACAAAATAAGATTAAAATAGATGAAGATTTTGTTTTGCACATTCATAAAATCATTTTAACAGGGATAGATGATGTAAATGCTGGTTTTTATCGGGCTGTTCGTGTTCGTATTTCAGGTTCATCAACTGTCTTGCCAAATCCATTAAAAGTCCCAGAATTAATGAAAAATTTTGGCGCTTGGTTATTACAAAATGATAGAGACGCTTTAACCAAAGCCATTGAGGCACATTTTAAATTAGTGACAATTCATCCATTCGTTGATGGCAATGGCAGAACAGCACGCTTATTATTAAATGCCATTTTAATGGAAAATGGTTATGGGCCGATTATTATCCGTTCTATTGACAGAAAGCGTTATTTAACGGCTCTTGAAACATATCAAACAAAAGAAAACAAAGAGCCTTATTATCGCTTTATGTTGCAGGCATTAAATCGTTCTTTAAAAATGATGATAGACTTGTTGGATGTTAATGCCAAAGAACCAAGCAAAGATATGATGACGATTGCAAAATTTGCTACTTTATGTGAAGTCCCATCTTCCAGTATTCGTTATTGGATGAAAGAAGGCAAATTAAAACCAGCAGCTTTTACAGAATCAGGATATGCTTTGTTTGAAGAAGATCAAAAAGAAGATGTGAAAAAATTGGCAAAATAAATAAAACTCTCATAAATCGCCATACGTCAGCGTTTTTGTTTTTGTATAGGCAAGTTAGTCAAAGAGCTGTTTTGCTCGCGTATGGCGATTTGGGATAACTTTATGCTTGTGTTATGCTTTTAGTATAGAAAAATCCGTAAAACATTTTTGGGTAAATGGCTTTTTTGTACTGTTTTTATTGCTGTTATACAAATTTTGTACAACAAAAGAAAAGCTGAAAGACCTTAATCCTTCAGCTTTTAAATTATTTTATAAATTGTTTATTTTTGGACTTTAACCATTTACGAACCAATCGGGAAGTTAAATAGCTCATCAGAAAATATAAAACAATTGCTTTCAAAATGACCATGATAATTTACCTTTACTTCTTTTAAACAATACGAAACAACTTTACTTTTATCGGCATGCATTATATCCAAGTGCATTGAATAATCTGGCCATTTAAATTTGTTGATTGTATTATTTAATGCCAACCATAAGTGCCAAGCTTCAAACTGACCTTGATTAAAAATAATATGAAAATGCCATAAACCTGATGTACCTTTTTCAGTAAAACAAACAAATGGCAAATGATAATCTTTCCAATCACGCCCTAACAATTGTCTTTCAAAGTAAGCCATTGCAGAGCGTAAATAGTCTAGAGCCTTGTCTTTACGTTCTGTTTTTAATTGATCAGGTAATTGAACCGTTAATAAGGCTGTTGGTTTATACACATCAACAAGCCATTTAATTAAAGCCGTTTTGACGGTATATTCATCTAATTTGGTTCCTAATTTTTGCAAAAAAGGTTTGTATGAATGTATATTTGGTATGTTTTTGTTTTTTGGTCTAGTCCAATCACGAATAGTTGGATGATGGTATTTCATTGATTGACGGATGAGATGTCCGTTTTCAATGCACTTGCTTTGTCGTTGTAATGCTTTCATTTTGCTTAAATCAGAAACAAGCTTGTTTGTATTTTGAGAAGTTTTTTTATGCATGTTTTTTACCTTATATTTTTAATTTTAGTAATAAGATTAACAAAAGGAATCCAATAGAAACCCATTTTAATCCACATCATAAAGGTCCTCCTTTTCAATCCAATATAACGCCAAATCAGTCAGATATATTGCGATTGTCATATAATAGAACCGAATCTTTTAATGATGGATGGATGTGCGAATTTTTATTGTTATTTTTTGTTAAAGTTTTAAAGTAAGAAAGGAAAGGTTGCAAAATACAACCCTTCCTTTTGTAAAATTATGAAATCAAACTGCGAATGACCTCTAAACAGTGTTTAGGAGCCCAACACTCACCAATCATTTGACGAATGAGGTTATCGCTTGCCCATGTTGGGATAGGAAAATTATCTGGCAATCCTGTCACACGCAATAACTCCAATATTGTTAAAGGTCTGCACGAGTCATAAAGTGGAAGTCCATCTTTATCATACCCGATAAAATTACCTGGATGACAGGTCCGAAAACCTGAAATACTTTTGCTATCCTGCAAAATTGTATTGCAAGAATCATTCCAATCACGTCTTTGAAAGGCACATTTAAAGCGTGCTTTACAAGGGCTTCCATCTTTATTACAAGGACGGAAAGGTGGTTTGTTATTCTGTGCAGACTTACCACTTGGGGTATGAGCCATAATGGCAATTTGGGATGCTGACCAGTTAAACATGGATGCATCATGTCTTTTTATATTGGATTTTTGCCCACATTCCAAGATTGGCAAATCACCAATTGCTTCTCTCAAGGTAATAATTTTATCACTTGGAAGAGGTAAATAACACTGTTTGTATTTATGCGCAATGATGATCGTACGTCTGCGATGTTGTGGAGTATTAAAACCTGCACAATCTTGTACACCGTGATCCATATAGTAGCCCATAGCTTTTAATTCATCGACAATTTTCATGGCGACAATTTTGCCATCAACTCTGACCTTCATCATTTGATCGGAGTTTTCGATGACAATCCAATTAGGACGTGTACGGCGGACAAATTCCAATACATACTTGTATAATTGCGCTCTCTTACTATTGGGATTTCTCTTTGTGTTTGCAAGTGTGAAATCACGGCAAACAGGAGATGCAATTAAGCCTGTAGATCCTTTTTCTTTATGGAGCTTGATTAAATGTTCCAGAACTCTAGGCTTTGTGATATCATCACATACCATTTCAGTTTGTGGATACATTTCTTTATACCAGCGAGCTCTACGTTCAATAAGCTCGCATGATACAGCTGAAATCAAATTCAGCTCTTTTGCGAGATACGTTTCGTGTATCCCGCCGGATGTAAATAAAGATGTATAAAATTCTTGCCTTTTATTTATTTTTCTGTATAATTTAAAAAGTTCATACCAATACATGGCATTAATGTCTTTCATGCCCCATAATTATTATGCAATTCAATCCTCCAGGTGCAGGGGCAACGATCACAATTCGGAAAGGTAAGTCCACATGGTGCTTACTTATATTTCCAATTGTTTTTTTTATGTTGTTTTTGAAAAAAAATTACTTTTTTTGATAACTTATTGTTATTTAAAAGAAATTTTTTTATTTTCTTGACTTTTTGAATTTAAAAATGTACAGTAAATATAGATAAATAAAGATTGGAGATAAAAATATGGAAAATTCATTTAGGTGTCCGAATTGTGGTTCGCTTGAGTGTGTTAAAAATGGAAAAGTAATTCGTAATTGTATCGCTGTTGGTGGTAAAGCCAAAGTACAAAGATATAAATGTAAAGTATGTTCATTTAATTATAGCCGCGATGAAAAGGGATTTATCACATTAAAGAAAAAATGCACCATTATAAAAGCATATTTTCGTGATAAAAAATTAAATAAAACAGCAAAAAATGCTGGAATTTCACGGGTCACTTTAGATGCTTGGTTAAATCAAATAATTAAAAATATTCAAAAAATAGACCAGTTAAAAGAAAAACTTATTTTAAAACGTGATGAATTAGGAAAAATCAATTACCTTAAACAATGTATTGATAAAAAGAACTTAAAACATCCGTTAACAAAAAAACAAATAATTGAACTAAGCTATATACATAAAGAAACTCTTTTATTATTATTAAAATATAATCCCAAAGATACTGAATAAGCATAGCCTCTCATTGCCTCACGCACGTAAAGGCCTTGTCAAAAAATAACTCCATTAACGATGTTGCATTTATTTTTATGGCTGGGATATGCCGGTCAGGTGCCTTGGGATTGGTAGGTTGATGGAGGAGGATGCCATATGGCATCTGGCTAGAGATGTTTATTTTTTAGCCATAATTTCTTTCCATTTTGCAAAGTGATCTTTCAAAAAGTCATATTCATATGTATCCATTTGCGTTTTTATTTGTTCCAAAGTAAAATTTGAATATGATTGTTGCATTGTATCGTCACCATCCCAACCAATGATGGAATTTATGTATGAAGTGGGAATCTTTGCTGTTTGCATGGTAATGCTGGCCGTTTTGCGAAATGAATGGAAATCAAAGCCATCTTTATCAGCCGTTTTTACACCTATCTCTTTTAAAAATGGTGTTAAAACACGAACTGTAAATTTATTATTGTATGTACCACTTTTCGTTATAGCTTGTGGATAAATAAAATCGTCAGCCCTTGTGTTCAACCTTTTTTGTTTGCGTTTGATATAATCAAGAAAACCCAAGTCAAAAAGCTGCTTATGGATTGGTACTTTACGTTCAGATGCCTCATTTTTTAGATTCTTTGCCGGATGATTTGATTGAAAACAAATGCAATCAATGCCATTTTCATTAATAATATCAGCATACTGCAAAGTTAAAGCTGCATTTATTCTGGCACCAGTAAAAAGACCAATTAAGCAAGTCCAAAAGCAATCAGGATTTTTTTGAAAAAAGTCATGTTCTGGATTAAAAATTTCATATAATTGGTCATTTGTATATGGTAAATGAGGATTTTTAGCCTTTGTTTTCTTTTTAATATTGGGCATATTTAAAATAATATTTAAAGGAAAAGCTGACGGATACATATTATGGGCGCAAGTCACAAATTCTTTAATATAAGACAATTGCATTTGTTTATTCTTGTCCGACATATCGCTTTTATTTATAAGGTGTTGTGTAATTGTTTGAATAATTTTTACGTCATGGAAGTCAGTATAAAGTGATTTCGGTGTCAATTTTACAGTTTCAAACATTTTATTTAATGAATTTATTTTTCGACGATTTGTATCATGTTTTGTATTGGCATTTAACAGCATAGCATTCATAATTTCCTGAATTGTGCATTCAGGGGTAGGAGCCTTTTCTGGATATATGGAAGAAATGATTTTATCAATATATTCTTTTGAAACGGCCTGATTTTGCTGCGTATTTTTTGTCTGAACTTTCGGATGTGAAGCTGCATATTTCCTGTTGTATTCTTCAATGAGCTCATCACGAATTTTAATTACTTCTTTTTCTGTTATATGAAAGGGACTTGCATTTACCCTTAATCGAAGTTCTTTTTCAATTTCTTTATCAAAAATAACAGCCATTTGTTTTATTTTCTCTCTTGCTTCATAATAATTGTCTGTATGTAAGGACAAGCGTTTGTATCGTCTTTTGCCATTGACACGAGGAAGTTCCATTATACTATAAAATGTATTGTTTCTCAACCATAAATAAATTGGTTTCGCACCTATTCTTGCATCACACTTTGCACCACAGTTTTTCATTTTGTATTTCTCCTATCATTTCTTGTGTTAAAATTTGATGCAAGTGTTTGAAAATAAAGGAAAGTGTAAAATTAAAAATTTAAGAAATTTTTAAAACCATAAAACAAAAAAGCCTTGGTTTTCCAAGGCTTTTAAATGGTGCGGAAAGCCGGAATCGAACCGGCACGGGGACAAGCCCCAACAGATTTTAAGTCTGTTGCGTCTACCAGTTCCGCCATATCCGCATATAACTGATAGTTTGTTCGTTGCTTAAAATATACGAAAAGAAACGCCACGTCAAGCATTTTTTTTATAAAATGAAAAAATATGTGTCAGATTCGTCTTAAAAGTAAAAATAACACTTGTCAACAAGATTCAAATTATGCTATTTTTAGCCTATATTGATCAGGTAAGGAGAATATTGATGGACGAATTTGATAAAATCCGGGAATTGTCGGAAGACATTGTCGGTCGTAAAGAACCCAGTTTCACACAAAACACGATTTCTTCATCCGTCGAGTCTGAAAATCAAACAGACTCGGCTTCAGATGACGCCGGTTTTTATCAATTTCAAGCCAATTACGCTGATAAAATTCCGACCGTTTCTTTTGATGATCTGGAAGAAAAAAATATTTCATCCATGAAATTACATATTATTGCGTTAAGCATTTTTATCGGTGTTCTGATTGTTGTCTTAACAGGTTTCTTCTTTTTCGGATCTGATAATGATCAGGCGGACGAGATTGTCACAATCGCCGCAACGCCGGAACCGGTTAAAGTCCGTCCGGAACAACCGGGCGGAATGGTGATTCCGGATCAGGATAAGTTGGTCTATAGCCGCTTGAGAGCCAATGAAGTTCCGACCAAAGTCGAAAAATTATTCCCCGAGCCTGAAAAACCGGTTTTGCCTGAAATTTTAATTGAGCAAAACGCACCGGAAACACCGTTTGTCCCGGTTGAAGACATGAAGCCGGTTAACCCATTAACCGAAAATGCACAAGCACCGGTTCCAAACGCAAAACCGATTATTGTGGAACAGGTTCCGCCGACCCCTAAAAAAGAGGCCATTCCGTTGCCGCCAAAGGAAAAAGTTCAACCAACACATAAAAACACCTCTGAATCCACAAAAAAGGAAACAAAAACAAAAGAAAAAACAATTAGTTGGCGCGTACAGCTCTTGTCCTCCTCGAACAAAAAGTCGGTTGAACGAGCCTGGCCGAATATCCTTCGAAAAAACAAAGCGTTATTATCCGATATGTCCAACGATATTGTATCCGCCAAAATTCCGGGGAAGGGGACTTTTTATCGGCTCCAAGTCGGACACTTTACATCCCGCGACATGGCGGCCGGATTGTGTGCAAAATTAAAGGCACGCGGCCAAGAATGTGTTCCCGTTAAACAATAGGCGAATCTATGGAACGTCCTGTTAAAGCGGTTATTTTCGGGTGTAGCGGCCTTTCTTTGACCCCGGATGAAAAAGAATTGTTCCGTCAGGAAAATCCGCTGGGGTTAATTATATTTGACAGAAATGTTCAAACACCTGATCAGTTGCGTCTTTTAACAGAATCTTTCCGAAAATGTGTCGGTCGCCCGGATGCCCCTGTCTTAATAGATCAGGAGGGCGGTCGCGTTCAACGATTAAAACCGCCGTATTGGAGAGATTTACCATTTGCCAAAACCTATGGCGATTTATTCAACACACACCCGGATCAAGCCATCATGGCATTAAAAAGCCATGCGAAAGCATTGGCGCAAGATTTGTCAAGTGTCGGGATTACAGTTGATTGTTGGCCTTGCCTTGATATTGAAACGCCGACGATAACCCATGTCATGGCAGGGCGTTGCTTTTCAAACAATCCTGAAATTGTATCTATCCTCGGGCAAACGGCTGTTGATGCCTGCTTGCACTTCGGTTTAATGCCCGTTGTGAAGCATATCCCGGGATATGGACGGGCAGTGGTCGACCCGCATCATGATCTCCCCGTCGTTCATACCCCTTTATCAACCTTGGAACAAACAGATTTCTATCCTTTTAAACAGGTTAAAACACAGGCTTGGGGGATGATAGCTCATGTCATTTATACGGCGTTAGACGCTCATCTGCCAGCCACTTTATCAAAAACTGTTTTAAACCATGTTCGGAATAATATCGGTTTTCAAGGTTTTTTGATTAGCGATGACATGCGCATGGGGGCACTTGCCGCTTTCGGCTCTCATCCGGAATTGGCGCAACAGGCCGTAGAGGCAGGGTGTGACGCCGTTCTTTATTGTGACGGATCGGTTGACCAAATGGCTCAAGTTGCAAACGCGCTTCCAGCCTTATCCACTCAATCTTTATCCCGTCTTTATCAAATGGAGAAATAAGATGATTTCAAGTATCATTTATTCTTTAACAACTTGGATTATCCCATTGTTATTATGTATGATTGTTCACGAGGTATCCCACGGATGGGTTGCCTTGAAACTGGGGGATAAAACAGCTCTTTACGCCGGACGCCTGACATTGAATCCTATTCCCCATATTGATATTTGGGGCAGTTTGGTTGTTCCCGGTATTTTATTGGTTTTCGGTTCGCCTTTTTTATTCGGTTGGGCAAAACCGGTTCCTGTGGATTTCAGAAATCTGAACCGTCCCAAAAGAGATATGGGTCTTGTCGCGGCGGCCGGTCCTTTGTCAAATCTGATTTTAGCAATCGTTTTCGTATTGATCGGCCGAATCGGTCTTGCATTGATACCGACAGACTCCCATTTCTTCACCTGGTTTATATCGAACATCCAACACGGCATCGTCCTTTCCCTGGCTATCGGTATCTTTAATCTGCTACCGATTTTACCGCTTGACGGCGGACGAATTGTTGCTTCCGTTTTACCGCATCCTTACGATATTCGCTATCAGGCAACAGAAAAGTATGGATTTTTTATTTTATTCGGTGTATTATTTGTTTTGCCCGCATTGGGAATTAATATAGCAGGGTTGTTTATCAACACGCTCTATCCTTTCTTTGTGGGTATCGTGGAATTATTTATGTGAAGGAGAAAAAATGTACGATATGAAATGGATCCGGGATAATCCGGAAGCTTTTGATACAGGTCTGAAACGCCGCGGATTGGAAGCTATGTCCTCCCAAATATTGGAAATGGATAAAGAATACCGCGCCCTGCAAACCGCTCAACAAGAATTGCAATCCAAACGAAATGCTCTCTCTTCACAAATCGGTATCGTCAAAAAACAGGGCGGGGATGTTGACGCGATTATGCATGAAGTGGCCGAAATTAAAAATAAAATGACCGATTTGGATGAACAGGTTCGAAAAAAGGGTCTGGATATTTTTGATGTGTTGTCGGCTTTGCCCAATACCCCGGACGCTTCTTGTCCGGAAGGTTTGGATGATAAAACAAATGTTGTTATCCGACAAGTCGGTCAAAAACCGGTTTTTAAATTTACCCCCAAAGAACATGACGAACTGGGGCAGGGGCTCGGTATGATGGATGTTGAACAGGCGGGAAAGGTGTCCGGTGCCCGTTTCACATACCTGAAAGGTGCTTTGGCTCGGCTGGAACGGGCGTTGGGTCAATTCATGATTGATTTACATACAACGGAGCACGGCTATACGGAAATGGAAGTTCCTTTGATGGTTAAGGATGATGCCGCCTTCGGAACAGCCCAACTTCCCAAGTTCCGTGAGGATCTTTTTCAAACCACAAACGGTTTCTGGTTAATTCCCACCGCCGAAGTTTCTTTAACAAATTATGTTGCCGGCCGCATTCTGGATGAAAAAGAGTTGCCGATACGGGTGACGGCCTTAACGCCTTGTTTCCGCTCTGAAGCCGGTTCGGCGGGACGTGATACACGCGGTATGTTCCGACAACATCAATTTTATAAAGATGAATTGGTCAGCATTGTTGCACCGGAAAAATCCTTTGATGAATTAGAACGGATGACAAAATGTGCTGAAGAAGTTTTACAAAAACTGGGATTAGCATATCAGGTAGTCTGCCTGTCCGCCGGAGATATGAGTTTTACCTCTCATAAAACGTATGATCTGGAAGTATGGTTGCCCGGCCAAAACAAATACCGTGAAATTTCAAGTTGCTCCAATTGTGGCTCTTTCCAAGCACGCCGTATGGATGCTCGTTTTAAAAGAAACGGGGAAAAAGGAACACAATATGTTCACACACTGAATGGTTCCGGTGTCGCTGTCGGCCGAGCCTTGATTGCCGTTATGGAAAACTATCAACAAGAAGACGGCAGCATTGTCGTTCCGGAAGTCCTGCGACCGTATATGGGCGGTATTGAAGTCATTAAACCGATTAAATAGTTTAACGATTAACACCGCTAAAAGGCGAGGGGATACGACCTTCGCCTTTTGTTTTGGCGGAAATAAAAGCCTCAAATACGGCACATGCTCGAACCATATTTGTCTCTAAAAGAGGTCGCATCGTTTGGGGTGAAGGCATTTTTAAATTATTTTTTTCCAAATAATCCCGGGTTACATCCCATCGCCAAGGTAAAATTTTTTGTGTGGCTAGATTTACAATATCCTCAAAATTTCTTCCTTTCATTTCATCATATTCGGGAAGAACCTCTGTCAACATCGGTAATTCATTTTTTAATTGCATATATTCTTCTCGGGTTCCTCCACACGAAATAACAGCTCCCAAGCCAACAGCTATAGCATCAGTTTCAATAACACAGTCACGTATCATATCAGATATCTTTTGATTATCCGTAATATTGTGTTTTTCTTCCGGCTTTGTTTTGTCATCTATATGAGCAATGGGATTCTTTTGATATTGACAAGCATGTTCCAATTCATGCGCCATTAAATAAAGAACCGTTACAGGTGAATACGTAGTAATCTTATTAGGATCTAAAAAAATGCTCTAAAAATCCACTGGCACCTTTTAAGGATTTTTTTAATAAATCAGTATGAAAATCAATCTTTTTTAAAGCATACTGTACCTTTTTCAAAGCCTGAATATTGGAACTTGAAACAAATAATTTTGATTTCAAAATATCATCGGTTAAAATATCAGAGCAAAAACCTACATCTTTATTCCAAATTGTAACTGAAAACATTGAGATTCTTCCTTTTTACTCTTTAATTATACAGCATGTTGTTAATATGTTAATCATAAACACAGACAGAGTAGGGGCTGACAAATATAAAATATACCAAACAATGACTCATTTGCAACTGCTAAACTCTCGTTTCTGTGAAAATGACAGAGCGGATGAGCGTCTCGATACAGATAATCATAAAAACCGTTTTTCGGACAGATCAACCTATCATTCCTCGATTTTTAATCATCAGCTCGCTTAAAATCGTTATTTCTGAACAAGGGCAGGGTATTCTTTTGGAATAAGAATAAGATCTCTACTTTCCAAATTATAATGTAAAACACGCAAAGTTGATCCACGGAAGAATTTTTTGAGTGCGATATTTCAATATGATTGAAGCTTTTCAAGTTATATAAAACTTATCCACATTTTTTATCCACAGACTTATCCACATTTTTGTTAACACATTGTTTTAAAATAAATTTTCTGCATTTTTCATTATTCATTTTGTCGCATAATTTATATTATGTATACTATCGCATAAAAACAGAAGAGGGATCTTTGAAGAAAATAAAATAACCTCTTGTTAAACAGATAAAAACAGCTGGCAGGTATTTTAATTTTATCTGGAAAAATGTAAAAAACGCCGCTATAAGAACGGCGAATAAAAAAGAGAAAAAGCCTTTTTATTAATCGTGCACACGCGGATTCGAAATCTGCCGTCTGTAATCGCAAGAAGAAATATGTCCTTGCTCAGACAGAATTTCGTCAACAACAGATAATACCGAGGTTTTAAAATTACTCTCTGAATCCACATATCGCACCAATGATCCCAAACGTGCCAAAACCGGCTCCGTTTCTTCATGAAATTGCTGTAAACGTCGACGAACAATTTCAGGACTGTCATCGGAGCGACGAAAAAGCTCTTTCCCACACAAATCACATTTACCCTCCTGTGCGGATGGCTTCAACATTGGATGATATGTCGCCCCACATAAACATGTCTGACGCAGGCTTAAGCGATTCATTAATACAGTGTCCGGGCATGTTAACGCATAAACACGAACCAAACGTGTTTCAGGTAATGCTTTTAAAAAATCTACCTGCTCCAAAGTCCGGGGATATCCATCCAAAACCACATATTGTTTCCTTAAAGATATTTCATCCTGTATTAATTGATTGACATATGCGTCAGATATCAATTTACCATCCAAGCCTATGCGTCGCGCCCTTAAAATACGTCCCACCCCTAAACAATGTTCCGCGGGAATACGCTCGGCTATCGTTCCTTTACCAACTCCGGGCGGGCCATATAACAAATAAAGATCAATCATATATCCAACTCCAACCCATCATAAACAGGACGAATATGAAGCGGGAGGCGATGGCACAACGTATCGTAATCCATTCTTGTTCCCATATGCGTGAAGTAGGCTCTCTCCGGCTGAATTCGGTTAATCCATTCCAAAGCCCGATCCACATTTAAATGCTTATTCGTGTCCGATAATGTCGTCACAACACCCAAAAGCCATACCTTAACGCCTTTTAAGGCCGTGAAAGAATCTTCATCCATATCGGCAACATCCGTCGAATACGCAAAGTCACCGATTCTATATCCCATGGAATCCCCTGAACCATGATGCTGTAAAATAGGCAAAATTTCAAGATCACCCACCCGAAACGGTTTAAACGGCTGAATCGTATGAACATCAAAAACAACTTTACCTTTTGTGTGCGGTTGAAACATATAATCCAATAAATTTTTAAAATGAGCCGTATCCGATTCCGACAAGTAAACCGGCAAAGTCTCTTTATTTTCGTTTAATGCCGCTCTTAAATCATCTGCACCGCCCATGTGATCATAATGCGAATGCGTATACAAAACCGCATCTAAATCCGGTCGCCCCGCCCCTAATAATTGTAAACGAATCTCCGGCCCCGAATCAATCAAAACGGACATCCCTTTGTCCTGAACCAGAATTGAACTTCGCATACGCCTGTTCTTCGGATTAATCGGGTCACACTCTCCAAAACCACGACTGAGCGATGGGACACCAAACGATGGTCCACATCCCAATATTTTAACGCGCATGAGTCCCCTCCTCCTCAATCTTAAATAATGTCATAAAATTCGAAGTTGTAATCCGATCTATTTCCTCTAGGGAAACTCCTTTTATTTCGGCCAATTTTTCCGCTGTCTTAACTATATAGGACGGCTCATTTATTTTACTCCGATATGGTACCGGTGCTAAATACGGAGAATCCGTTTCAATCAATAGTCGATTATTGGGAATTGTTTTAAAAACAGAGCGCACTTCATCCGCCATTTTAAACGTGATAATACCGGAAGCCGAAATATAAAATCCCAGTTTCAAAGCGTATTCCGCTAAACGCTGACTCCCGGTAAAACAATGCATAACGCCTCCATACTTTAACAACCCGCCTTTATCGGCAGATTCCAATATAGCAATTGTGTCCTCATCCGCATCGCGCGTATGAATGATAATCGGCTTTTTGACCGCGTGCGCTACCTCAATTTGTTGTTCAAATACGTGACGTTGCTTTTCTTTCGGCTCTGTCAAATAATGATAATCCAATCCGGTTTCTCCAACGCCGATAATGCGCGGATGCGCCATCAATTTTGAAATCAAAGCCTCTTTTGTCGGACAGGAACCGCTGTATTCCGGATGAATCCCAAAAGCCCCGTAAAGTGTCGGATACTTATCCAATAACTGTAACAACGCCGCGTATTCGGGCAAATAGCAGGCAACCGACAACATCGTTTGAACACCCGCCAGCTGTGCCCGCATTAATAATCCCGTGATATCCACCAAATTCAATCCTATATGACAATGACTGTCAATCATGCAACACCTCTGCTATTTTGGAAAACACCATCATTAACACTTGCTTCTTATCCAAATAAATCCGATCAATGTCTATAAACATTTGATTAATTTCTTGGTATAAATCCATCCAATCCTCCGCCCAAAACGGTTGAACAATCGCAGTTTCCCGAATCTGACACATTAACCAATCAAACAAAAAAGATTTTACCAAACTAAAAGATACCTGGTTTTGGCTTAACTCTTCCGCAAATAAACGCACGGCGTCAGATGAAAGACGGCTGGCCGGCTTAAGCAAAGAAAGCATTTTTTTATAAAGCGAAACACCGTCATTTTTATAAATATCCCGCGCGAATCCAAGGGAGCCACCCGATAGATGAATAACCGTTTCAATATCTTCGGCCGCCGGAAACTCTCTTAAAAGCTCTGCCTTCAGTATCTCAGCCGGAGCGGGATTTAACCGGATCTGACGACATCTTGACTTAATTGTCGGCAACAATTTCCCCAAGTTCTGACATAACAATAATAAAACACAACGCTCGGCCGGCTCCTCCAAAACTTTCAAAAAGGCATTTTGAGCGTTTTCATTCATTTGATCAGCCAAATAAACAATCAAAATTCGCCACTCGTCCGCTCCGCCTTTTAAAGATAAAAATTGAATCCCTTCCCGCACATCATCAACCGTAATTTCCCGCTTGCGTGCCAACTCAATCTCTTCATCAACGGCTTTTCCCGCTAAAATGTTTTTCTGGATTCCTTTTTTAGCGTCCTCCGTCAATCCGCACTCAAGCCACTTAATATCCGGATGAAAGGTGTTTAATGAATTAATCTCTTGGTTTAATAACAAAGAACAAACCTTTAAAGCAAAATCCTTTTTTCCGACTCCATATGATCCTGAAACCAACCATGATCCGGCAATATGATCCGATTCATACGCTTTTTGAATCCGTTCAAAAGCACTCAACATACTGCCCTTTCCCGCACAATCTTTAAAATACAAGCATGTATTTCTTCAATGGATTGCGCCGCATCAATCATAACATATCTTTCCTCATTTCGGGATATCTCATGAAAAGCCTGACGTAAATTATAATGAAATGATAAATCCATAGATTCAAAACGCTGTTCGCTCTGAGCATGACCGCTTCGATCCCGGCTACGTCGAATTCCTTCGGCCGGATCTATATCTAAAATAAATGTTAAATCAGGTTTAAAATCCCCTGCAATCATTTGATAAACCGTATTAATGTTATGAATTGCCTCCGGGTTCTTACCGTATCCGTATCCCTGATAGGCAAGCGTGCTGTCCAAAAAACGATCACAAATAACAATCTTGCCATCATTTATTGCCGGCCATATCTGTTTTAATAAATGATCTCGACGCGCCGCCATAAACAACAACATTTCCGTCATCGCATCCCACCGAGCCGTCTGCCCGTTGACAACCAAATTTCGAATCTCCTCGGCTCCCGGACTTCCACCGGGTTCACGCGTTAACAAACAAGTTTTCCCTGACTTTGTTAAAACATCCGCCAACAACCGGCATTGGGTAGATTTTCCGGTTCCCTCTCCGCCTTCAAATGTAATAAAAAAACCTTTTTTCATAACCTTAAAACCAAGATGAAATAACCGCTTTCAATTTTCCCCAATATCCGACTTTTTCAACAGATTCGGCGGCAATTAAATCTGCGGTTTTAACCTGATTGTCCGGCCCACGCACAATGACCTGGCCTAATTTCTGTCCCTTTTGAACAGGGGCACTTACAGGTTGCATATAGTGGATTTCTGCCTTTACATCTGGTTCCGGACCTTTCATAACCGTAACCGTTAACGGCACTTCAACCGTTGCGGGAACCTCCGAAACTGTCCCCAACCATACAGGAACCGTATCAACAACTTGACCGGAGCGATACATTGTCACATTTTCAAAAGCGGCCATACCCCATCCGATTAAACGTTTGGACTCCGTTGAACGATCTTTCATACTCTTTAACCCATTAATAACCATAATTAAACGTCGACCGTCAGCCGTTTTTACAGATCCCGTCAATCCGTATCCCGAAGCCTCCGTATGCCCCGTCTTTAAACCATCTGCTCCCTCAATACCATATAACAATGGATTCCGGTTTCCCTGCTTAATCCCATTATACTTAAACTCTTTTTCTGAGTAAATCGAGTAGTATTCGGGAAAATCCCGAATAATAGCCTGCGCTAACTTCGCCAAATCGGTCGCACTCATTTCATGCCCCTTTTGCGGCAGGCCGGTTGCATTCTTAAATGAAGCATTCGACAATCCTAAATCTTTCGCTTTTCGAGTCATAATATCGGCAAATATCTCCTCACTGCCGGCCATGTTCTCTGCCGCCACGATACAAGCGTCATTTCCGGATTGCACAATAATCCCTCGAATCAAATCCTTGATTTTGACTTTCTGATTCGGTTTTAAAAACATTGTTGAGCTACCGCTTTTAGCCCCGCCCTTGCGCCAAGCGTTTTCTGAAACGGTAAATTCCGTGTCCATACTTAATTCGCCCGATTTTAAAGCGTCAAAAATCATGTATGCCGTCATTAACTTGCTCATAGAGGCAGGAGGCATGGGCACGTCGGCATTCTTGTTTAACATCACATACCCCGTTTCCGCATCCATTAACAACGCATTTTTAGCTGTTGTATCAAAAGCATGTGCTTGAACAGATACGATAACCGAACTTGTCAAAAGGGTTAAAAACAGTTGTCTTTTCATTGTCATCATCCTTCTTACTTTTGTTTTCGAATTTGTGCTTCAGGATACCCTGCCCGCCGAACTTTGTCAAGTATCTCTTCCGCCTCATTTCTATTTTTAAAAGGCCCGATTTGAATTGCCGTCAAACCACTGCGCTCCACCTGAACAACCGACCCGATCGTCTTTAAAATACGGACAGTTTTTTCAATGTTTTCAGGATTGCCGAACGCACCGGCCTGAATCATCCATTTTTCCGAAAGATCATCAAAAGTATCTTTCGAAATCTGAACAGCTTCCACTTTTTTCTCGGATTGAACCGATTTATACTCTGAAACCGCCTCCTCTTCAATGGAAACATCATTTGCCACACGACTTACGGGGACTTTACCGGTCAAAGGCACTTCGACAGCATCCAATTCGGGCGGCACCAGGTCTACCGGATTATTATTTACCCTTACTTCGGATATATTTCGATCATCTGTTGTTACAGACGCTTCCTCTTTTAACACAGTATCTCCGACTGTTTCCTGAACGGACTTATCTCCATAAATGGGAATGGCTGATTCCGACGGCTGATACACGGGCAGTTCACTTCCAAGCGGAACAATTTCCACAGGTGTGTAAATATCCGTATTCACAGGCACCTGATCCTTTCCCATTAACGCCGCCTTCAAACGGCGACTTTCTTCCGGTAAAATATCAACTTGAACCATCGTTGTGCCGCCCGCTCGGAACTCCAAAGCAGCGGCCGTTCCTTGGGAAACATCAATCAATCGGTTATTAACATTGGGACCTCTGTCATTAACACGAACAATCGCCGTGTTTCCATTCTCAAGATTTGTAATGCGCACCATACTGGGCAATGGCAGTGTTTTGTGCGCCGCGGTCATTAGATTATCATCAAAAACCTCTCCGTTCGTCGTTAATTTGTTCAGGTCATTTCTGGTGTACCAAGCGGCCATACCCCGCTCACTATATGACATATCCTCGGTAGGTGTGTATAAAACCCCTTTGATACGATAGGGTTCACCAATGTAATAAACCCCTTTTCTTTCAGTCTGATCATATTCTCCAAAAGATCTGAATAGAAACCCGTTGTCACTGCAACCGTTTAACACCAAACATCCCAACAGAATTAAAAGAGTATCTTTTTTTACTTTAATCATTCGTCGTAACATTCTAATTTTTTTAGTAATTCAATTGAGGGATATCCATCTTGAGCCATGCGGTTATCTTTCTGGAACGCACGAATGGCTTTTCGCGTTTTGCTCCCTATTTTCCCGTCGGCACCCCCGGCATCGTATCCGCGCTTCGTTAATTCTTCCTGCATCCGTATGATAGAGGTCGTTTTAAAAGGAATAAAATCCGCCGGCACCTCAACGCGCGGCATGTTGTTTTGAAGAATATCTGCTAAAATACCAACAGACAACGCATATAATTCCATCTTATTCCACCGCATAATAATTTTAAAATTCGGATACGTCAAAAAAACAGGCCCCGAAATTCCCATTGGCATTCGTAATTGAGCCTTCGTCTTCAGTTCCGATTCCGGAAAAGCATCAATATATTTGGGGTAAATCCCCATTTTTTGCCACTCACGCACTGTTTTGGTTTCATATTGGTGGATTTGATCCCAATCCGGACTTTCCGGAAAAACAACCTCCCTGCCCCATGGCTCGTCTTTGTTCCATCCCATGCGAGATAAATAATTGGCGGCTGAAGAAAAAGCGTCCGGCATATTGCGAACAATATCCCGCCGCCCGTTGTTGTCGCCGTCCACCGCATACGCCAAAAATGTTGTCGGCATAAATTGAAAATTGCCAAAGCCCCCGTCCCAAGACCCTTTTTCCGGCGCAACCGAAGGTTCGTTTTCCAAAATTTTAAAATAGGCTATTAATTCTCCCGTAAAAAAACGGCGGCGACGCGGATGGTATGCCAATGTCGACAGGGAATTCAACATATCAACATTTCCCATATAGGATCCATAGTTTGTTTCCATTCCCCACAAGGCTACCAAATAGGCCGGAGGAACACCGTATTGATCCGAAACACGCTTTAACCAAGTCTTGTATTTTTGAAGCATTTTTTGTCCCCGTGCAATACGATGATCCGAAACACGCACGCGCGTGTAATCAAAAAAATTCTGCAAATACTCCGGCTTGGACATATCCAATTTGATAACCCGCGGCAAAAACGTCATCCGAGGAACATATTTATCCAAAATATCTTTGGATATGCCGGCATGAATGGCCTCCTGATAAAAAGAATCTTTCCAAACTGAAAAATCTTCTGCGGCATAGGATGCTTTCCACCCCATTGCACAAACAGACAACAGAAAATAACATGTTGATTTGAATAAAAATTTCATCTTTATCTCCTCTTGATGTTTTTATCATAGCTTATTTTTCTAAAAAAATCACTTGATTTTTTCATTTTTTTCTGTCATACATACTGTTGTTCTTGATAAGAACCTTTCTTATTGATGCGCTCCTGTGCATGAATAGACGTTTTCAGAGACGACCACACATTATCTGAAAACCTTGAATATGTGGAGAGGTGGTCGAGTGGTTTAAGGCTCCGGTCTTGAAAACCGGCGTGGGGGTAACCCCACCGTGAGTTCGAATCTCACCCTCTCCGCCAATTAACGGAATATCGACACCGGATATTCCGTTTTTTTAATACGGATCACCCTATCGCCATCATATTTGTTTTTGGAAGACTTCCTTATTTAACAAATTGATTAACATCATAAATTTAACCGATTTCCAAAAAGTCATTTTACGTGATTTAGAAACAAGTTTAGCCATCTTAACCAACAGAAAAGAATAATATCCCAAATCCCACTCTTCCTTTGAAAAATCAAGAAGGGATTGAAATGTTTGAATTTGTTTGCGTAAAAAAATACGTCTGTGAAAAGGCAACATCAACCTCTCCATGGCACATAAAATCAAACGACACCAATCTTCCGTCGGATAACCGAAACGCAGCTCTTCCAAGTCAAGAAATGAAGACAATTCAGTCCCTTTAAATAATAAATTTTTGGCATGCAAATCACCATGTATCACCTGTAGCCATTGTGTTTTTTCAGCCAGCATCTCATCCGGAATACGTTCAAAAAACAAACTGATTTTTCGAACAAGCCACCCGTAAAAAAAACATGTCTTCTGTGCTTTTAACTTTAAAATAACTTCTTTTTTTAAAGAGGGTAAATCCAACATCGGTAATAAAAACGAATATACCGGGGGAGGGCATTCATCAAAAATATGATACGCTTGCACAATGGCGCGGCATGTTTCCAACGAAAAATCATCGGCATCAAGAGCCTGCCCATCCTTATATTCAATCAATAACCCATTCATGCCGTTAAACTTAAAAGCAGGAGCTAAAATCCGCGGACAGTAGGATGTTTGCTCAAAAGCGTTCAGATTGGTCATCAAACGCTTTATTTTTTCTTCATTTTTGCTTTTTAAAATTTTACAAAAGACACGCCTGTCCGGCATTGTTATAATAAAGTTATAAGATGCAGCTCCGACATCCACCCGGCGAATGGTCATAGGTATGTTAGGCAATAATTTGTGCTTTATCAAAAAAGCCAAAATATCTTCTTCTTGCATTGTCCTTTACTCTCTTATTCGTTGCATATCTTTTTATGTTATATCAAATCACTCCGAAAATACAAGCTTTTTCCATATGCCTCTTAAAATTTTATTCTTTTTTTCTATTGCATTTTTATTTTATCTTAATATAATTAAAACATGCGAAAAATACGAATACGAAACCGCCTTTTTCCCGTCGTCTACCTCTGGCTGGCCGCGATTGCGACTGTCTCACTTGCCGCACTGCCGGCATTTACACCTACGGGAAACCAAATCAATGACTCATTTATTCAATCAAAAAAATGGCTTGAAGGACGCGTTTATTACGATCACAGAATTACTCTTTACTGTGGTGCCTCTTTCAATGCGGAAAAAACTATATGTCTGCCTGAAGGATTTACGGCTTCCCGCTTTGAATCCCGCGTCAATCGTGTGGAATGGGAACATGTTGTCCCGGCAGAAAATTTCGGACGCACTTTTACAGAGTGGCGAACCGGAGATCCGGATTGTTATGATATAAAAGGCAACTCTTTTAAGGGTCGAAAATGTGCCGAAAAAGCAAATAAAGAATATCGCTATATGCAATCTGACATGTATAACCTATACCCTGCCATCGGAGCGGTCAACGCGGCTCGACTTAATTATAATTTTACTCAATTTCAAGAGGATACACCATCTTCTTTCGGTTCTTGTTTAATGAAAATACAGGATCGAAAAGTAGAACCCCCTCCCCGTGCGCGCGGTGTTATCGGGCGAACATATTTATATTTTGAAGACAGTTATCCCCGATATCGTATGAGTAAGTCGCAACGCCAATTAATGGAGGCGTGGGATAAGCAATATCCCGTTACCGAATGGGAATGTATTCGCGCCTATCGAATTGAAAAAATACAAAAAAATGAAAATAAACGTGTCAAAAAACCATGTTTAGACAACGGACTTTGGCCGCAGGAGGAGTAAATGTTGACAATCGGATGCCATTTATCGGCCGGTAAAGGTTTTTTAAATATGGCCAAAGAAGCCGTATCCATCGGTGCAAATACATTTCAATTTTTTACCAGAAATCCCCGCGGAAGCCAGGCCAAACCGATAGACTTAAAAGATATTGAATTATTTAAATCATATGCCTCGGAACACCATTTAAAACCCATTCTGGCGCACGCGCCGTATACGCTTAATCCCGCTGCAGATAAACCGGAAACCCGTGAATTTGCCCGTATTGTTTTAACCGATGATTTAAACAGAATGGAACATCTGCCCGGTAATATGTATAACTTTCATCCGGGTAGTCACGTTGGGCAAGGAATAACAGACGGTATCAACAGAATTGCGGAACTTTTAAACGAAGTGTTAACCCCCAATCAAACAACCACCGTTCTGTTGGAGGCAATGTCCGGCAAAGGAACCGAAATCGGGGCGCGTTTTGAAGAGTTGAAAGAAATCATAGATCAAACGCATTTATCCGATAAAATAGGCGTTTGTCTGGATACATGTCATATTTTCGCCGGCGGTTATGATATTGTTCATAATTTGGATAATACATTAAATCAATTCGATAAAATCATCGGACTCAATAAATTAAAAGCAATCCACTTGAACGATAGTCTTATGCCTTTTAACAGTCGAAAAGACCGACATGAAAAAATCGGTAAAGGATTCATCGGGTTAAACTCTTTTGCAAAAATAATTAACCACCCGGCATTAAAGGACAAGCCCTTTTATCTTGAAACACCTCAAGAAAATTTAAGCGGGTACGCCGGCGAAATTACTTTGTTGAAAAAGCTATATCAATCCGAGCCAAACTCCGATTGCGGTATTGTATAAAACAACAATCAGGTTCAAATAAAAAGCGAAGCCGCTCCAAACAAAAACCGGTACCATAAGCCATCCGGCAATTTTTGAAACCGATCCGAAACCGCGAATTGTCCGATAGATAAAATACATCATCATAAGGATAACCGCTAACCCGGCAATAGGTTCTTTTAAATAAAAGAACACGAAAGGCCAAATCAGATTAAAAGCCAACTGAAGCACAAACGGACGCGGAGACGTTCGATTCCAAACCAAAAATGCGGAAAACGCCATTAAAAAATACAAAACAGTCCACACCAAACCAAATAAAAATCCCGGAGGCGTCAACTCTGATAAAATAAGAGAGTGATACCACTCAAGAGCTTTCGGTGTTATAAAAACAGAACCGATATACCCGACGGCGTTTGTTAAACATAATAAGAAAAAAAGACGTCCGCTCTTCACCCAAATGTTTTGTGTGTCTTTTGTATGTTTTTTTTCAGTTTTTGTAATCACTTTGTTTTAACTCCTTTTATCAATATTTCCAAATTTGAACCAATCATCTTTAAATCGCACGGCTCTGACAAATGATGGTCACTTCCTTTTATCAGGGTAACAATAACATCATCCGATTTCAACGCATTTTTAACCTGCAAAATCTTATCCAAACGTACTCGATTATCCCGATCTCCCCATAAAATACGAACCGATCCGGTATAATCAATCCCTTTTTTCAACATCGCCATTTCAGAACCGTTTTGAAACAGATCCCGCGTCAGGCAAAATCCCTGTGTATCCGGACTCGGACCAATAATATCCCCCCGGTTCAACGCCTCTTTCGCCACATCCGGAACTAAGTAATTCCAAATATCCTCCGTAATATCCACGGCTGGAGCCAAAGCCAAAATCCCCGGAACGAACCCTTTTAATTTTTCGGCCAATAAAAAGCCGAGCCAGCCGCCGATAGAATTTCCGACAATAATTATCGGCATTTGGGGCACTACTGACAAAACATCCAATATATCCTGAAAGGCACGTCCGACCGTAAAATCGGACGGCTCACCCAATGATTCCCCATGTGCCGTATAATCTACAGAAATATAATGACAACCGGCTTGCCGAGCTGTTTCAAAAATCACATCTGCCTTTTTGCTTTTTCGATTGGCCGTCCACCCATGCAAATATAAAACCGCAAGATTTCTTTCCCCCGGTTCCCATGTATAGGCTAACTCCGGTAAATTTTTTCTGGTTAATTTCAAATCCGACATTTTTTGCTTGTGTCCCCTTTCAAAATAGATATACTGGAGAGTGCAAGGAAATACAAGTAAAATGTTCTTTTTATCTCAAATAGGCCGTTTCTTTCTTAATCTGATTTGTCCGACCAACTGTCCCATATGCCATGAGGAGACAGACGCTGCACATTGTTTATGCCCCAATTGCTTTAATGAACTTCGCTTTATTACCAAGCCATGTTGCGAAATTTGTGGCAGACCTTTTGAATATTCCCCCTTTAAAGAAATACTCTGCGGCGCGTGTATGCAACACAAACCAGCCTTTAAAATGGCTAGATCCATTTTACATTATGATCATTTTTCAAAACAATTGATTCTGGCATTTAAGCATGGTGACCATACGGAATTAGCACCTCTATTTACAAAATTATTGTTGCAAGTTGATAAAAAAGTATTTGAAGCCGATCTGATTTTAAGCGTTCCACTTCATCGTTATCGCTTAATGAAAAGAAAATATAACCAAGCTTCTCTGTTGGGAAAGTCCTTAAGCAAGAAGTTGAATATACCATTTTATCCGACTGTTTTAAAAAGAAATAGATCCACTCCCAGTCAAGGACATATGCGCCGTAAACAAAGACAAAAAAACGTGTTAAAAGCATTCAGTGTTTCTAAACAGGAATTGATTCGGAACAAGACCGTGTTATTGTTGGACGATGTTATGACAACCGGTGCCACCGTTAATGAATGCGCTAAAACACTAAAACGCGCGGGTGCAAAAAACGTCCACGTGTTAACCGTATATCGTGTTATATAGAAAAATTATTTTTTTAACGCTTTTTGAAGTTCTTTTGAAACGATATGTTCCAATATTTCAGGAAGACGCGTATTCAACCATTCAGTCAAAGCCGGTTCCAAAGCGGAAACCGCCGGTGTGTCATGATTTACCACATTATCGGAAGAAAGGGGTTCCCGAAGTCGAGATAATTTATTTAACACTTGTTGCGTTTTTTCCTGAACAGACAGGGATAAAGCCGGATCAGGATGTTTCGATTCAACATCACACCGCATACCGGGTGTCAATAAAAAGTAATCCGAAGCTTCCGTTTCAACAGAGGCCGAGCAAGCGGAATCGCTTGAAACGGCAACAGCCTGCATATCAGCCAACAACATTTGCCGAATTTCACGAAGAACGACCTCCATCGGAGGTTGTTCTTCCGGTTCCGTTTCCTGCGCTAATTCCATAAAAACACCTTTCACTAATCAACAGAATAGCCAAACCACTTGTTCTTTACTTCTTCATAATAGATTTTCGGGTCATACGTTTCAACATTCAACCCCAAACCGCGCGGACTCATCTGCCCTATTGCCGACATAAGTGTAAATGCGGAAACAATCTCCTCGCGATGCGCTTTCACCAAAGACACCTGATTATCCAAATGTTCCTGTTCGGCATCCAGCACATCTAAAACCGTGCGGGAACCGACATTTGCTTCCCTAATCACACCGGCCAAAGCAATTTTAGAGGCTTCAATTTGTTTTTTGATAGAAGCGATCTGGGCACGGGTGGATTTATAACTTTCCCAGGCACTGATGGTTTCCGCCCGCACATCTTGAGAAGTTTTTGCCCACAGAATCCGATATTTATTTTCAAGCTGCTTGGCCTCCCGAACATCGGCATACTCCTTTCCGGACTGAAAGAGCGGAATGGACAAATTAGCCGATACCTGCCAATAATCCGATTGTTCAATTGAAATTTGTTCTTTCTGGCGACCGACGGCACCGTTTACATTAACAGATGGTGCCAAAATACCTTTTTTAGCTTTCACATTAGCCTGAGCCGCTTTTGTCGCATATTCGGCTGCTTTAATTTTAGGATTATTGGCCAGTGCCTGGCGAATCGCCATATCCAAGGTTTGCGGCAGCTGAAGTGAAAAATCCTGAACATCCTGTAAATTATTCGGTTCAATTCCAATCACGCTGAAAAAATTGGCCTTGGAGACCTGAAGCTGTCCTTCAGCAGCGATTCGGTTAGCCGTTGCACCCGACAACCGGGCTTCGGCCTGAGCCACATCGGTTCGCGTCAAGTCACCGGCACGAAACCGTTTTTTGTAAGATTCCAAATGTTTTGCCAACACTTTTTCATTATTGATTTGAAGGGCTAAAACAGCCTCATCACGAATAACGTCCATATACACGGCCGTTGCATCCAATAACACAACCTGCTCCGTATTTTGTAAATTAGCACGACCGGATCGCACATTACTTTTGGCCGCCTCAACGGAATTGACCGTGCTTAAGCCGGAAAAAACCGGTTGAACAAACGATAATGAAATATCCGTCGGATTCAAATATTTTTTCTGTTCCATCGCCAGAAAAGAGTTATCATAAGTATTTTTATTATACGTGCGACCGGCACTTCCATCTGCTTTAATCGTCGGACGATAACCGGACTTGGCCTGAGCCACCGTTTCATCCGTTGCCTTAAGGCCGGAACGTTCCGCCGTTATACTTAAACTATTTTCATAAGTATATGACAACACATCAGAAAGAGTATCGGCAAAAGCCAGAGACGGCACAGAACACAAGATCAGGGTTAACCCGCTAAATTTATTAAACATTTCTATTCCTCATTTAAAAATTTATGATTTAGAATATGCTATTTTGAAATAATTTTCAAGCATTATTATTTTTTTTCTTGACTTTGTTTTTTAAAATGTGTAAAAGGGGTCTTGTCTTAATTGATGGCCGGTTGGCAGAATGGCTTATGCAGAGGACTGCAAATCCTTTTATACTGGTTCGATTCCGGTACCGGCCTCCAAAAAAAGACTTATTTACAAAAAAAGAATAAAAAAGTGAAAAAAAGTGTTGCAATTTTATTTTTTTTGATGTAAATAAAAGATCACTGATCCAGCGTAGCTCAGTGGTAGAGCAATCGGCTGTTAACCGATTGGTCGTAGGTTCGAGCCCTACCGCTGGAGCCAATAAAGAAAACATCCGGATAATTTCCGGATGTTTTTGCATTAATACCAAATCAATTACATATTTCGTGTTTTAACATTCCCGAAGCACTCATTCAGCCTGTTTTCAATGAAACGGTTAACCCGTCTTGTCAATTTTTCCCGAATAGTCACCCGCCCCACGGTTTGAATCAAACGCGCTCGTTCACTTGGAGATAACCGGGAAAAAGACGACGCAAAAAAGCCAACTTCCACCTTTTCCAGCATCGTTATTTCTTCCTGTTTCGGATAAAACACGGACATCAGCGTGCTCGCCGATACCCTTTCATCATCAATATAATTTTTCAAAGCAACAACCAGATTCTGTCTGGTTTCCACGGGATATTTTCTTAAATTTTTCAATAAAACTTGATACTCTGTTGTCATTTTTTCTCCATAAAATTATCTGATATATTATATATAAAAAGACGGAAAATGTCAAACCTTTCATATCCGAATGAATACTGTTAAAAAACAAAAAACACTTACAATACCGTAAGTGGCAATAAAATTTTTTATGGTGGGTGCGACAGGGATTGAACCTGTGACCCCTACCGTGTGAAGGTAATGCTCTCCCGCTGAGCTACGCACCCAAGTTCAATGGAAGAAGTTATACACGCTCTTCTAAAAAAAGTCAATACCCTGATTCAAAAAAATTCTAACCATTAGCGCGTTTATTTTGAGCCGCCGCCACCAAGGCCGGCGAAAGCGGTTTATCAACAGAATCAGTTTCTTTTGGAGGAATCGGTTTTGAAGCAATTTCCTCTGGAACAACCAAGTCTTTCAGTAGAGGCTGTTTACCGGCATCCCGCGCCAATTTTGTCATCAGTTTTTCATTCTGCCCCAAATAGGTCAAATAACGATTTCTTAAAGTTTCCTTTCCGTGAGCAACAGCCTTATCCCCTTCGGCCGTCCACGTATAGACTGCGCTGTTATCGTTTTGTTGATGGCGTATCATATCAATCATAGCGGCCGCTTCATCTATTGATTTAATCTCACCATACTCAGAAAGTGGATCTTGAACCAGATATTGTTCCAAGACAGGTTCCACAATTGAATGGGTATCGTGTTCCATATATCCTGTTTTCTTATAATTTTGCGCTTGGGCATTTTCAGAAAAACCAACACTTGTCAATGTAAAAATATCTTTCAGACCATCTACAATGAAATTTCCGGCTTCACCCATCACATTATTATTGTCTCGAAATGCATGGGACAGTTCGGGAACAAAATCAGACGCATCATGGATATATATATGACCACTCGGAGAATAATTGGAACGACCATGCCCCAATAAATTGGCTGTTATGGAATTTTCATCTTTTATGTATGAAATTTTCGGATTTCCGGAGGATTCTAAAACTTGATAAATCCGTCCTTTTATCCCTTCCTTTCCACCATCTGCGAACGGATTGGAGGATAAATATGTCGCCGCATCATCAATAATTTGTTGTTCATATTCCGTATAGGGGGTTTCCCGAGGATTCTTGCTTTCAACCTGATCGGGCGCAACCTGATCCCGCGCCGCTATGACATCATCATAGGTGAAAGCCATCCCGCCTTTTGTATTCATTAAATTCAAAGACTGCATAACATATTTCATATCCGGTCTGACCCGATTTGATTTCGGTTTAAAAGAAGCAAGCACATCCCGTGTTTCTTGCTCATCAGACACAAGAGCCGCGACCGTTTGATCCGGCGTCGAACCCGATGTTGTTTCCGCTCGCGCTTCCGCACCTGTTAAACCGGCCGTCATTCCGGCAGCCAAGGCCGCCACACGTGTTGTTTTTTGAGCAGATTGTTTCAACTTATCACGCAGTCCCATGGTATCCTCCCATAACAAGTTAATCATATATTCATTATAACAAACTTTTTTTATTCTGTCAAATTAAACCAACTCTTTCAATACATCCATTGACAAAAAAATATGAGCATGCTAAAATCCATGAAAATAAGGAGTTAAAAATGAGTCATCAAAATTGGAACGATATCGTTACCCGTTTCAGTACGGCACAGGTAAGAATATTAAATACTTTTACAATTCTGGCAACGACCTATTCCCAAAGCGACAGAGAGAAAATCGCGTACCTGATTCAAGAAAATGCCGACGAAATGGAACATCACGGTTATTACAGCAGACCCTACCATCAGAATTTATCAAAGGGGTTACAAACATTGATGAAATTATCCCCAAGCGCAACAGAAGCGTTTATGATGAGCTATCAATTGGCGACGCCGAGTGTCCGCACACAATTAAAAGAAGATATCAAGACAAAAGAGACGTTCAGTTTACCTGATGAATCGCTATGGAAGGCATCGCAAAACCTTTTAATGCGTCGTATATTAAAAAACGCACTCAATCAATTTAGCACTAAAATCTCTGTCTTAGGAGAGCAAATTTTATGGGAACAATTACAACCCTCCAGTAGACTTAATCAAAGCGATCTGAATACAAATCACCCGCTTAGATCTATATTGTTTCGCGTAGCACAGTTGCCTCCCGCCAAAAGAAATCAAGCGGCGCAAATTTTTTCAAACAGTCGGCAAGTTGTCGCCCAATCGGATATAAACAAAGGCGTTTCTTATTTGGCAACTCAATTGTTACCGATATTAATGCCCGATCACCCGGTAACGCGGTCGAGCCATCTTAAAACAAGAGCCGAAAAAACGAAACAAATGCATGCTGATTTAAAAGTATTCGGATGGTTTCTTTTGACACAAAACCCGTATGATCAAAAAATGTGGGTAGAACAGATTGAAATCAAACACCAAAATCAACTTTCAAAACGGATGCTTAAAGATTGCATGGACTATTGTTGTTGCTGTTATTAATACAGTGCCGACATCATAAAAAGCAACCGGCAAACGGCAGGTGATTCACCTCCTGTTGACCTAAAAAAAACGGATAAATCCCTTATCCGTTTTTTTCGATTTTTCCCTTGATTTTCGAAAACGGATACGATACAATAATGCTCATTCATTTTTAAAAGGAAAAAATTATGGCTCAATACAAAGAAACAAAAGCTTTAGACGACAAATTCAACTCGGCCGCCATTGAAGAGCGTGCGGTTCGTTTTTGGGAAGACAGCGGCATTTATGCCTATGATAAAACAGCGTCACGTGACCAAACATTTGTTGTGGACACACCTCCGCCGACAGTATCGGGCTCCCTGCATATCGGACATATTTTTTCTTATACCCAAACAGACGTTATGGTTCGCTATAACCGAATGAAAGGAAAGTCTATTTTTTATCCGATCGGATGGGATGACAACGGCCTTCCGACGGAACGTCGAGTTCAAAATTACTATAATATTGCATGCAATCCCGCCCTGCCCTATGATCCGGACTTTAAACCCGTCCATGATCCGAAAGCGGACGGTGGTCGTAAAGAGGTGTCACGTCAGAACTTTATTGAAGCCTGCGAAGAACTGACTCACGTGGATGAGCAAGCTTTTGAGGATATTTTCCATAAAATCGGGCATTCCTATGATTGGCGTTTAAAATACACAACCATTGGTTCCAAAGCCATTGTTGAATCGCAAAAATCTTTTCTGGATTTAATTGAAAAGGGCATGGCACGTTCGGTTGAAGCACCGACAATGTGGGACGTTACATTCCAATCCGCCATCGCACAAGCGGAAATAGAGGATCGGGAAACTGCAGGTTTCTTCCATGATATTCGTTTCCGTGTTGAAGGATCGGACACAACTTTCACAATTGCTACAACACGTCCCGAATTTTTACCGGCCTGTATTGCCGTTGTTGCGCATCCGGATGATGAACGTTACAAGCCGTTTTTCGGAAAGAAAGCGATTGTTCCCTTATTTGACATTCCCGTTCCCATTGTGCCTTCGGAACACGCGGAAATGGATAAAGGAACGGGTATTATGATGGTATGCACATTCGGGGATGCGGCGGACGTTGCCTGGTGGAAGCAATCCGGGTTGCCGATTAAACAAATTATCGGTCTGGACGGGCGAATCATTGACCAAGAATACGGCAAAGGCAACTTTGTTTCCTTAAACGCAGAAAAAGCCAAAGCATACTATGATCAAATTATTGGATTAAAAGTAAAAGACGCGCGGGCTAAAATCGTTTCATTTTTAAGTGAAACGGGGGATTTACTGACCGAACCGAAACCGTTAATGCATCCGGTTAAGTTCTATGAAAAAGGTAACATTCCTTTGGAGTTTGTTTCATCACGTCAATGGTTTATCAACATTCTGAATTATAAAAAAGAACTATTGGAATTGGGACGTAAAATCAAATGGACACCGGCACATATGCAATCACGCTATGAGGCTTGGGTCGATGGTTTAAATCAGGATTGGTGTATTTCACGACAACGCTTTTTCGGGGTTCCCTTCCCTGTTTGGTATAAAGTTAAAGAAAATGGCGAAATCAATTATGATGAACCTATTTTCGCCGACCGCTCACAACTTCCCGTTGACCCGATGACAGATGTGCCTGCGGGATATAAACCGGAACAACGAGGCATTCCGGGCGGATTTGTCGGAGACAAAGATGTCATGGATACATGGGCGACAAGTTCCGTAACTCCCCAAATTGCCATGGCTCACGCGCCGGAAGGGCATCACTTATCCATGCCGTTCGACATTCGACCGCAAGCGCATGACATTATCCGGACATGGGCATTTTACACGATAATGAAATCCTTTGCCCATACCGGAAAAGAGCCTTGGCATGAAGCTTTAATCAGCGGGTTTATTTTGGATCCCGATCGGAAAAAGATGAGCAAATCCAAAGGAAATGTGGTCACGCCCATTGATTTGTTAATCAAACACTCTGCCGATGCGGTTCGGTATTGGGCCGCGCGCGCCAAATTAGGAATAGATACGGCTTTTGAAGAGCAAATCATGGAACAGGGGCGAAAACTGACCATGAAAATCTTTAACGCCAGTAAATTTGTCTTTATGATTTTGGATAAATCGGGTGTTTCCTTTACAGACGACTATCATCGTCACATCACAGCCCCGGTGGATAAAGCTTGGGCGGCACGACTGTCCGGTGTGGTGGAAACCGCCAACAAGTCTTTTGAGGCTAATGACTATGCTTTTGCATTGGAAATGACAGAAAAATGTTTTTGGGATTTCTGCGACAATTATTTAGAGCTTGTCAAAGGACGGGCATACAGTGACCATCCGGAATCCGCAGTGGCAACCTTAATGTTAACCATTGACATTTTAATGCGTTTGTTTGCACCGTTTTTATCCTTTACCACAGAGGAAATTTGGCAATCCCGTCCCTGGGCAAAAGATGAAAAATCCATTCATATTTCATCTTTCCCACAGGTTCAAGAGCTAAATGAAATAGCAGGTAATTCAGCAATTTATGAGAAAACGGCCGCTGTTTTGAACTTGATTCGAAAAGAAAAAGCAGAGCAAAAGCGTTCTTTGAAAACACCTGTGATTGAATTAACGATCCGGGGGGATGAACAAACACTTTCTTTAGCCAAAAATGCCGAAGAAGATATTATGAATGCAGGAAATGTCAAAGTTTCTCCGGTATGGGAAACGGGTGACAATCTGAGTTTAAGTATTTGTGTTTTCGGAGAAGACGAAAAGAAACAAAAATAAATATACCCCAAAAAGAAAAAGAGGCTTTTCAGCCTCTTTTTTTTATCCCTTACCGTAACGAAAAAAGGGTCAATAAAAAGTTATAAAAATGTATAACATGGGTGCGGATATGAAATCAAGGAAAAAATGAAATAATAAAAAGACTTCCTGTATTTTGAAAGAAAAGGGGGATAAGATGAAAAAATGTAAAAATTAAATGACCATTAAATTTTTACAGGAAAGGGAAATGGGAATGAGAGGAAAAAGAGAGGCGGGAAACCGAGAAGAAGCGGGGTTGCCCCAAGGAACCGAAAAAGAAGAATTACATGTTACAGGATCCCCGATCGGGTCGGGGATGACGGCAGAGGTGGTGTCGGGGATGACACCTTATAAAAAAGCGGGAATGACCCCCGCTTCTACGTCATTCCCGCGCTCTGACACGGGAACCCATAAAAAGGGAAGTCCAAAATCCGATTCGGAATCCGGCCGATCGATGGTGGAAACGCTGGGTGTGTTAGCGATTATGGGATTGTTGGCTATCGGTGGGATTATGGCGTATCGATACGCTGTTACGAAATACCAAGCAAATGAGACATTTAACGAATTGCGTCGGCGGGTAGTAATTCACTCTCAACAGAGTATAACGGGCGCGCCTTTATCTCAGGTGGAAATGGGAGATACAACGCAATTGGGCTATCCGATAGCCGTTGCGCGTGTGGACAGCGGCTTTTTCGAATTAACGTTACAAGACATTGATAACAATCTCTGTCGAGAGATGGTTCGGACGGGCTGGACGCTACCGACACAGACGCGAGTGAATGGTGTGGTGGTCGGGACAAATCCGGAGGCTTGCGGGGAAGAGAACGTCCTTGTGTTCCGATTCCAGACGGAAATGGGGGGATGTAAAACGGACGCGGATTGTCCTTGCGGAACGTGTGAGAGCGGGACGTGTTGGACGAGTTGCAGCAGCGGGGAAAGCTGCGTTAAAAACTTTGATGACGGGCAATATGTGTGTTGTCCGGGGGAAAGTGTAAAGGGGCGATTCTGTTGCGAGACGGTGAACGAAGCCGGAGACTGTTGTGACGCCGACGGCAACTGTTGCCCGCCCGAGAAACCTTTGATTGACAGTCAGGGACGGTGTCATGATTGTGATGAAACAACGCAAAATATTGCTATGGGATATGGCCATCATGATTGGGGAAGGCAAAGATGTGCCGTTTGTGATAACAGAACATTTGTGGCAACGGCTACCAATACCAATTCTTTCTGCTCACTACCATGCCCGGAGGGATTGATTTTTGCCGATAACGGAACCTGTGTCAGCTGTTTTGATGAGAAAGATTTCTCTGCACCCCAGGAAGAGTGTTTTAAATGTCCAAACCGGTTTATTGCCGTTAATTGGACATCAAATGCCTATGGGTGTTATCGATGCGACTATCCCAGTGCTCATACTGGTTTTTATGAAGATACGGAAGCGTCTATCGCGACATGTGAAAAGAATTGTCCTAACCGGACGTTGATTCGAAGTGAGGTTAGTTCTGTCTGTGCACTGAATTGTCCAACTGCTGATCAGGGATTAGATCAATCGGGGCAATGTCATACTTGTGATGAAGAGAGCGAATATTTTGATGTTTGGGGTATTTGGGACAGTTGTTATCAATGTGAAGGAGTCCGTTTTATCGGTGATCATATGAATCGAGCCGGGCGTTGTTTTCGATGCGACAGTCCGCAACAAAGTATCTTTTTAAGTTATGTCGGAAAAGACGAGGCTGTTCTTGATTCTTGTCGCGCTTGTCCTAACCGTGTGGTTATCAATGGTTCCTACTGCGCCAAATACTGTGAAAATGGAAAAATATGGGACAGCAGAGGAGAGTGTCACACCTGTGATGAAGAAGCGGACTTTAACGTGCAAGGTGTTCCGGAAAACAAGTGCGCCTGCCCCGGTGTGCGGTATCTGGACGGCAATACGTGCAAAAAATGTCCCGAAGATGTGTCCGCTTTAACACCCGAACAGCAAACCCAATGCGGCGGATAAAAGATTAAAGAGGATTATTTTTCATTCAATACACATGCGTCTCTGATAAGATGACGTTGGTTCGGGCAAAAACGTTCGCACAAACGATTATTATAATCAAGGCCTATCGGAACAGGCGTATTACACGCATAACAAATGCCTTCAGAATCCATCAATGGTTTATCCGGTGGGCATAACCGTTCACATTGAGAAACGTGCCAATTCGGATAAACTTTATAAACCCGATTGGGACATTTCAAGCAATCCTCTTCCGAAAGATTAAGATCTTCCGGTGTATCACAGGAAAAACATTTCCTCCAGCCTGCAAACGGGAAATCATCCGGACACTCTCCCGTCTCCGGCATGGGAATTGAAGTGCCGTTATCTTTGAAAGTATCTGTATTATTTTCATTAACAACATCATATCCTAAATCGCGCTCCGCCTCTGACAAACTGGCAAAACAACTACCATAAACAGATTGAACAGGAAAAAAAGAAGGGCATTCGGACAAGGCGCAATTGATTTGATTAAGAGCGGAGCCACTACCGGCATAATTAACTTGACGACCGGAACACAAAAAAAGAGCAGGATTCCTTACTTCCCACAGAAAAAAAAGCCATATCATCACAGGTTCGGCACTGATTAAACTGTATAAAATCACACGTGTCGACCCGAACGGAACCTTCCCATAAATCCAGTAACCGTTTAACCAATACGGGATCTCTTTCTATTATTTCAATCAGTTTCATATTGTCCTTTTTCCTTTTTACGGTGTATCTTTCACAACAACAACCCACAGAATAACGGCAATGAGCAATAAAAACCCGCCGAATATTTTTAAATCGGCAATTTTGGCATCAATGATATTTTGACTGACAAAATCCTGCATCACTTTAGGGAAAAAGAGAAAAGCAATTCCTTTCAAAACAAGCCATAAAAGTAATGCGTATAACAATATTTTCATTTTTTCCTCCTACTCCGAGTTGGACTATAACATAAAAATAAACAAAAATGAATTAAAAAATATGTCGAACGCAAAGAGAATTATCCTTCAAAAAACGCATATCATGTAAAAAGAGCTTGACAAGAGCTTTAAAATTGAATAAAAGAATAACATCATTTTCGCCGCTGTGGCTCAGTGGTAGAGCACACCCTTGGTAAGGGTGGGGTCGTGAGTCCGATTCTCACCAGCGGCACCATTTTTAGAAATGCACCTTTCGAGGTGCTTTTTTGTTGTGAAAACCAAGGCTTTCAGCCAGTCCGATTTTTACCATTTAAAAAAGACAGATTTTAAACAACTTATTGGACTTTTTATGCGAAAGCTAAGAAAATCAAGCATTTTATAACAATCAATAGTTTTTAACAGTTACAAAATCCTCATTTTCAGAGGGCTCTTCAAATGATTTTTTTATAATATCAAAATTTACGAGATTTTGTTCTGCGATTATTCCTTTTCTTGTTGCAATCCGTTGTTTTAAGATGCTATCCGGTGCGTAAATGTAATGAATTATCGGTTCTCCGCCCATTTGTTTTACTTTGTTAACAGCCTCATCTCTTGATGATTTGCTCCAAAATCCCACATCAAAGATAACATCTTTATTTTGTTTGATATAGGTTGAAATTTCTTGCCACAAAAAATCAAGTGTCTGGGCAAAGCAGTCTTCCCAATTACTTTCATATTCCTCAGGACTGTATTTTTGCATACAAACATCATCGGGGTTGAGATGAATCGCTCCCGTGGTCTCAGCCAATTTCTTGGAATAAGTTGTTTTTCCAGCCCCAAGAAAGCCGCAAATTAAATATATTGTTGAACAATCGTTCATCCTAACCTCCACTATACAATACCATTTGCAATTTAGGGCATATATTTATAAAAATCAATAAATAAGCAATTTAACTGACATCAATGTCATTAAGTACCTCAATCTGTCTTGATAATTCTTTAAAATCATCATATTCATTAGTCCGATAACTGCACAACAGGTCGCACCATTTTTAAGATTTCCGCATTTATTGCGGATTTTTTATTTTAATGCTTATCCGGTCCGATTTTAAAATAAAGTAAAAAATATAAAAAACAAACTTAAAAAATTAAAATATTATAAACATCAAATAGTTAAAACATATTACCTAGTTTGAAATATGCGCCGAACAAAAGGTCCCACAATAAAAATCTGGAATACTAATGCTGCACAAATGTTACGTATAAGCGCATAGGGATAAATACTTTTTAAATTGTAAAATTGACCTTGAATTAAAACCAAAACAAGTAAACTCATAATCGGGGCCATAATTAAAACATTACAGACAGGCATAACTATGTAAAACGTCAGCTTGTTATTTTGAATGAATGCAAAAAAATGAGAAACCTGACGCATAACATGACGCACAATAAAAAATACCAAGCAAAAAGCAATCAAAAATTCTATTGTCCAATGATACAGGAGTATAGTTAACAATTCGATATTCAATCCATTTATCCATATATAGTTAAAACTACACATAGCAAAGCACATTAGACCAGCCATTGTCAAAGTAAAGCACAATTCTTTTTTCATTCTGACACCTCATTTTAAACATAAAAAAACACGTTTTCTTTCAACTGGATTTATATCTTCATCAAAAGAAAACGCGTTGTAATATTTAGGTTTACTTATACAATAAAAAGTAAAAAAATCAATCCCTTAATCACCAAAAAAGATACATTACATATCGTTTAAATCGGGGCTATCGGCAGCCAATTTTTGGATTTCTTTAGTTGCTTGTTTAATGGGTGCGGCCACACCGGAACCGGCGACACACCCACCGCAACAGGCCATAACCTCCACCAAAGAACCGGCCGCTTTTCCTGTTTTGGCATATTGGTGCAACTGTTTCATCGTTTCTTTCGTCAGACCGTCAATACACACCGAACACACATCACAGGCATGAAGGGATTGAACCGCCCCTGCGACACCGCCGGTCAAGGCAAATCCCCTACCCTGTTTAGAAGGATGAGGCGTATCCAGTTCCGGACAATCTGCCGGCGTAATATTTTTAGCCGCGAAAAGGGCGGTTAATTCTTTGCCGTTTAAAACAAAATCCACGAAATCATCCTGAATCCCCTCTTCCCGTTTGGCCATACAAGGTCCGATAAAAACCGTAACGGCAGAAGCGTCGCGTTGCTTTACAATTTCTGCCGTGTAATGCATTGGTGTTTTTGTATCGGAAACAAATCGTGCTAAATCCGGAATATGTTTCCTAACCGCATCGAAATAGGCCGAACAACAAGAAGTCGTCATAAAAGAATCGCCTCTCGCCAACCGTTCGGCCAATTCTCCAGCCTCATTACGTGCTGTAATATCGGCACCCGTGGCAACCTCAATCACTTCGGAAAAACCCGCCTCTTTAACAGCAGAAAATAGTTGTCCCACCGATACACCATACTGTCCCAGAATAGCCGGAGCCAACATGGCCACCACCCGTTGTCCGGATTGAATGGCTTTCAGAACGTCAATCATCTGACTGCGTGTTTGAATGACGCCAAAAGGACAAGCTTTACTACATTGACCGCAAGCAATACATCTATCCGGATCAATACACGCCGCACCGGATTCATCCTTAGCAATCGCATCCACAGGACAAGTAGCCACACAGGGAGGCTCCGTCTGAACAATGGCGTGATAGGGACAGGACTTAACACAAATACCGCACTTTTTACATTTATCCCGATTAATGTGAGATTTACCGTCAACAAACTCTATAGCACCAAAAGGGCACGACGTGCACGGACGCGCCAAACACCCCTGACACACACCGGTTACCACATATTGCTTATCAGGACAATGATGACATAAATCAGAAGCCACCATAAGGACGGGTTCCTCCAACCGTGAGCGGGAAAGAGCCTGTTCCGCAGCAGCCCGTAAAGATAAACCGCTGTTGACATGAACACCTAAAGCCGCCAGGATACGCGGAACAATCAAACGCCTTGTTTCATCCAGAGACAAAGAAGTCTCCGGCAAAGGTTCTGAAATAATTTCTTCCGGAATTTTTGAAACAGTATCGGCGAAGTTATCCGAAAAAAAAGCCCGAGCCACAGCAACCAATGTTTTTTGCTCTAAATAAACGGTATAATCCAAACGAGACATCGGGGGAAATACTCCTCTTCCACTATTCGGATTCTTTTTTATTTTGAGCCAAAAAGTTTTCCAACCAATGAATATTATATTGTCCGTCAATAAAGTCAGGATCGGCAATAATTTTCTGATGCAATGGAATTGTTGTCCGAATCCCTTCAATAACAAACTCCTCCAACGCACGACGCAGACGCATCAACACCCCGTTCCGCGTCCGACCATGGACAATCAATTTTGCGACCATACTGTCATAATTCGGAGGAACCGTATACCCGGCATACATACCTGAATCCACACGAACATCCAAACCGCCCGGCACATGCCACTGTCCGATCTTACCCGGCCAAGGGATAAAAGTTTCGGGATCTTCGGCATTAATACGGCATTCAATCGCGTATCCGTTAAAATGGATATCCTCTTGTTTATACCCCAAAACAGCACCGCTCGACACCCGAATTTGATCCCGCACGATATCAACACCCGTTACCGCCTCGGTAATCGGATGTTCCACCTGAACACGAGTATTCATTTCCAAGAAATAAAATTGACCGTTTTCATACAAAAATTCGATGGTTCCCACATTCGAATATCCCAATTTTTTCATTGCGTTAGCCGCAATTTCACCAATTTGGCGGCGTTGTTCGGGATTTAAAGCCGGGGACGGAGATTCCTCCAAAACCTTTTGGTGGTTTCGTTGAAGCGAACAATCACGTTCCCCCAAATGAACCACGTTTCCATAATTGTCGCCTAAAATTTGAATTTCGATATGGCGCGGTGTCTGTAAATACTTTTCAATATAAACAACATCGTTGGCAAAAGAGCTTTTTGCTTCGTTTTTTGCCAGTGTAAACGCATCGGCCATTTCCGAAGGATTATGGGCAACTTTCATGCCTTTTCCGCCACCGCCGGCCGCCGCCTTGACAATAACGGGATAGCCGATTTTTTCACCCCACATCAAGGCATCCTCAACGGTTTTCACCTCGCCTTCGGATCCCGGAATAACCGGTAAACCGGATTCGATGGCCGCTTTTTTAGCAGTGACCTTGTCCCCCATCATACGGATCATTTTCGGACTCGGCCCGATAAACGTAATACCGTGCGCCTCCACCATTTCCGCAAACTCGGCATTTTCAGACAAAAAACCATATCCCGGATGAATCGCATCGGCACCGGTCATAATGGCGGCAGAAATAATGGCCGCTTTATTCAAATATGAATCTTTTGCCGGCGCGGGTCCGATACAAACGGCTTCATCTGCCAATTTAACATGCATGGCGTTAGCGTCAACCGTTGAATGAACGGCTACGGTTTTAATACCCATTTCCCGACACGCGCGATGAATACGAAGGGCGATTTCGCCGCGGTTGGCAATTAAAACTTTTTCAAACATGATCAACCCACATTAAACAATGGTTGATTATATTCGACCGGACTGCCGGATTCGACCAAAACCTCTGTAATCGTTCCGGATTTTGTAGACTTAATCGGATTAAAGGTTTTCATCGCTTCAACCAAACAAACGGTTTGACCGACCGAAACCTTATCGCCGACTTTCACAAAAGCGGGAGAATTCGGATCTTTGGACAAATAAACAACACCAACCATCGGTGAAACAATATAATTTTCGGCTTTCTTGACCTCAACAGGTGCCGGAGCAGGAGCTGCAACCGCCGGAGCCGGAACAGGAGCCGGAGTCGGCACCACAACCTCATGCGCCGCTTTCGGGCCAACAACACGCAGGTAAACACCGTTCGCTTCGTATTCAATTTCAGACAAATTATTATCGTGCAGCAAAGAAGCCAGCTCTTTAATTGCTTGTTTTTGTTCGTTTTCCATAATCAACCTCTTCAAAATATAAAACTGTGAATTGTTTTACCCCAATTACACGTAAAATGCAAGTGTAAAAAAAAGAAACTTTTATGACGCATTACCTGTTATGATAAACGGTGACGTCCGTATCACCGTCCCAACGCACAACACTTTGATCATCCGTTCCGGAAACCAAAACGCCAATTTTATTTAAAAAGGCTTGAAAAGGATTTTTAAGTATGATAGGGTTAAACATTATTCACTAACTGACGAGAGATAAATTATGACAATTACTTATGAAGACTTGGCGCGCGGCATTGAATCTATTATTCCGGAAAACGGATTAAAAGAAAAGTTGGCAATCGCCGAAAAAGAAAAACGCCCTTTGATTATTAAATTCGGTATGGATCCGACGGCTCCCGACCTTCATTTGGGGCACGCGGTCGCCTTAAAAAAACTGCGTCAATTCCAACAAGCCGGACATGAAATTCATTTGTTGGTCGGAGATTTTACGGCAGCCATCGGCGATCCGACGGGACGAAACACCACGCGACCGCCTTTAACACCGGAAGAAATTACGGTTAATGCCAAGACTTATATTGACCAAATGGATAAAGTCATTGACACATCCAAAAATGTTAAAATTCGTTTTAACGGCGAATGGATGAATAAAATGGGTTTCGCCGATGTCATTAAATTACTGGGAAAAGCGACTCTGGCACAAATGTTACAACGGGATGATTTCGCAAAACGTTTTAAAGAAAACATCCCCATTTCCATGCACGAATTAATTTATCCTTTGGTTCAAGGATATGATTCCGTTGCCATGAAAGCCGATATTGAATTCGGAGGACGGGATCAACTATTTAACTGTCTTGTCGGAAAAACGCTTCAAGAAAGTTTCGGACAGCCCGGGCAAGTTGTTATCGGCATGCCTTTGTTGGTCGGGCTTGACGGACAAATGAAGATGAGCAAATCAAAAGGTAACTATATCGGTTTGACAGAGACTCCGAACGACATGTTCGGCAAGGCCATGTCCATTCCGGATGCTTTGATTCCGGAGTGGGTAGAGTTGGTGACGGATTGGACGGAAGAAGAAAAGGCCAACGCGATTGCAGACTATAAAAATAACACGGTTAATCCGATGGAAATCAAGAAAAAAATCGCTTTTGACATTGTTCGGCAATATCACAGTGTTGAGGCGGCAGAAAAAGCGGAACACTTTTTCTATACACAGGTACAACAACGCGGTTTTGAGACCAAAGAATTTCAAGAAGTCAGCGCGGCGGAATTAGGGTTGCCCCTGCCCTGCGGACTGATTGATTTCGGAGTTGCCGTTATGCCGGGACAAAGTAAATCAGCCATTCGACGCTTAATCGAAAGCGGAGCTGTTGCGATTAACGGAGAAAAGGTAACGGATATCGGATTAACGATAACGCCTTTGGAGGAAGGGATTAAAATCAAAATCGGCAAGAGAGGATTCTTTAACCTAAAACCGTAAAAAATGACTTGACCCCGCTTGTAAATGCGATTACAGATAGGATGAGATTGTGAGGAGACATGGCAGAAAATTCGGGTAAAATCGCTGCAATCAACGGAAGTGTTGTTGAGGTTTGGTTTGACAAAAAACTACCATCAATGTTTAACGCTCTGACAACCGGAGATACCAATGCGTTAATGTTGGAAACACAAGGATACATTGACGAGCACACGGTTCGGGCGTTAGCAATGGGCGGGACGCAAGGGCTTGCCCGAGGAATGAAGGTAACCGACCTGGGACACCCGATTGAAGTGCCTGTCGGCGATAAAACACTGGGACGGATGTTTAATGTGTTCGGTCAAACAATTGACGGGAAAGACGCCATCAAAGATCCGGATTTAAAATCCATTCATGCCGAACCTGTTCCGATGGACAAACTGGAGGTGTCATCCCAGATTTTTGTCAGCGGCATCAAGGCCATTGACTTGCTGGCACCAATGGAGCGTGGCGGAAAGGCGGGGCTTTTCGGCGGAGCCGGTGTCGGAAAAACGGTTCTGATTACGGAAATGATCAACAACATGGTCGGTCGATACGAAGGTGTCAGCATTTTCGCGGGTATCGGGGAACGATCCCGGGAAGGAGAGCAACTTTATCGGGAAATGCAAGATGCCGGCGTTCTGAATAAAACGGTTATGATTTTCGGACAAATGAACGAAGCACCGGGCGTTCGGTTCCGTGTAGCTTTATCCGCCCTGACTATGGCAGAATATTTCCGGGATGAAAAAAAACAGGACGTCTTATTATTAATTGACAATATCTTTCGTTTTATTCAAGCGGGATCCGAGGTTTCCGTTTTGTTGGGACAAATTCCGTCTCGCGTGGGGTATCAACCCTCTTTGGGAACAGACATCGCCGATTTGGAAGAACGTATTTCAAGCACGAAAGACGGTGCTATCACATCTATTCAGGCGGTTTACGTGCCGGCAGATGATTTTACGGACCCTTCGGCTACACACACATTTGCGCACCTGTCGTCAACCATTGTTTTATCACGATCACGGGCGGCACAGGGACTATATCCGGCGTTGGATCCGTTGGGCTCCAGTTCGAATATGTTAACACCGTTGATTGTCGGAGAAAGACATTACAAAGTGGCGACGGAAGTCCGTAAAACATTGGCTCAATATGAAGAGTTAAAAGATATTATCGCCATGCTCGGCTTTGACGAACTGCCCGAACATGATCAACAAACGGTTTTAACGGCGCGCAAACTGGAACGTTTTTTGACGCAACCGTTTTTCACAACCATGCAATTTACGGGAATGGAGGGAAAATCGGTGAATCTGGAAGATACGATTTCAGGGTGTGAGCGTATTTTAGCCGGAGAATTCAACGATTTGACGGAAAATGACTTTTACATGATCGGAACGGTTGACGAGGCTCGTAAGAAAGGGAAAAAGGCCTAGCCCATGGACATGCATTTAAAAGTCTATTCGCCGACAGGCATTATTTTAGAAACGCCCGTAACGCAGGTGGACTTTGAATCCATTGACGGTTTTTACACGTTGCTACCACGCCACGTGGACATGGTATCGGCATTAAAACCAAGTATTCTGTCATACAAAGCAAGCGGAAAACAGGGGTATATTGCCTGTAATCAAGGGGTCTTGGTCAAAAAAGGAGAAAACGTGTCGGTATCAACAAAGTTGGCCATTACGGGCACGGACTTGAAACAGTTGCAAAAAACAATCGAAGTTGACTTTAAAGAAATGGAGCAACAAAGAAAAGAAATCAATCTGACAATGGCGCGGCTGGAAATCGGGTTGACAAAAGGATTGATGGCTTTAAATAAAAACAATGGGGGCGGCGATGGCGGAATTTGATGAAGAAAACCGAAAAACGGCCGAAATCCTGATCAATAAAGCAAAAGCGATGGAGCACAGGCGATCACGGTTATTGTTTTTCAACGCGGCTCTGTTGGGGGTTTACGGGTGGCAGTTGTCGATTCCCGTTTTGTTAGGTGTCGGCCTTGGTCAATTTTTGGATCGCGTCTTCCCTGCCCCGCATTTTTCATGGACACTCAACTTTATTTTCATCGGTTTCATTGTCGGTATTATCAACGCGAACCGATGGCTTCACAAAGAAGGAACCGTTCAAGTCATCAAGAAAAGGTATCGTCAGCAACTAACAGAAGAGCGAAAAAGGGTTAAGAAATGAATCATCACATTTTTCATATGCCATTACATGAACTGGGCACAGCGTTAGGTATCGGTGTTGTTTTGGGCTTAATCTATATGTATCTGTTGTGGATGACGGTTCAAACGTTACCGAAAGTCAAACACAAAGGACTTTTTCTGTTTATATCGGCCGTATTGCGTATCTTTTTATTGATTTTCGGAGCATTAGCCTTGTCCCATGAACATGCGGGACGTTTTATTCTGATTTTCTGTGGTGTCATTCTGGCCAGATTATTTGTTTTACGCTTTACCAAAATGGGAGCTTATCATACGGTTGAACAAAAAGAATTGGTTTCAGCGATGAAACCGGTTGGGCGGAACAAAAAGAAAAGCGGCACGTTACGAAAAGCTTCAAACGGTAGGAGAACACATCAAAAATGACCGAAACCGTGATGACTATTTGGGGATTGTCGGTTACGGGGGACATTTTACTTTCCGTTGCGGTGGCGGTTGCTTTATGTATCGGAGCCTGTTACTGGATGAAAAGTGCTTTGGGGCGCGGCATTACCATTTTTTTAATTATATCGACGTGGTGGAGTTCGTTGAATCTGAACGGAAACGAAGGCGGGGACGGACTATCCTTGGAAAACATAGACACACTGCCCATTATGAATATTTTCGGCATTACAATCGGGGGAACCGTTTTCTTTTCATGGATTGTGATGGCTGTTTTGGTTATTCTGTCCTGGCTTGCGACACGACGTTTAAAAACAACGTTGCGTGTTCCGGCATTGCAAACAGCCATGGAAATGGTTGTAATGACAATTCGGTCGCAAATCAAAGAAGTCAGCGGTGATAATCCGGCACGTTACATGCCGATTATGGGAACATTCTTTTTATTTATCGGGATGAGCAACCTGTTGACCATTATTCCCTGGTTTCGGGCACCGACGGCCTCTCTATCCACAACATTGGCATTTTCATTGTGTGTTTTTTGCGCTATGCCTATTTACGGTATTCGTAACCAAGGTGTTTTAGGATATTTAAAAAAATACATCGACCCCACCCCCATTATGATGCCTATGAATATCATTAGTGATTTTTCATCAACGTTTTCATTGGCCTTTCGTTTATACGGCAATATGTTGAGTGGTGCCATCATCGCATCTGTTTTAATGATGTTGGCCCCCTTTTTAATTCCGTTACCGTTACAAATACTGGGGCTGATAACAGGAACGATTCAGGCTTATATTTTCGCATTGTTAGCGATTGTATATGTCTCTTCGGTCGGTTCGCAAAAACCATTTATTGATAATTTAGAATATTAACAAGAAAGGAGAAAAAAATGGATGCAATTACTTTAATCGGAGCCATGTCTGTCTTATCGGCAGGATTATGTATTTCAATCGGCGGTATCGGACCGGGATTGGGAGAAGGAAACGCGGCGGCCAGTGCCTTGCGCGCTATTGCCCAACAACCGGACGAAGCGGGCACAATCACCAGAACGTTATTCGTTTCGATGGCTATGGTGGAATCAACGGCTATTTATGCGTTTGTTGTGACTGTTTTAATTCTGTATTTTAACCCGTTTTGGAATTACGCCGTCGAGATGGCCGCCAAATAAAAGGAGACCATCATGGGATTCAGCTGGGTTACATTCATTGCCCAAATTGTCAACCTGTTCGTGTTGGTCTGGTTGTTAAAGCGTTTTTTATACCACCCCATTGTCGATACAATCGCCAAGCGGCAGGCCTATATTGAAGATAAGGTAAAAAAAGCCGAGCATGCAGCCGAAACGGCTCAACAAGAACAAAGAGTTTTGGAAGAAAAACACGCTGTTTTTGAGGCCGAAAAACAGAAACGTTTAGATGAAGCTTTTCGCGAAATCGAACATCTGAAAAAAGAACAGGAAGAACGCATCGGCGAAGAATTAAAATCAAAGCGGGTTAAAATGCAAGCTGATTTAAACAGAGAAACAAGTTCTCTACAATTGGAAATCAGGGATTTAATGGCGCGCCATTTTTTGGAGTTATCCCGAAAGGTCCTGGTTGATTTATCGGGTTTATCACCGGTTGAGCAGGCCGTTCTTTTGTTTCGGAAAAAGATTGAAAAGTTAAATTCAAAAGATAAAGAAAAAATAAAAAATATTTATTCAAAACAAAAAATTATATCAATAAGTGTATCTGATACTTTAACAAAAAAAGCCAGTGACGAATTAACGGATTTCATTCGAAAAACATTTAAAGCGGATCCATCCGTCCGTATTCGTATTGAAAAAAATCCGGATTTGATTCTCGGAGCCGAAATGAGCGTCGGGGATATGGTTGTGGAATGGAACCTTAAATCATACCTTGAAGCATTTACGAATAATTTGAACACAGCGTTATCAGGATTAATCATTAAGGAGTAAAGAGAGGCGAAAATGTTAAAAAAAGCGTCCAAAGCGGCCGAAAAAGCAATTGAAGAAGCGATTGAAAAAACGCCGTTGGATTTAAAAGTATCCGAAACAAGCTCTATCATATCCATTTCCGCGGGAACAGCCGAAGTATCCGGTCTTTCAAAAGCTCAAATGAACGAGTTGTTAACATTCAAAGACAATACCATCGGCATGGTTCAAACCTTAATGCCCGACAGGGTCGGTGTTGTTTTCCTGACAAACTCGGATCATTTAAAGGCTGGCGATAAAGCAAAACGCACACATCGTGTTTTGGATGTTCCCGTCGGAGACGCTTTATTGGGACGCGTTATTAATCCGTTAGGACAACCTTTGGATGACAAAGGTCCCATTCCGACAACGGAAACATTCCCAATTGAAAGGGAGTCTCCACCGATTATGCATCGGGCACCGGTAGACACACCGTTACAAACAGGATTAAAAGCCATTGATTCGTTTACGCCGATCGGGCGTGGACAGCGGGAGTTAATTTTAGGTGACAGGCAAACCGGAAAAACAGCCATTGCGCTTGACACAATGATTAACCAAAAAGAATCCGGTGTTATTTGTATTTACTGCGCAATCGGACAGAGAGCGGCCGGGACGGCACGCGTTATTGCGGATTTGGAAAAATACGGTGTTATGGAAAACACGATTGTTGTTGTGGCATCCGGCGATGATGAAGCGGGTATGCAGTTCATCGCGCCATACGCAGCGACATCCATCGGCGAATATTTTATGGAAAAAGGAAAAGATGTTTTAATTGTTTACGACGATTTGACAGCGCACGCCCGAGCCTATCGCCAAATGTCTTTGTTGTTGAGAACGCCTCCGGGGCGGGAGGCTTTTCCCGGAGACATTTTTTATATCCACTCACGTTTATTGGAACGTTCGACGCATTTACGTCCCGAATTCGGCGGCGGTTCCCTCACCTCGCTTCCCATTGTATCAACGGAAGCGGGTAACATATCTGCCTATATTCCGACAAACATCATTTCGATTACAGACGGACAGATATACCTGTCAACCTCCTTATTTCAAAAGGGAATCCTACCGGCCATCGACACAGGTCGATCTGTTTCCCGGGTTGGCGGCGACGCACAATTACCGGCCTATCGAAGTTTAGTAGGCCCCTTAAAGTTATTCTTTTCTCAATTTGAAGAACTGGAATCATTTGCAAAATTCGGGACACAAATGGATGCCGAAACGGCGGGTCGGTTAAAACGAGGACGCGCTATCCGCGCGGTTATGCAACAGATTCAATACGCACCGATGCCAGCCGCGGATCAAATTGCCGTTTTTCTGGCAACAAATGACGGGCTGTTAGACGATGTGGAGGAAAGTAAAGTAACTCGGGCGCAAGAAATCATTATCCATGTTTTACATGCCCAATTCCCCAAGCTCATGACGGCCATATCCGATAAAAAAGAAAAATTATCAGATGAAATTAAGCAAAAGTTACTGGATGCTTTCCGAAAAGCTTTAACCGCCGAGAAAGGACTTAAGAGCGCATGACTTTGGAAGCTCTGAACAAACGGATTAAAACGACGACGGATCTGCGTGATATTGTCAGCACAATGAAAATGTTGTCATCGGTCAGTATCGGTCAATATGAGAAAGCCCTGGCCTCTTTAAACGAATACGGTGCGACAGTTCGGGAAGCGTTTCAAGGATTATTGAAAGATGATTCATTTATTTACACCCCCAAGACAAACAAAAGTGATCATCCCAAAACAATCGCGGTTATCATCGGAACAGACAACGGGCTTGTCGGTCGATTCAACCGAGACATCCTGACTTTTGTTCGAAACAACCTGAAAGATCGTTCTTGTTCAGATACGACGCAGGCCATTTGCGTCGGGAAACGAATCGGATTAATGACACAATCGGCAAAAATTCCCGTAACGGCGACTTATGCGATTATGAATTCTTTAAAGGAAATCGCCTCTATCGCTTCTATGGTTTTAATGAAAATCAATGACATAATCAGCCGACAACGCATCGATCAAGTTTTAATTTACTATACTTATCGAATATCGGGCGAGCCGCAAAAACCCGTTGTCCGGCAATTAATGCCCCTACCCGTTGATGAAATGATGCATTTAAAAACAGAAAAATGGGAAGGAAAAACATTGCCATTTATCACCGGGAACAGAGAGGCTTTATTTTCCGCGTTAAGCCACGAACATTTAACGGTTATCCTGGCACACGCTCTAACAGCGTCATTAGCCGCCGAACATTACACGCGCATGGTGAACATGCAACAAGCCGAAAAAAACATTGATGAATCTTTGGAAACAATGAATTTGGAATATCAACAGATGCGGCAAACAAGCATTACGGATGAATTAATCGATATTGTATCCGGTGCCGAAAGCATGAGAAAAAAACGTCCAAATAAAAATAAATCCTTATAACACTTGACAATAGAAAAAAAATAGCATAAAACGGAACTATCATTAATAAGAAAGGAAATAAAGATGATAAAATCAGAATTAGTTATCAATGTAGCCGAAAAAAACAACCTGACAAAAGTTGATGCCGAACGTGTTGTTTCAACGATTTTGGATACGATTAAAGACGCTTTAATCAAAGGAAACCGTGTTGAACTGCGCGGCTTTGGCGTTTTGTCCGTTCGGACGCGCAAACCCAGAATCGGCCGTAATCCCAAAACGGGTGCCAAAGTGCAGGTTGAAGGGAAACGGGTTCCGTTTTTCAAGGCGGGAAAATCCGTCAATGATGCTTTAAATAAGAAAGCGAAAAAAGGCGCATAAGCCATGAACTGGATCACCAATCTGACGCGGCCGACGGTCAAGAAAGTCAATATTCATGCCGATATTCCCGATAATTTTTGGGACAGATGCCCCGAATGCGGAGCAATGCTTTTTCATGAAGAGATAACGCGAACAGACTATGTTTGTCCGCGGTGCAATCACCACTTTCGATTACCCCCGCTGCGTCGATTGGAAATGATTTTCGACAATCAGGAATACACATTGGTTCAACTGCCGAAAGTCAAAGAAGATCCTTTGCATTTCAGCGACTTAAAAAAATATACAGATCGTTTAAAAGAAGCCAGAAAGAAAACAAAAAGCGATGATGCCATTTTAGTCGCCCACGGAAAAATAGGAGGCAAACCGGCAGTGGTCGGTGTCTTCAATTTCGGATTTATGGGTGGTTCAATGGGAACATATGTCGGTGAAGCAATTGTAACCGCGGCTCAATTGGCATTATTGCAGGAAGCGGCCTTGATTTTAATTCCAGCATCCGGCGGTGCACGTATGCAGGAAGGGATGTTGTCATTAATGCAAATGGCACGGACAACGGTTGCCGTTAAGCGGTTAAAGAAAAAAAAGCTACCGTATATTGTTATCTTGACGGATCCGACGACCGGAGGGGTAACCGCTTCGTTTGCCATGCTGGGTGATGTGACTTTAGCCGAGCCGGGATCGGTCATCGGTTTTGCGGGGGCTCGTGTTATTGAGCAAACAATCCGCCAAAAGTTACCGCCTAATTTTCAAAAGGCGGACTATCTGTTGGAGCACGGCATGATTGATCAAGTTGTTGCGCGTAAAGATTTGAGAAAGAAGCTGATTCAAATTTTAGATCTATTATTAAAATAGAAAAAGAGAACTTGTTTTAATTGAAGAGTATCCTATTTAATATAAGAAGGGTAGGTTTTGAAATGGAAAATATTTTATTTTTTGACACTGATAAACAACTGCGTGATTTTGCAGAAAAACATCCGATTGAAAACACTAATATGGTTTTCTTTGATAAAGGACTGAACGAAATGTCCCCCAAAATGTTGGAACCGTATTTAGATACGCGGATCATTTCAGGTTTTATTCATTCGGAAACATTAGCCAATGAGAAACTGGATTTACTGCCCAATCTGAAATTGATTGCGACACGTTCGACAGGATTCAACCATATTGACTTGGAATATTGTAAAAAGAGGGGAATTGCCGTTGAAAACGTGCCGTCATACGGTGCGACAACGGTTGCCGAATTCGCATTTGGACTCTTATTAGCTTTGGCTCGAAAAATTATCAAAGCCAAAAACGACATGGCACATAACAGAATTGAAACGTCCAATTATATGGGATTTGACCTGATGGGAAAAACATTAGGCGTTATCGGCACCGGTTCTATCGGACGTCATATGATTCAAATCGCACAAGGTTTTGGTATGAAAGTGATTGCCTATGACCCCTTCCCCAATCCGGCCTTAAAAGAGTTATATGTTCCCGATCTAAATACAATTTACAGAGAAAGCGACATTATATCTTTACATGTTCCCTCAACACCGGAAAATTATCATATGATTAATGAAGACGCTTTTAATCAGATGAAAAGAGGCGTTATTATCATCAACACAGCGCGCGGAGACTTAATCGACACACAAGCTCTTTATTTTGCATTGAGAAAAGGAATTGTCGCCGGTGCGGGACTTGATGTTTTAGAAAATGAAGACTTCTTACTGCATGATGAAGTATCTATATCGCCCCGTATGAGTGACACCGATTTCCTGTTGGATTCAGCCATGAATTTAAAATTATTGCAATTCAGAAATGTGATTGCCACACCCCATATTGCGTTTAATTCAATCGATGCCATTAATCGGATCAACGCAACAACATTTGACAATATTTCCAATTTTATTAATGGAAAAATAACAAATAACGTTATCAAATAATAAAATAAAACAACTAAAAAACAACTCCCCGTTTCTGACGACACGGGGAGATTTAATTTATTATATAAAAAAATAATGACCCTTTTTTTATTATAGTTTTTTATAACATATAATTGATTTTAAAATCAAGAAAAAAACAAATAAAACAGTGTTTTTCATCACAAGGAATAAAATAACCTGAAAACTGATTTTTGTAAAAATTTAAGGGTCATTAAATTTTTATGGGGAAATATGATAAAAATGACAGAAAAACAAGGACTTAAGAAAGATACACGGATGTTAAAAAACGAATCGGGTCGTTCGATGGTGGAAATGCTGGGTGTTCTGGTGATTATCGGTATATTAAGCCTGAGCGGTATTACTTGGTATCGATATTTAGTTAATAAAAGAATGGCTAATGATATTGTCAACGAGGTTAAACAAAGGGCACTGCTTATTTCGGCTCAAAGAATGGCAACAGACAGAAAAGATGATGAATTGAATGAAAGCGAATTTTTGCCGACAATTCAAGGTGTTTTTCCGACAACTCAAGAACTTCATCCTCATGCTTCTGGATTTTTTGTCGTGAATGTTGATCAAGTTCCCCAAGATGTTTGTAGCCATATTTTAAAGCTAGAGTGGGATCTTCCTGTTAAAATTTATTGGAATTTAGTTCAAGATACAGATAGTTATCCACATCCCCAATGCCCTGAAGGTGATGCTTTACTCTCTTTTGTTTTTGATGATGAGTTACATGGACGGTCTATCCCGTTTAATCCCAGTAAACGAGGATGTGTTTCGGATGAAGATTGTCCTGTAGAAAATTGTGAAATCTGTGTTTATCAACAATGTGAACGTATGTGTATGGGCAATGAAGTTTGTTCTTCCGGATCATGCGACTGTCCGTTAAATCACTTCATTGATGAGGAAACCAAGGAGTGCTTGCCTTGTCCCGAAAATATGACGACAACGACAACAAACGCAACCGCTTGTGAATGTAACGAACCGAATGTATTCGATTTAAATACGGGAGCATGTGTTTGTCCCGATGGGTTTTATATCAATAATGGCGTTTGCACACCTTGCCCAGAGGAATCTCTTGGCTCTATCGGTCCCAATGCTACGACTTGTTTGTGTAACGAAGCAAACGGTTTCTTTTGGAACGGGACAGAGTGTGAACATTGTATCCAAGGAAAAACGGCTCAAGACGTTTTTCGTAACCCCAATTTATTAAAGAAATGTTCCGAGGTCAAATGTGATAAAGGATATTTCCATAGTTACAAAGAATGTGTTCCCGACGGAGTTAGCAAATTTGAAACAGGAGACGGAAGCTGTCGAAGAATCGAAGCAGATGAAGACGGCAACACATCTTTGTCGGACGAGGAATTATTAAAACGATACAAAGCATTATCTACAGAATATTTTCCTGAAAACTGGGATGAAGAATCGGTTTTAAAGGCTGTTTATTTTGCCGGAGATCCCAAAACCGTTACAGCAGCTGACATTAGAAAAAAATTAAAAGAATTATTAAACGGATATGTTATATCTCGTCCATCCAATGGTAGTTTTTGTTGGATCAATGCCCTTAGTTGGTGTGAAGCACAAGGATATCAAACCCCAACATCTGCAGACATTGGAGGTGTTATCCAAACAATAGAAAATGTAAATATGCGAGCAGCTATTCTAATGCTGACAAACAATGCAACATCTACCGGTGCACTGCGTTGTACATGGCTCAATGGATACGACTGGACTGGTCAATCTTTTGGGTGTTGGTACGCTCCTTTTTATCAAGCCAGTTATAATCAAGGAGCCAGTTGGTCGGATCGGATTGGTGCCGTATGTAAAAAATAACAATCCATATTATTGCCAACGGGCAACGATTAATTGTCCTTTGGCAAACCCTTGTCCTTCGCGGCGCAAGTCAACAGAGCGATTATCAGACATCGACAATCCCGCCTCTGCCAAGCAGTTTTCCACAAGAGAAAGAGGATACAAATAACGGCCGCTTTCGGATAAAACAGCATGTTGTTTGTCCGTTGTTTCAACGGAAAACGCAAAGACTCCCCCCTTATTCAACCGATTCGAAACTAAAGAGAAAAATGATTGAATATCCGGCAAATACCCCAATAATTCAACGGCAACAATTAAATCATAGGTATTCGTATCCGATTGCAGGAAAGCGCTTATTTCCCCTTCCACCAACGCGTCATACGCCCCCGTTTTATCCGCAAAGGCCAACATTTCAGGTGAAAAATCAACGCCCTTAATATGGCGACCCGCAGCCTGAAACGCGCGCCCGAAAGCTCCTGTCCCGCAGCCCAAATCCAGAACACTTCGATAGGTTCCGTCCGGCATCAGATCAATCAAACCGGATAACGCTTTGGCATCCAATTGTTTCATCAGGTTATCATAAGTCGGGGCAAAATTTTCGTATAAACGCCTTGTATATGCCAAGGGGGACGCTTTTTCTTTTTTCCCGGACAATGCCGCATAAGTATGGACAGCGACCGGATTATCGGGAAAATTCTTAACCCATCCTTTTGCAAAATCCAAGGCCTGTTTTTTTTCTTTCCGCCCCTTGCGAAACAGTGTGGTCAAGGTATTGGCAATCCGCCAATCCAAATCGGGAAACATTCCTTTTCGTGAAAGGACATTAAAATACAATCCCAACGCTTCAACCTCATCCCCGTTTTCTTCTTGTATCACGGCCAAATTATAGAGTGAGGGCAAATAATCCGGATGCCGTGACAAAACAGCCCGATAATGTTCCAGTGCCTCTGTCATACGAGATTGTTCATAAAGAAGGACGGCCAGATTATGATGTGCCTCCGGATAATTCAAATCTTGTTGCAAAGCGCGTTTATAAGCATCCTCGGCCTTGGCGACATCATTTAACTTGTGATAGACATTTCCTAAATTTGCCCAAACATCGGAACGATACGGATCCAAGTCAACCGCGCGCCGATAAGCCTTTAAAGCCTCCTCCGGTTGTCCGGATTGTTCTAAAATCAAACCTTTTTCAACTTCAAAAGAGGCATTGTCGGTTATAGCAAGCCCCCTATTCACAGCGGATAAGGCCTCCTCCGTTCGATTCAAACGACGGTATAAAGAGGCCAGACAAACCAACGCATCCGGCAACGGTGTTTCATCTGTCAGTTTTTCCAAACGGGCAACGGCATCAGAAAAACCTCCCACCTGAATATCACATTGCGCCAACCCCAACTCCGCCTCCGGCAGATCGGGCTGTAAAGACAATGCTTTTTGAAAAGCACTTTCGGCGAAAGAGATCTGATTTTTCAATAAATAAATGAAACCCGCCTGTGCCCGTCCCATCGGATGATCCGGAAAACGGTCATAATAGGATAAAGCCTCATCCAATCGTCCTTGCTTTTGCAAAACAGAAGCCAAGGTCAACTGATAAGAAGGTGTATCCGGATAAAGTTTAACAGCTTGATACAATAAATCGGCGGCAGGATCCAAGGCCCCCGCCCGATATGCAATAAGTCCCAACAAATACAGGGCATCCCCATGGGCGGGTTCGGCGTTTAAAACATCACGCGCCAATGTTTCGGCGTGTTCAAACTCCCCTTGATTATAAGCATCAAAAGCAGCATCCAACAATGTTTCCAAACTACTCATCGTCAATTGATCCCCGTCTTCCGATAACCATTTCCCGATTAATAAAAACACATTCGACCAAACCGAAACCGATAAACAAAGTCAACATTGCCGTGCCGCCGTAAGACATCAAAGGCAGAGGAACACCGACAACGGGCATCAATCCCATCACCATGGACATGTTAATAAAAACATACAGCGCAAAATTGATTGTCAAGCCCAACGCTAAAATTTTACCAAAAAAATTATTACAGCGATGTGCGATAATGAAGCCATAAGCAATAATAGCGGCATATAACAGGCATAACACAAGAGCTCCTATTAAACCAAACTCTTCAGACAACACCGTCAAAATAAAATCAGTTTGTTTTTCCGGAATAAAATTCAAACGACTTTGTGTCCCTTGTAAAAATCCTTTTCCGAAAACACCCCCGGATCCCAAAGTAATTTTAGATTGCGCAATATGATAACCGGAACCCAGCGGATCACTTTCCGGATTTAAAAAGGTCAACACACGTTTTTTCTGATACTCATGAAGAAAAGACCAAATAAGCGGCATGGAAAGGGCGGCGGCAGAAATCAAAACGACAAACTTCCAAATTTGAACCCCCATCAAATAAAAAATACCACCTGCAGCAAAAACAAGCATCAACGCCGTTCCCAAATCAGGTTGTTCCAGAATAAATGCAACAGGAATGATCATCATCAAAACAGGCGGTATCATAAACTTCAGCGAACGCACTTCTTCCAGACTGGCACCATGAAAATAACGAGCCAGAGCCAAAACAAGGGCTATCTTCATAATTTCAGAAGGTTGTAAATTAAAAAAGCCGAGATTCAACCAACGTTGAGCCCCCATACCGACATGACCGACCACGGATACGGCAACCAGCAAGATAAGGCCGATGGCATAAATAACATATGCATACTTCATCCAAAAGCGGAGATTGGAAAGGGCTATAACATACAAAACACCCAGACTGACTATAAAACGAAACAGTTGTTTGCTTGCCCAGGGATTAAAATGACCGCCACCGACAGAGTAAAGAACACCGATTCCCATGACTACAACCAGACAGATAAACAACAAATACAGATAATTAAATCCTAAAACTTTATCTGTCAGGGATAAATTATAATCTTTCAAATAACAGTTACGATCCTTAAAAAAACTCATTTTTTCAATTCCTTTTTATCGGACTTATCCAACTCTAAAACATATTGCATTAACTGTTTCATCAAAGGCGCGGCTGTCCTTGAACCACCACCGCCGTGCTCAACCAACACAACAGCCGCATATTTCGGTTTATCCGTCGGGGCGAATGCCGCAAAAATCGCATGATCACGATATTTTTCAGGCAGATCATCCTGCGATTTAACCCCTTCTTCACGCTCCTTTAAACTAATTCGCCGAACCTGTGTCGTGGCGGTTTTTCCAGCCATTTTTTGTCCGTCCACATTGATGCGCACCGCATATGCGGTTCCCCCGACACGATTAACGACATCATACATACCGGAACGAATCAGTTTTAAATAATATTCTTTAAAATCAATTTTTTCAATGGATGATTCAACATTTGACTTTAACAATGTCGGATGCAAATTCCGACCCCCGGCAATCCGGGCAACCGCCGTTGCGATTTGAAGAGGTGTCGCATTTAAAAAGCCCTGTCCGATACTGAGATTCAAAGTATCCCCCATACGCCAAGCATCATTAAAGCGGCGCAGTTTCCAATCCGATGTCGGTAAAAGCCCGGAACTTTCACTATTCAACCCGACATTAAGTGCTTCCCCAAAGCCCAGTTTACGAGCTGTTTCAATAATTTTATCGGCACCGATTTTCTGAGCCATTTCATAAAAATACACATCACAGGAATGCATAAGAGCTTGTTCCAATGTCATTGAGCCGTGGCCGTTTTTCTTCCAACAATGGAAGAGATGGTTGCCCAACTTTGTTTTTCCCTGACAATCAACTTTTGATGATGCCGTAATCACACCGGATTCCAACCCGGCTAAACCGACGACCAATTTAAAAATGGAACCGGGAGAATACAAGCCGCTTAAAACCTTATTCTGAAGAGGTCTGTATTTATGATGTAACAGTTTGTTCCAATTTTTAACCGAGATAGGCACCGTGAATAAATTAGCATCAAAAGAAGGTGTTGAAACCAGTGCCAAAATCTCACCTGTCCGCACATTAATCACGACAGCGGAGGCGGCATAGCGAGCCATCAAACGCGTTGCATAATTTTGAAGTCGACTATCAATGGTTAAAAAGACATCTTGTCCGGATTCAGGAGGCGTTTCCTCCAAAACACGAACCGTCCGTCCCATGGCGTTGATTTCCGATTTACGCACGCCCGGTTTTCCCTTTAAAACAGCTTCCATAGAGGATTCAATCCCCGTTCTTCCGATACGGTATCCGGGCAAATCCAAAAGCGGATCCGACGTATTGCCAGCAACATCCTTTTCGGTTAACAAGGACACATAACCAACAACATGTGTATTTCCCGTGCCTGCAGGATAAAAACGCATCATTCCCTCTTCAATTTGAATCCCCGGTAAATCAGGCGCATTTAACTGTAACAATGTCATTTCATCAAAAGAGAGGTTATCTTTAATGCGAACCGGCATAAAAGCCCTTTTCCAACGCAATTCTTTTTGAATACGCGAAACTTCATCCTCATCCAACGGAATTAATTTTAAGAAACGATCCAAGGTTTGGCGATAATCACGCGCCTCTTCTTTAATTAAAACCGCTTGAAATGTTTTGGCATTTTCCGCCAACTTAACACCGTTCCGATCATAAATCGTTCCGCGGGAGGGCATGGTCAAACGAACCGAAATCCTGTTTTTTTCCGCCAAAAGAAGATATTTCTCCCCTTGAAGAACCTGAAGATAAAAAAGTCTTCCGATAATAATACATCCCATTAGAACGAATATAACGGCAAGTCCTATCATCCGTTGGGTCATCACGCGTGTTTTTTCATACTTCCAAACACTCATGAATCAACCTCTATCCAATTATCCAAACGACCGCAAAGCATAACGCCCAGCGGGTAAAGGAGATTCAAAACAACATACTGCCCCACTAAAAAGCCGCCGGGAACCACCGTACCGGCACATAAAAAGAACAAAAGCAACCGAAGCATCAGAGCGACCGCACTGAAAACAGCAAAAACCAACCACAATTTATCAAACCTTAACCCACCAAGGAATAACCTGTTCAAACGTGCCACAAAAAACAAAAGCACAAAAATGAAAGCCCATAATCCCACCGGTGTTCTGCCTATTAAATCCGCAAATAATCCCAATACAAAAACCGCATAATCATTCAACAGGCCGGGCCTGAAAATAGCAAAATAAAAAATCGGAATAAATAAAAACGGAACCGACGTTATGAAAAAAGCAGGTGTTTGTGCCAACAAAATCAAAAAAAGGCAGATCAGGAACGGTATGCCTTTTTTCAAATGAATAAGCGATCGGGATAACGTCATGCCCCATCCCTTTCCGAACAAACCTCATGCAACAAGACATGATTCAACCCAAAATCAACCAACCGAACAAAACCGGGGGAAAAATCCGACTCAAACAAGGAGACGCTTATTTCCCCGTCAATAACTTCCGACACGACCCCAATGCCAAGACCTGCCGGATAAACCCCGACATGTCCCGAAGTTAAAACAACGTCTCCCGGCTGAATAACGGCATTTTCCGGCAAAGACACCAATTTGGGTGTAGCGGTATTATCTCCGCTTAAAATACACATAACCCGATCATTACCAACCATAACGGGAACACGAGACATATAGTCCGTCAGAAGCATCAAACGGCTGAAAGAGGAGCCGGTTTCTACAACACGTCCCAAAACACCGCGCGGCGTCATCGCAACATCTCCTTTGGAAACACCTTGATCCGTTCCCGCGGATACGACCAGCGATTGTGAAAAACGGCCGCCATTATCAGCCAAAACCCGAGCCGTAACGGATGTCGACTTTTGAGGTGGGACGTAATTCAACAAATGTTTTAATTCCTGTTGTTCAATCCCCAGTTGAAGAGCGATATTACGCCAATTTTGAAGAGACTCATTCTCAGAACGCAACCGCTTATTTTCACGATATGTCCTTACAAAAAATGTCATTTCCCGCACCGCCGCTTCTCCCCACCGCAACGGTGCAGATACAACGGAAACAACAGGTGTCACCACCTGTGTCAAAGCGGTTTGAAATTGTTTCAAATAGGGATTTTCGGTTGTGCTGAACCCCACAAAAACAAGGGCAATCATTAAAAGCAAAAGAGGCAGAAATAACCGAATTTGTGTTTTCAGTCTTTTAAGGCGAAACTGACGGCTTTCCATACACTTCTGCTTTCAGGAAATTTTAATACATACTTGTCAAAATATTTTCAAACTTGCTGACTTCTTCCAGTGCACGTCCCGTTCCGAGTGCCACGCATTGCAAGGCATTTTCTGCCACGCAAACAGGCAACCCCGTCGCATCGCGCAACACTTCGTCCAAACGGCGCAGTAAAGCACCACCGCCGGTCAGCATAATACCTTTATCAACAATATCGGAGGCCAGCTCCGGATCCGTATGTTCCAAAGCCACTTTGACAGCTTCCACGATTTGACCGACCGGTTCGGACAAAGCCTCGGCCACCTGACGTTCGGAAACAACAATTTCTTTCGGAACACCATGCATCAGATCGCGTCCTTTGACAGAGATGGTTTCACCCTCCCCGTTTTCGGGAATCGAAGCGGCACCGATAGCCTTTTTAATTCGTTCGGCCGTCGCTTCTCCAATCAATAAATTGTGGTTCCGGCGAATATAAGAAACAATCGCTTCATCCATCTTATCACCGCCGACCCGGACAGAGCGCGCATACACAATTCCGCCAAGACTCATCACAGCCACTTCCGTCGTCCCACCGCCGATATCAACAACCATACTACCGGACGGTTCATTAACGGGCAGACCGGCACCAATAGCGGCAGCCATCGGCTCTTCAATCAAAAAGACTTTACGGGCACGCGAATTTTCGGCCGCCTCCTGAATCGCACGGCGCTCAACCGCCGTCGAACCGGAGGGGACACAAATCACAATCATCGGACGAGACAGGCATTTACGTCCCAATGCTTTTTGAATAAAGCGCTTAATCATTTCTTCGGCAACATCAAAATCCGCAATAACACCATCGCGCAACGGGCGAATAGCCTGAATTTGTCCCGGTGTCTTTCCCAACATCTGTTTAGCCTCATTCCCGACGGCAATAACCTGTTTTTTGCCACGGTTTTCGGCGATAGCAACAACGGAAGGTTCACTGAGAACAACACCTTCGCCACGCACGTAAACCAACGTGTTAGCAGTGCCGAGGTCAATAGCCATATCGGATGAAAATAAATTCAAGAGCTTTTTGAAGCGTGCAATTTTGGACATAAATAAACCTTTCGTCTGTCAAAATAAAATAAGTTTAAAATCTTTTTTTATTCATACAACACTTCCCGTCCAAACACAATATCTTTTTCACCCAAAAGATGAAAAAAAACAAATTTATTTCCGATAAATTAAAAAGAAATATCAAAAGGATGTGAACAAAACGGGAACAATTTCAAAAGACGCATTTGTTTTATAGCACGCCACAACACTGACAACAGTGTCTACAGCACACAAAAATGCATTTCTTGTTTAAACGCGTTCTTTTTGAGCCACAACACCCCCGAGTAAACGCGTATGATCATTGACCGGATGCGTTGCAATTCGGGAAGGATGATCGGATTGAGTATGTTCCCGATCATTAAAATTATTACCGAACGGATTACTTTGAAAGTAGTCCGGATTCCAATAAGCCGGTGTTTGAGTTAATTCTTTATCTGTCATTATCCTTTTCCTTTCTTTTTTGATAAAAGCGGTGCCGTATCAGAGGCCAGCTCCAACTGCTCCAACTCTTTAATTTTATCCCGAAGGCGACCAGCTTCCTCAAAATTAAGGGCTTCGGCCTCCTTTAACATTTGTTTACGCAAACGAACAATGATGTCTGCCACGTTTTCCACAATTTCAACAGAACGTTCTTTCGATGTTTTATCCGCATCATATTCGCCGAATTCTTTCAACAAATCAGGAATTTCCTTTTGAATACCTTTAGGGGTTATTCCATGCGCCACATTGAAAGCCATCTGTTTTTCACGGCGGCGTTTTGTTTCTCCGACAGCGGCGGACAAAGATCCGGTCATCTTGTCGGCATATAAAATCACGCGTCCGTTAACATTCCGGGCGGCACGGCCGATCGTTTGAATCAGAGAAGTTGTCGAACGCAAGAACCCCTCTTTATCCGCATCCAGGATTGCGACCAGCTCCACCTCCGGAATATCCAGTCCTTCACGCAAAAGATTAATCCCGACCAACACATCAAACGTGCCGAGGCGTAAATCACGGATAATTTGAATACGCTCCAACGTATCAATATCGGAATGCATATAGCGGGCTTTTACACCATTTTCATTCAAATACTCCGTCAAATCTTCCGCCATTTTTTTCGTCAGTGTCGTCACCAAAACCCTGCCCCGACGCGCGGCAATATCCTGACATTCCGCCATCAAATCTTCGACCTGACGCGCAATCGGACGGATAATGCATTCAGGATCCAACAAGCCTGTCGGACGAATAATCTGTTCTGTATAAACACCTTTTGCCTGTTCCATTTCCCATGGACCGGGCGTTGCGGAAACAAAGATTGTCTTGGGTCGCATCGCATCCCATTCTTCAAACTTCAAAGGTCTGTTATCCATACAGCTGGGTAGCCGAAAACCATACTCGGACAATGTTGTTTTACGGGAACGATCCCCCCGATACATAGCCCCCAGTTGCGGCACGGTTACGTGACTTTCATCCACAAACAAAAGGGCATCTTTCGGCAAATATTCAAATAATGTCGGCGGTGCCTCTCCCGGACGGCGTCCCGTTAAATGACGGGAATAATTTTCAATTCCTTTACAGGAACCGGTTGCTTCCATCATTTCCAAATCATATCGCGTCCGAGAGGCCAACCTCTGGGCCTCCAGAAGTTGATTATTTGCTTCATAATAAGCCAAACGGTCTTTTAATTCGGCTTTAATCGTGCGAATCGCCTGAGACAACGCCGGTCGTGGGGTCACATAATGGCTGGCGGGGAAAACAGTAATATCGTTCAAGGCAATTTTTTTTTGTCCCGTCAACGGATCAAATTCACAAATGCTTTCAATCTCATCACCGAAAAAGGACAAGCGCCATGCCAAATCCTCATAATGAGAGGGAAAAATGTCTACAACGTCACCATTTATCCGAAACATACCGCGATCAAAAGCAATATCATTGCGTTGATACTGTAACTCAACCAACTTGCGCCCCAGTTCCCGAACATCGACCGAATCACCTTTACGAAGGGTAAACGCCATTGAGGAGTAACTTTCGGCATCACCCAAACCGTAAATACATGAAACCGAAGAAACAATGATAACATCCCGCCGCTCTAAAATATGACGTGTCGCGGAATGGCGAAGGCGGTCTATTTGTTCGTTGATGGCCGAATCTTTTTCAATATACGTATCTGTTTTAGGAATATAGGCCTCGGGTTGATAATAATCATAATAAGACACAAAATATTCAACAGCATTTTCCGGAAAAAAAGCTTTCATTTCCGCATACAGCTGTGCCGCCAATGTTTTATTATGCGCCAAAATCAGAGCCGGTCTTTTTAACTCATTAATAATTTGAGCCATTGTAAAAGTCTTACCCGAACCGGTAATACCCAAAAGAACCTGATTTTTGGCCTCATGTCTTAAACCGCCAACCAATTCGGCAATAGCCTGAGGCTGATCACCGGCCGGTTGATACTCTGAATGAAGTTTAAAATCGGCGTCACCCCATAATTCGGGTTTTTGATATAAAGGAATCATTTTTTCCGTATTTTCCTTGTTCTTTCAGTATGCGAGGAAAAACGTTTTTTATCCGATTTCAGGGGAATATGTTTCATTTCTTGGACAAACACACCGAGACCGGTTTTTAAATCAGAGGCAACATCGCGAAAAGACGGAGACGGTGCACCCCATTTCCTTAAACGAACAACCATATCCAGCAAAATAAAAGCCGTGATAACCAGAGCACTGATCCCCGTTTGAAAACGTCCCGCCATGACAATAAACGCCAGCAAAGACAAAATAGTCAATGCGAACATCATATAATACAGAAGTTGCCTTTTTTTCACACCGGTCATCAACGCCTGTTCAAACAAAAGCGGCGTCTGAATCGGAACAAAGTGCCGATATAAAATAAAAGTAGCCACAGACGCCCAGACAACCTGAAGAATACCGGCACTGAACACAATTACAGGAACGGCTCCTAAACCAAAGGCAACAAAATAAGTCCAGGCAAAGCCAAGAACAAATCCGATAACAAGTGCACCGCAAGATCCCAAGACAGGCTGTCCGATCCAATGCCGCATCACACAAACGGCAGCTACGGCAGCAACAATGACAGCAAAGATGGAAAAGCTGATCTCCGGCGGCAACACACCAAAGAGTGCCGCCAAAACAAGTAAAAAGCCCTGACTAAAAATACTTAAAAGGGACATCCAAGGTGCTTTATCCAAAAAGGTAAAAAGACGAATAATCAACAACATGCACAGACCGAGACCGGGATACAAGATAACAGCCGGCACAAGTGAGAACAAGGGCAGAGACGCGGGTAACAACAAAACGGCCGCCAAACAAACCAGAAAAGAAGAGAGATGATTAGCCCATCCGGACAAGCGAATATCAATATAAATAAAAGCAATCATCAACAGGAAAAGGACGCCGGCAGAAATCACAACATTCTGAAGATCAGCATAATACATCGCCGAAAAAAAACAAACAAGTGCCAGCACAAAAGCCGAAACCTGTTCAACCGGACAAAAGTCAGGACGCCTCTTCAAATAAAAACGGGTTATAAAAGTCATCGCACCCGTTGATACGGCAAAAATACAAACAGCCAAAAGCAACAAAGAAACAAGACTCATTTTGTCCTCCGTGAAACAAGCCCGGTGAACTAGGCTTTATGTCTGAACGCAATACGGCCTTTTGTCAAATCATACGGGGTCATTTCAATTTCAACTTTATCCCCGACCATGACGCGAATACGGAACTTCCTCATCTTACCGGAAGTATGCGCCAAAATTTCATGTCCGTTTTCCAGTTTGACACGAAAAGTCGCATTTGGAAGTGCTTCAACGACCGTTCCTGTAAATTGCAATACTTCTTCTTTCGCCATAAAAACTCCTTACATTTTAAATAAAGCGTTTTTATATTAAGCTTTTTTCAAGCTTTTTGCAAGAAAAAAATACAAAAAGAAAAGTAATCCCATTTTATATCATGTCAGATCAAAATTTTTATTGATTTTTATTTTTTTTTGTTTGATAATAAAGAAGATTAGTGAGGAGAAGTCATGACGCAGAGTACAGTTGAACAGGAAAAAAATTATAATATCCTTAAAAATGCTGCCGGTGACCTGATGATTTTAATTCGGGCGAGGTTGGATGATGCGGAACAACCGCAAATTATCTATAATGGCGGGAAACACGCTGTTTTATACCGCAATGGAGAAAATGCCATCGTATTAGACTTTATCCATCCTTCCATTCGTGAAGATTTAAATCGGACGACACGTGTTTTGGTTGTGGAAGCCAGGGACGGATCCATCATCCGGGAATACACATCGGAAGTTAAACACTTAAAAGAAATTCCCCTTCCCGGAACTTTGGTTTTAAATTAGTCGCGAGATTGAAAAAACTTTTGCCTGTTTTGAGGACAGGCATTGTTTTCATTAAACAAAAGAGATTATATTTACCAACAAAACGGGTGCAAAAATATTATACGGTCGGATGTGTCGTAAAAATCCCCTGCTCTATCGGTGGTAAGGGAGCATCAGGTATGCAAACGGCCTCGACACGATCAACACGACCGTAAGAAGGACCTTTGCGACAAGCCGATAAAAATAAATTAATTTGATCCGTCGATCCTTCAGCCATAATTTCAACTGCTCCGCCGATACGGTTCCGAACCCATCCGGATAAATCAAGTGCCATTGCCTCACGCCGCGTCCAGGCACGAAAACCGACACCTTGAACACGGCCGAATACTTTTATATGTATTAACATTACTGCAGTGCTTCGGACAATGATTTCATCAATTGTTTTTTAAACTCCTCCTGAGGAGACAATTTTGTCGGTTGAGAAACCGGTTGCGGTTGCGACACAGGCTGAACAACACGCGTCGTTTTATTTTGAGCCTCTTTAATTTGACCGATGGTTCGGCGTCCCAAAACCTTTTGGCACAGCAAGTAAGGAGCAGATTCTGTTTGAGGTTGTTTCGTGGTTTCAACACCCTGCTTTTTCAATTGCTTTTCAATAAGTTTTTCAATACCGACCTTCGCAACACTTGTAATAATTTCTTTTTCATTCAAAGCCGCTTGCGGTTTTGAAAAAGTTCCCGTAATCTTTACGAATTGAGCTGCGGACAATGCTTTATTCACAGATTCTTTGGCATCATTTAAAGAGGGAATCATTGTTAAATTCATCTGTTCCGTTTTCAAATTCACATCGCCACCAACTAAAAAGTTAGCCGTAGACGTTTCAATGGCTACGTTATTATCGCTTTTAATTTCACCATTTCGAACCCGCAAGTTCACGGCACCGCAAATAATATGGCTTTCCTGATCAGAGGTTGAGAAAGAAACAGGACTTGTCTTACTCTTAAAAATCCCCATATTAGCCGGCAACGTATTAAACCACTTATTAACAATTGTCCCTTGCGGAATCTCTAAAACAATTTGTCCGTTTAAAGCGGCAAGGAAGGTTTTAACGGAGTTACCCTGAGAAGACAAATCAACAGAGAAATCCAACGTCGCATCACGCACAACCGTTTCCAATTGTTTCAGTTGATTTAAATCAAGCCCCGTACCGCTTAACTGAATCGTAATACGTGCCGGTTGTTGCGCCGCTTCTGCATGAATACGGCCGTTAATATCGCCATTCAGCAAAGAGATTTTCATCGGTCGGACATCTAAAATACCGTTTGTCAGTTTCAATTCACCGACAAGTCCGACATACCCCGAAAAATCATCACTGATCTTCAGATGCGGCAGATTAAATGAAACACGTGCATTTACCTGATTTAAAACAGACAAATCAACGGTTTTATCCGGAAAGATACCGGAGGAAGCCGCGACGGGTTGTCCGGACACCCTTTGATAAGTCGGTTGAACATCCGTTTCGGACAAAACATCTTTCACATCAAAATATTCAGAATTAATATTCAAATCCGCTTCAGGCTTTTGGGTTTCAAGAGAAAAACGTCCTTTAACCTGAACATCAGAACGATTAGCAAGAAAAGAAAGGTTATTCAGAGTAATCAGATTATCCGCCACTTTTACATCAAAATGAGAGGAAAACGGCTTTACACCATAAACGGCACCAAACGTAGCATCTGTTAATGTCAGACCTCCCGTTACGGTTATTTTAGGTGCCCCCTCCGACAAATCGGAAATCTGACCCAACAAATCTGTTTTTAATTTATCTCCCCCAATCGAAAATGTTGTATTTCCGATTTTTATCATTGACAAATCCCCTTGAAGAACCGTCTTTAATTCAAAACTTTGAGACGGAATCATCGCGTTTTGTATCTTCAACTGCGCCAATGTTTGTTTTAAATTTGCCCCTGAGGCGGTCACGTTCAACAAAACATTCTTAAAGTTTTTAGTATCCCCGATACTTCCGGACATTTTTACCGTCATATTCAGAGCGGACGCTTCAACATTAAACAGATAATCCGGTTTTTGCTTGATAAAATCCAAAATATCATTAACCGTTCCGGATAATTTAACAGACTGTCCCGCGTAAATTAAGGTCAAGGAAAAAACCTTTAATTGTTTAACGGAGGCATTTGTAATAGAAAAACTTTGTGTAACATCATTTTTGGAAAAAGACAATGCCAACGCTTTGGCGGAAATACTATCAATCCGCATTTGAGACAACCATTCATCAGCCGTATTTGCCTGACGCGAAACAACAGGTTCCACCCGTTTTTTATCTTTTTCCGATTGTCCGAATGTCCAATTATTACGACCGTTTTGTTCTGCGAGATTCAGTATGACCGTTCCCAAAGCGAAATCCCGAACTTCTATTTTTTTAGAAAACAAAGGAACAACCGACAATGTTGCCTCAATCGTATCGACAGTTACAAACGGTTTACCCGTATTCAATCCTTCGGGATTTTCGATCTGCACACCGTTAACTTTAATTGTCGGAATCAATGACAATTTCATTTCCATGGAGGTAATTGTCACCGATCGTCCCAAAGCTTTGGAAGCGGCGTCGGCAATCATACCTTTATAACTGTTCAAATCAAAAGTCAGAAAGAAAATCGCGATGCCGAGAATCAACAGTACGACCAGTGCGAGAAAGATTTTCAGAAATATTTTCATTTATGACTCCTTTGTAAAATAATCAAACGGATGAATACTGTCTTTTTCATTAAATCCTAAAAAAGAAAAACTGTCTTGCATATGGGGAGGCAAAGGTGCCGTCACTTCCAGAACACCTTTAACCGGATGAGGCATCCGAATCGCGCGAGCGTGCAGGTGCATTTTACTGTTGCCTGCCAACCCTAATGAAAACGAACGATCCCCGCCATATTTTCCATCGCCGACTATCGGCGTATTTAAGGCTTGAGCGGCATGAACCCGCAATTGATGTGTCCGCCCTGTTAAAGGACTCATTTCCAGCCAAGCGGCTTTTTGTCCCAGAGAATCAAGCACCCGATACAGAGTTTGGGCACGTTGACCGTTATCAAAATCAATTTTCATTTGTTCACCGCCACCGATTCCGGACAGTTTAGAAAGGGGCGCGTCTATCTTGCCGGACAACAATTTCGGTTTTCCGACAACAACCGCCCAATAAATTTTATGAGCCTCACGCGTTTTAAAAGCTTCCGCCAACCGTGCGGCGGCATGAGCCGAGCGACCGAGAACCAAGACACCGGAGGTATCTTTATCCAAACGATGCACCAGCCGCGGTTTTTCATCATAATCAAAGCGCAAAGCATCCAGCATACCATCAATATGACGTTCTGTTTTAGTTCCGCCCTGAACAGCGATTCCCGCGGGTTTATTCAACACAATCACATCCGCGTCACGATACAAAACCAAAGAGCGCATAAAGTCCATATCCGCCTTGGACAAGTCCCGCGGCAAATTTGATTTTTCGGAAACATCCAAGGGAGGAATACGAATTTCATCCCCCACGGATAAACGATGAGAAGCGGTTGTTTTTTCCCCGTTGACTTTGATATTTTTACCACGCAACAAGCGTTGAAGTTGGCCATTTTTTAAACCCGGGTAATGCCTTGAAAACCAACGATCCAAACGAATATCGTCATCCTGCGGTTTTACGGTTACAAATTGAACGGTCATTTTACCCCCTTCTCTTTTTTTGTTTTCCCATATTCAGAGTAAAAAATCAAGCCTTATTTTGAAGATTTCTGTAGTTTTTTACGTAAATCGGCCCAATAGTCAACCCGCCTTTTCAATTCGCGCTCATAACCACGTTCAACCGGCCGATAAAAAGTCTGGCGCGCCATCCCATCCGGAAAATAATTCTGACCGGAAAAACCGTCTTTTGTATCATGATCATACAAATACCCTTGATGATATCCCAAATCCGCCATTAATTTTGTCGGCGCATTCAAAATATGTTTAGGCGGCATTAAAGTGGCCGTATTTTTGGCAACACGGCGAACCTCATTCCAAGCAACTTCAACACTATTTGATTTAGGCGCTGTCGCCAAATAAACAACCAGTCCGGCCACCGCCAAATCCCCCTCCGGTGATCCGAGACGCTCATAAGAATCCCAAGCGGAATGCGCCTGCACCAACGCACCCGGATCGGCCAAACCGACATCCTCACTGGCAAAGCGCATTAAACGCCTCAAAATATATTTCATATCCTCACCGGCATCCACCATACGGGCGAACCAATACAAACCGGCATCCGGATCCGAACCGCGCAATGATTTGTGCAATGCGGAAATCAAATTATAATGCCCTTCCCGATCTTTGTCATAATTCGGCAATCGTTTTTGAAGTAACTGTTCCAACGCGTCTTTATCCAAAATCTCATCGGGAGAAGCGTATTGAAAAACACTTTCAATCAAGTTAATAAAATAACGACCGTCCCCGTCGGCCAAAGCCTTTAAATAATTCTTACCGACATCATCCAACGGAATCGGATGACCGATTAAAGTTTCCGCTTTATGAAGAATTTTATCCAAAGAATCGTCATCCAACCGATTCAACACAAAAACTTTTGAACGGCTTAACAAGGCTCCGTTTAGCTCAAATGAAGGATTTTCCGTCGTAGCACCGACCAAAACAACGGTTCCGTCTTCAACATAGGGCAAAAAACCATCTTGTTGAGACCGATTAAAGCGATGAATTTCATCAACAAACAGCAATGTTCCTTTTCCCAAATGACGGCGGTTTTGCGCCTCTTGAAATACTTTTCGTAAATCGGCGACACCGGAAAAAACGGCAGACAAGGATTCAAAATACAAGTTTGTTTCCTGCGCCAAAATACGGGCAATCGTTGTTTTACCGCACCCCGGCGGTCCCCATAAAATAAAAGAACTGATCCGACCGGCGTTAATCATACGACGGAGCGGACCTTTTTCTCCGAGAAGATGGTCTTGCCCGACAACATCGGATAAACTTTGAGGGCGCATCCGATCTGCCAACGGCTTATCGGACAGTTGTTCAAACAATGTATTCATAAGATGAAGTATATCAAATTATCAAAACGAATTCAAACAAAAAAAGATTACTTATTCGGAAGAACGGGTATTGTATCCGTCTTAATAACTTTCAGAAGCGGATAAAGACCCAGCATAAAAACACAAAGGTAGATCAGAAATGACGTCTGAATGGAAACACCGTCCAAAAGGAATTTAAATAAAATCAAAAACAGACCGGCGATAAAACGACCGATCATATTATTGACGGAAGCAACCGTCGACCGAATATCCGACCCGACCAACATATGAAGGCGGGAAACGCTGGCAAGTGTAACAGTCAATTGAAACCCGATTGTCAGGCAAATAAATGTCAACAATGTCAGACTGAGCCACAAAGGCGGATTTTCCAGATGCGCCAGCTCCATTGCTATCAAAAAAGAAATAATAAACATTACAAATGTCAAGCTTCCGAAAAGCGGTAACGAAAAATACTTCATTGTTTCAGGTAAGAAATAGGAAGCCAATGCTCGAAACAAATGATTGATAAAATAAATGACACCGAACAACCCCACCGGCACCAACGCGGACTTCATTAAGGGTTGAAAACTCCAAACAAAAACCATTGTCGTTCCGGCAAGTAAGCCCGAATAAAACATATGGTATTTAATATCCGGATTTGTCAAAGCGTTTTTTGTAATACGAAACAAATCTTTATACTTTTCGAACACGGATTTGATTTTCTTTTTGGCAGAAGGAACCTTTGGTAAGAAAAACAAAAGGGCTATAGCGGCCGTATTATAAACAATTTCGATTAAAATCAGGATCAGAAAACCGTAATCTTTACCGCAAGAAGCCATGGACCAGGCGGATAAATGTTGATAAAAATAAGCACCCAACAAAGCTGAAATAGCCGCTCCGGAAGCCATAAAACAATTTAAACGACCATATTGTTTCAACATTTCAGAGCTTTTTCCGCCCGCTTTCAAATAATCATAAACATATCCGTCTGCGACACCAGAGTAAAATGATTTTGAAGCCGAATACAAAATTTCCCCCGCCAAAATAATCCAATATCCGTAATGTGCAAAAAAGAACCATAAAACCAAACGACACAAAAATAAACCATAAGACAAAATCAAAATATTTTTACGAGGAAAAATATCGCCTATGTAACCGGCAGGAACTTCAAACAATAAAGCGGTGATTGAAAAGATGCCTTGAAATAAAAAATAATCCCCGACACTTAAACCGTTTTGCTGATAAAACAAAAGCAGAACCGGCAACATAAATATTTGTGTCTGAAGAAAGGTAGACCAATTAAATATTTTTAAAGCATGCATCCGTATTACACCCCCTCAAATATAAGAGGGTAGTTTAAAAGAAGTTTTAACAAATGTCAAGTTTGATTTTCCGCCTTAAATATAAAAAACCTCCCCGATACAGAGAGGTTTTTCGTTGATTATTCACAAATATTAAGCTAATTGTTTTTCGGTTTCTTCAATTTCCTGTTTTGTCATCAGCTTTTGTTTTTTATATTCCTGAATTTTCATATCATCCGGCATCGGGCGAGCCATTTCTTCTTCAATTTTTGCATCCAATTCGGCATGGCGTTGCTTTAAAGCCGTTAAATGTTTTTGTAATTTTTCAGTCATTCTTTTCTCCTTTACATAACATAATATAGTGTCAATTTTAATAAAAGCAAGCCTTATTTTTCACCAACGTAAATTCCGAGGCTGCGCGCGGTATTGACCAAATCACTGTTGGGATCAACCGGTGTATTGGCCAGTTTTAAAATATAATCCAAATCTTCATCCTGAACCCGACCGTCTTTATGAATCACAACACGATTGTTTTGACCTTTATCCAGCAATTCAATTGCCCGAACCGCAAATTGGGACGCCAACAAGCGATCTTCCGCAATCGGCGTTCCGGCACGTTGAATATGACCGAGAACATTTGCCCGAACATTAAAACCATCCTGCCCCAAACGCTCTGCGAAATAAGAGGATACACCGCCGAATGTTCGCCCGTTCACGGAAAAAGCATGCTTACCTTCCGGATTTTTAATGCCTTCGGCAATAACCATCAAAGCATGCTTTCGACCAGCCGCAAATGATTGCTTTAACCGTTCGACAATACCTTCATATGTATATTCGATTTCGGGAATTAACGCCACATCGGCAAAACCGGCGATAGCGGATTGAAGCGCGAGATGACCGGCACTGCGTCCCATAACCTCGGCAATCATGACCCGATGATGGCTTGTAGCCGTTGTATCCAGCTTATCCAAAGCATCCATGACAACTTCACGCGCCGTTGCAAAACCGATGGCCGTGTCCGTCCCGGGGGCATCGTTATCTATAGTTTTCGGAATACCAATCATTGAAATACCGGCCGCTTTGCAATATTTACTGACAATAGCCATAGAACCGTCTCCGCCGATAACAACCAAAGCTGACAACCCCAATTCATGAACACCATCCGTGAAACGTTGAACCAACTCATCATCGGTTAATTCTTCAACCGAGCCATCCTCACGGGTTAACACATGCGGATTACCGGAGTTATTCGTCCCCAACATCGTTCCGCCGAGAGTCGCATACGGGAATTCAAAATCGGCCATTGTTAATTTTTGGTACCACATTGGCCGAACGAACAAACCATCCGTCGCATTGTGAATACCATACACCTCCCAGCCCTTTGTCAAAGCACTGAACGTCACGGCACGAATAGCCGTATTCAAACCGGAACAATCCCCGCCACTGGTCAACACGCCGATTTTTTTAATATCCTGTGTCATAATAAAATCCTTTCTAAAAAATAAATAATGGGAAGATTATATCCTTTTTTCTTCGTTTTACCAGAAAAAAATAACTACAATGAGAAATTTTTTCCCAAATACGTTTTTCGAACGCTTTCATCAGCAATGATTTCTTCGGGGGTTCCTTGTTTCAAAACAACACCATCGTGTAAAATATAAGCGCGATCAATAATACTTAATGTTTCACGAACATTGTGATCCGTAATCAAAACGCCCAAACCGCGATTTTTCAGCTGACCAACCAATTCTTTAATTTCACCGACGGCAATCGGGTCAATACCGGCCAACGGCTCATCCAGTAAAATAAACGACGGGCGTGATGCCAAAGCACGCGCAATTTCCAAACGGCGACGCTCTCCGCCGGACAAAGCCCGTGAGGGAGAGAAACGTAAATGCTCGATAGAAAACTCTTTTAATAAAGAATCCAGCTCCTGCTCTCGTTTTTCATGATTTTTCTCGACAACCTCCAAAACCGATCGAATATTATCTTCAACATTCAATCCGCGAAAAATAGAGGCCTCCTGAGGCAAATAACCGATACCGAGGCGTGCCCTGCGATACACCGGAAAATGCGTAATATCAATACCGTTCAACAAAATTTGTCCTGCATTCGGTGAAATCAAACCGGTCACACAATAAAAAGAGGTTGTTTTACCGGCTCCGTTCGGCCCCAACAAACCAACCGCCTCTCCCAATTGAACATGCATGGATACATCACGCAATACTGTCCTTTTCTTATAACTTTTACTGATATGTGAAATAACAAGCCCTTTTTGCGGTGTAATCGTCATTTTATTTCTCCTCATTCAAATCAGCGGGAAGCAGCTGTCCCCGAACACGTCCCGATGTTTCGGATCCGCCCAGCATCTGCGACTTTTTAGGAACCAGCGTGCTTTCCCCCGTTGTCATATCCAGGGTTGCCCGATCCCCCTCCAAATAATTCCGCCCCTGATGTAAAACAACGTTTCCCGTCATTTCAACCATCGTTGAGCGTGGATCATATAAACCGTGATCCCCCGTTATTTTTTGCGTGGGAGATTGAACCGTCACATGACCAAAAGCCTCGATTTTAGCAATTCGATTATCTATATTTTGAGAAGCCGTATTATACACCAAAACGACCTTATCCGCCGTAATCACTTTATCATTTTGTGTAATAATCACATCCTGTAACGCCGTAATTGTCTGAGGCACCTGATTAATCAGCAACCCGTTTTGAGACCGGATCCGAATATCCCCTTCGACCGAAAAAACGGTTGTATCGGTTTTTCCGCGAAAATCAATATTGTCGCCTTTATTGTAAATCAAAAAACCCTCGGCCTTCAACTTTCCGCTGGGCCCCGTAATTGTAACGGGGCTTTCACTGTCTAACGTTCCTTCCTTATGATCGCAGATAACACGACTGGACACAGCTTTGTATCCCGTGTCAGTCGTTGTAACCACCTCGTCCTCAAAATACAGATATTCTTCTTTTTGAAAAGCGAAACCGTAAGGGGTTTTAGAAGTCAGGACGACACCTGATTCCATTTTATATGTTGCGACCGGTTCATAAAGAGTTACGATCTGTCGCGCCGAATCCGTTTCCAAAACTTTCGGAGCCGTTACGGTTAAAGGCTGACGTTTATTATCCTGTGAAAAAAAGCGGACTCTTTCCATATCAACATCGGAACCAATTGTTCTCTCATCGGATTTAACTGCCAAAGAAAACTGATCCTTTGTCGCAATCAGGGTCGGCCAGGCGAACATCAAACTGGCCAACAAGAACGCAAACACCGGCAGACTGCGTTTAAAAATCAGAACGCGGCGGGTATGCATTTTTATTTTAAACAGGCGAGGCGTAAACATCGGACTCCTTTATTTCAAACAACACCGGCTTGTAGCAAGTGATGCAAATGCAACAACCCGACGGGGCGATCATCCGCATCCACTACAAAAATATTAGTAATTTTGGCGGCATTCATCAAGCCGACAGCTTCGGCTCCCAACATGCCCGGCGGTATTGTTTTTGGTTTTTTTGTCATAATTTCAGAAACTTTTTTATCAATCATATCCGATGACATATGCCGGCGCAAATCACCGTCCGTGATAATGCCGATTAAAGCACCGGTCGTATCCGTTACACCAAGACACCCCAAGCTTTTGGCCGTCATAACAAGCAAAGCGTCAGACATTTTCATATCTGCGTCAGCCAGCGGCATATCATCGCCTTTGGCCATAACATCGGAAACCTTGAGTAAAACATTGCCCAATTTTCCGCCGGGATGGCGATCATGAAATTCTTGTGCGGAAAAACCACGCATTTCAATCAAGGCAACCGCCAAAGCATCCCCCATCGCCAATGTCGTCGTGGTAGAAGTTGTCGGTGCTAATCCCAAGGGACAGGCCTCCGGCGCTTCGTTTTTATTCGGAATCAGCAACACGATATCCGCCGCGCGCGCCATTGAGCTATCCGCACCCCCGGTAATAGCAATCATCGGGATTCCGAATCGACGGGAGAAAGAGATAATATCACCCATTTCCCGACTTTCCCCCGAATTGGAAATCGTCAACAAGACATCATTCGGCGTCAGCATTCCCAAGTCGCCGTGACTGGCCTCCCCGGGATGAACAAAAAAAGCCGGCGTTCCGGTGGAAGCCAGCGTCGCCGCTATTTTCCGACCGATATGTCCGCTTTTGCCCATACCGGACACGACCACACGCCCTTTGACGTTCAGCATCAGGGTTGCCGCTTGAACAAAAGCGTCCCCGATTGTCTTTTTCATCAAAAGCAAGGCATTACTTTCCATATCCAAAACGCGTTGAGCGGCACTTATTATTTCCGTGGGGGTCATCTTACATTCCTTTAATGTTCAAAAATATCAGGTGAATTAAAATCCAATAAATCCAAATCGGCACGCGTCGGCAGGAAAGAAAAACATTTTTCAGCCAAATCAGCGCGCCCTTCCCTGACCAACAAAGCATCCAGCTTATCTTTCAAAGCATGCAAATACAACACGTCGTTTGCGGCATATTGACGTTGCTCCGGCGTCAATGTTTCGGCACCCCAGTCCGACGTTTGTTGCTCTTTACATAATTCAACGCCCAACAAATCCGAACAAAGTGCTTTCAGACCATGAGACGGAGAAGACGTTCTGCAGAGTTTAGACGCTATTTTCGTGCAATAAACGGGGAACACAGTTATCCCCAGATCCTGTTTAATTTTAGCCACATCAAATCGGGCAAAATGAAAAATTTTTAAAATATCAGGATTCGTCAGTAACTTCTTTAAATTGGGGCAATCCACGCCTTTTTGAATTCGGACAAGCCAGGCATTTCCCTTTCCGTCCCCCAGTTGCACCAGGCAAAGGCGATCCCGATGCAGATTCAAACCCATTGTTTCGGTATCAACGGCAACGGCACCGTCGAACGCAATATGATCAGGCAAATCGCCTTGAAAAACTTGAATATGAGGCATAAAAACCCTTTCTGTTCATGACATAATGCCTCTTTATATAGCAGTCCCGAATAAAAATCAAGAAAAAGATAAAAAAAACACCTCCGAACCGGAGGTTTTATATTTGGTGCCCAGAAGAAGACTCGAACTTCCACCCCTTTGACAGGACTAGCACCTGAAACTAGCGCGTCTACCAATTTCGCCATCTGGGCAGCGGTTAAATCTATAGCCGACTTTTTCAACCTTGTCAAGATATTTTTTTGGAAAAAACAAGAAAAATTTCTTTAATTTTGTGCAAAAATGATTTAGAGTGATAAAAGGTATTTAAATATTTGAGGAGATACACAATGACAAAAACATACTCTTTTCCGACACAGGCGGATTTGGATCAGGTTAAATTAAATTGGCGGCGGTACCTGTTACCGGCCATTCATCCGGAAGGAGTCAAGATTTTGTTATGGGAAGTCGGTATTTTCCTGTGTATTGATCTGTTAATCCAATTAATGAACGTCGTTTTTAATATTTGTATTCCTTCTTTTTGGTGGATCGGGGTGCCCGTCTGGATATTTTCTTTTTACTTTTTCCGGAATCCGACGCGTGTCACACCGACGGATAAAAATCTGATTATCGCACCGGCGGACGGTATTGTCAGTAACATCAAACCCGTCGTCCCACCGGCAGAGTTGGATCTGGGGGATAAACCCATGACACGCATCAGTATTTTTATGAGTGTATTCAGCGTCCACGTCAACCGCGCGCCCGTTACAGGAACGGTTCACCGGTTAAAATACCGCCCCGGGAAATTTGTCAGTGTTGCGGATAAGGATAGTGAGGATAATGAACGTCAGGAAATTTCAATGATTGCAGAGAACGGTCAAAAAATCGGTGTTATTCAAATTGCCGGATTAGTAGCGCGCCGGATTTTTTGCCCATTGAAAGAAGGAGAAAATTTAAAAGCCGGACAAGTTTTCGGCATGATTCGTTTCGGTAGCAGATTGGATGTTTATTTACCCGAAGGGGTTTACCCGAAAGTTTTATTGGGACAGGTTGCCGTTGCGGGAGAAACGGTTTTGGCGGATATGACCGATATTAAAACGAACAAAAAAGGAGAATAACCATGGCAAAAAAAGAAATCAGTCTTCGACCGTTATTTCCGAATGCCGTTACCATGACGGCCTTGGCTTTTGGTGTGTCTTCTTTAAACATGGCTTTCTGGGGACACTGGCAATTAGCCGTTTTATTTATTATGTTGGCCGCAATTTTTGATCTGTTGGACGGAAAAATCGCTCGCATGTTGGGCGTTTCCTCCCGTTTCGGTGCCGAACTCGATTCTTTATCGGATTTTGTCAGTTTCGGTGTGGCTCCCGGTGTTTTAATGTATTTATGGACAATGAATGCGGATATTCGAATAGAAGTTCTGAAAAATGAAGCGACACGTTCCAACGCCATCGGCATTTATTGGGCGGTCGCCCTTTTTCTGGCCATGTGTTGCGCAACACGATTGGCTCGTTTCAACACTATGTTGGATGAAAAACAACCGTCATATTGGACTCATTTTTTTATGGGGGTTCCCGCACCATCGGGAGCCGGACTGGCTATCTTCCCGCTTGTCTTATGGTTGGCAACCGATAAACAGGTAGATTTTTTCAGATCCCCTGTTTTTGTCGGATTCTTTTTGGTTTTCAGCGGCATTATGATGGCCAGCAAAATCCCGACACTCAGTTTAAAGCACTTACACATTCCTAAAAAATATGTAACGATTTTAGGGGTTGCGGCTTTGTTGTTTTTAGCGGGACTGTTTGCAAATCCTTGGTTGACGCTCAGCCTGCTTGGTATCGGATATATTATATCAATTCCTGTTTGTATTTACTACTTTTTAAAATTTAAACGAAAAGGGGGTATAGAATGAATTATTTCAGATATGTCACAATCGCTTTAATCATGGGGATGCCGTTATCGGGGGCGGCGCAATTACCAGGAAATCCGTGGGCAAACAAATCGCCGGTTGCCGACAAACAGATTCCGACAAAGGTCGTTATGTCTGACGCGAAAAACACACCCAACACATTGGAAACGGAATTACCTGATTTCGTTGGTTCGAATTCAACGTGGAACACGGCCATGGGACAAAAAATGATTGCTCCGGACGTCAATATCACTAATATGTTGTTAATGACACAACATTTAAGAAACATGGGATACCAAATTCCGGACGGTATTGACAATCTGATCAACACGGCACCCGAAAAATTAAGGCGTCAAATCATGGCCTCTATGATTTATTTAAAACAATCAAACCATCCTGTCGCAACGGCCAGCAACGCTTACGCCGAAATTTTTGAAAAATACACAGGGTTATCCATTGAGAACTTGATTGAAAATTCTTTGCGTATTATTGACTCACGCAGATAGGAGGCCGTATGCGATTTGTTTTCGGATTTGTTATTTTGGGCTGTTTAATGACGCAACCTGTTTACGCACAGGAAACGAATTCAAATGTTTCGACGCCTGTTTCAGGGATTGAAATTTTACAAAGTCCGCTTATCGCCAAAATAATGTATCGGGATGCCTGGGAAGCAGATAATCAGCCCGATTTATCTTATTTGATTCAAATTGAAAAAATGCAACGGGACGGAATAATTGATAAGACGTCCGTTCAGGTATTAAAAGAGGCATTGCCTGTCATGCAAAAAATGTCCTATGGCATGAAAGGAAAAGATATCGGAGAAGCCGGAAAAAACATTCAATCCGACCCCGAAAAGGCGATTAATCAACTTGCCGAGAGTATCCGCTTTAATGTTTCGGAAGAGGACTTAAACGCTTTGACACACCTGCGGGATCAAGTCGAAAAACAAGCTATTGATGAAGCAAAAAAAACACCGGGTCAAACAAGTTACCCGATTGACATAAGTGCGTTTTAAGGCATGAGTAAAAAAGTTTCTTTTCAACAAGCAGAGGGACCGGTTATTGTTCTTGTTCGACCACAAATGGCCGAAAATATCGGTATGGTTGCCCGCGCAATGATGAATTGTATGTTATCCGAACTGCGGTTGGTTTGTCCGCGAGAAGATCACTTGTCGGAAAAAGCCGTGTCAGCATCATCGGGGGCGCAGGTTATTTTAGAGAAAGCCATTGTTTATCAATCACTTCCAGATGCTTTGGCCGATATTCACTTTACATTAGCGACAACAGCCCGTCCTCGTGAAATGACGAAACCTGTTTATCATCCGGGAAAAGCGGTTTCATTATTACACGGTCAAGTCAACCGGCAATTAAAAACCGCTTTATTGTTCGGTGCCGAACGAACCGGTCTGGAAAATGAGGAACTTGTTATGGCAGACGGTATCATTGAAATTCCTTTAAATCCGCGGCACAGTTCACTGAATTTGTCACAAGCGGTTCTATTATTAGGATATGAATGGTTCAAACAAACGCATGACCATGACAATACCCATTTCGAAATGGGAGGGGCCAAGCCGGCTACAAAACAAGAGTTATCGGCTCTGTTCAATCACTTGGAAACAGAACTTGAAAAACGCGGTTATTTTCGATTCCCCGATAAACGCGACCGAATGCAACGTAATTTACGTAATATATTTACGAGATCCGGTCTGACGGAAGCGGAAATTAAGACACTTCATGGTGTCATCACAGACCTTATTCGCCCTCTGTCGTCAAATTAAGGCTGCCCCCAGCAATAGCGCCGCCATAAACCCGGCCAGATATTCGGCTATCTCGGTCGGGCGTTTTGTCCACCCGAAATCATACCCAATCCAGCACAAAGCATACACAGAAGCAACACATATCCCCATCATCAAACAAAGGGACGACACCAAGATAATCGCTAATACAAACGCCGGCAGACTATACCGAATCAACATCAGGAAAAAATCTCCGTAAAACGTATACCATAAAGACTCCGGCATCATCTTTTTAAGATACTTCCAATACCAGAGTTGATTGTATCGGCTTTCATCCACTTTCCCGTGCCCGTAATCAAAGCAACATCCGTGAGAGCGCGCCCAGAACAATCCTTGCAGAACTAATGCCGCCAAAACAACCTGTATCCAATGATACCCGTTATACCACAAAACAAAGCATGCCACTCCGCCACCTATAAGATGTTGCAAAAAACGGTTATCTCCTAACCTGTCAAACCCGCCTCCGAACCATCGCCGCCAAACAGCCATAAAAATCGCATAATTCAGTTGTATCATCTTATCTCCCTTTCCTGATCACGAACCACCCCAACACCAGTATCAAAACGCCCAGCCCGAAAATAACACCGTTACGTGCCGTAATCCGTTCCTCCAAGACCTGCTTTTCCGTTTGACATGCGGCCGAGATACTTTCAATCTGCCCGCCGATACCGGACACTTGCCGGTTGATGGACTCCAAATGTGCCATAAACACTTCTGTTTTACATTCGATAGGCGTTTGAACTTCTATCTTCTTTACCGTTTCCTGCACCGCCGACACGTCCCGCAAGGTCGACGCGGCAATTGTTTGACTCGCCTCCTTCGCCGCACACCCGGTTAAGAATAAGAGAGTGACACAGATAAGACACCGTTTCATACAACCTCCTTATAAAACAAATGATGACCGATATCGGCACAAGGCACCAAATGTTCAGCCCACCTTGGTTGAACCGATTTTGTATGATAATGCGTGGCTCCGTTTGTGTGATCCGGCAACTGTCCGGCCAATGCCCGACGGGCGATTTGTTCACATAACCGATAGACAATATCACCGGATAAGTTGTGTTCCAAAACCCGGCGATTAGGATCATCTTCGTTCCAACAGCTGAACTGTTTGGGTTTTAAACAAACAGAAACAACATCCCTGCCCCACCATCCGGGATTTTTGGCTCGATTGATAATAACATTGGCAACGGCTTCCATTCCGGGTTGACGTTCACCGCGGGCTTCGCCGTAAATTGTTTTTGTCAGAACTTCCAATTCCGTCATGAGCTTTCCTTTCATAAAAAAACCCGGCTATCTGCCGAGGATAAAAAAAAGCCGGATACATTTCCGGCTTTTAACTAAATTGGATTATAGCATATTTTGAATAAAAAGTCAAGTTATTTTTGACGAAGTCGTTCAACAGTTCCCAACGGATCGGCCGAAAAGTGTTTCATGATATTTTCAATGCCGCGAACGATATAGACACCGAAGAACGATCCGGTTGCGACACATGCGTTATACAAACCATCACTGACGATATAATCACGAACAGCCCAACCGGTTATAACCGCGACAAAAACGGAAATAATCCATTCCGTCAATGCCGTCCGAGCGGACGATATACCACGAACGATTAAGCCGATAAGCCCCATCACGGCACCGATTGCAAACAATAAAAACTCGGGTGTTTTTTCAGGCATAGCATTTTTCACTTTCATATACACACACATTTTCAGACAACACCTTGACATGGATAAAATGTAAAGCCCGTTCCGGTTGCGACAATATCGTCATTTTCAACCACAGGAGCCATGATACCGACACCCGCACCATCCTTACCGTTATAAATCCCCCATTGAAAACAAAGAACTTCGGCACCATTCACAGATACCTTCCCACTTGCACCGTAATTTCCCCATTTCATAGCATAAATAAAGCCGCTCGCCGGTGCTTTATGCGTCCCAGCCTGATAAACGATACCGGCGGTATAGTCCGGGAGCCCCCATCTGATAAGCAGATTTTTTATCGTATCAGATGGATTTATATTATTTAAATCAAGATCAGCCTTATCATTCAAAACCTCTAAAATTATATTTTCATCCACTTGCATAACCATGGCACGCCCCCAAACACCAACGAATTTATCAAGAACCACGAAGCGGGAAAACAATGCGGTTTGTTACATTACCGTTATCACCCCACGTCACAACACTTTCTTTTGCCGCGAAACAAGTGATGGAACCGCCTTCATTACTTGTATTAGAGTTATTGGAACCGACCAAAACACCATCCACATACAGAGAAACCAAGCTTTTACCACCCCCACGAACAATCAGAACATAGCCGTCATACGGCATTGTATAAGGTGTTTGTATGGAAACACCGCGACTATAATCAGGTATTCCCCAGCGCATTATTTCCTCTCGTGCCGTATCGGAGGGATTCATATTATTAAAATCACGATCCACTTTATTATTTAAGACTTCTAAAAGAATATTATCATCTGTATTAATATTTGACATCTAGAGCTCCTTTAAAATTTCAGTATAACACAACTATTCCTATCTTTCGTCACCATCGTGATACTTCACATCACAAAGATAGTCGACGAATATTTTTAAGTTAACTATCTGAACAAGGAATAAACAACATGGTAAAAACTTTATTTCCTGAAGTTTCAATCTTATATGTTTGCCCTATTTTTACCGGTGCAAACACTGAAGTCGCCCCGTATACAATATCTGTCCCAACATGTTGAATTAACACACCACCAATATACAAACTTTGATTATGAGAAGCTGAACTATAATTTGTATAACAACATACATATCCATTTAAATCGGATATATATTCCGTATTACAAGACTTGGATACGGCTGTTGAATACATAGGTATACCCCAACCAACTGCAGTTGATTTTCCGGAAGAGCCGGTATTGTTCATATCCAGATCTATTTTTCCATTCAGTGATTCCAAAATAGAACCATAATCGATATCTTTACTCATTTTTACTCCTTTGGAAATTTCGACTTAATTCCATCGATTGTATCAATCCAAACAGAGGTGCCGTTTACTTTATCCCAATATAACATATCCAATTGTTCGGCAATTGACGGATACGCGGCAGATCGCTTTTCCGCGTAACCGTGTTCCGGCGCAGAGGGTGCATATCCCGTCAGATACCAGTTTCCATCGAAGGCTTGTTCGACATCCAGTTCTGTCATTCCGATAGATTTATAAAATGTTTTATTCGTTCCAATCCCGACTTCACAGGCCTTTGTTTTATCATTGACTATCTTTGCATATTTTTTCATTATATTTCTCCTTTATATGAATAAACCGTTATATCGACGTTCATGAACGGTTAAGCCCCTCGCACAGGACAAAACGCAAAATAATTACTACCGGTTGAATGATATTTATCTCCTTTGGCAATCGGGTAAACGCATCGGCAGCAACAACTTGTCCAATCCTCATTAGAGGCCCATCCGATTTCTACATCGTTAATCTTTAAAGCATATGTATTATAACTGTGAACAATTTTACCCTGCCAAACAATGAAGCCGTCTTGTTCCGCTGTATAATCGATACCATCCGTTTTGGATTCCAACCGGCTATAATCCGGAACACATAAATGTGTGATATTTGATCGACCGACATCCGTGGCATTGTTTAGATTACAATCCAATTTTTCATTCAGATTTTCCGTGACGGCAGAGATATCCAAAGCGAATTGATTCTGAACGGTGTTTCCGATGAAATAATACTCGTAATCAAACTCATCTTGTAAGGCGGAGGTATCAACATAACCTTGAACAGACCACCGAATGACGGCACTGTTATAGGTTTCATCGTCCCCCGTATACACATAACATCCGGAAACGGTTAAATCTCCAAATCCGACATAAGCACCTGAATCCGCATCCGCTTCACACCATAATCCGCCGTGTCAAACAAGGGAGAGGCTTCGGCGACGGTTCCGGAGAAAACCATACCGTGGCGATTATCAAATCCGGCCGTTATTTCAATCTTATTTTTAAGTTGACGTTCGGAAAAAGTCGTATAGGCCGTCACCAGATAGGAAATAATGTCCCGACGGAGACCCGACAACGTGATATCCGCGCTTTGAACCGATCCGGAAATAGAGGCGCGTGCCGAAAACGAAACTTTAAAACAGGCATCAACCGCCACAAGCAAACGGCGTTCCTGTTCTGAAAGCCGGCCGTCATACAGGTTTAAACGCAAATATCTTTTAGGAACAGACCAAGTCGGAGTCATAATACATACCCATCATCATAAATTAACATAAAACGGTCATTAAAATCGCGGTAATCCGGATCATCGTTACCATAACGATCTTCAAAATAGAGATTACCGCGAATTCTCTGTGTCAAAAACAACGGCATTTTATGACAACACGTTCTTCCGAAAAAGACAGGAACACCATCAACGGAAACATCCGCATACAGAACTCCTTCCGTTGTTGTGCGCAGATGCATATCAATGACATTATTTCCGGCATCAAAAGAAAAAGATTGGTTTGGTGTTTGGTTTAACTCAATTGCATATTTAGTCATAGAGACACCTATTCGGAAAAAAGTTTTTTCAAAACAACGCCCACGGATAAGGTATCAGCATAAGCGGCCTGAGCCGGATTTTGAACAGAGGGCGGGCGCATAATTTGTTGAAACGACATATCAACTTCAAACAAGCCGTAATTCTCATAATTTTCGGAAATATCATACGATTGAAGCGTAAACCAATCATACACACCGTTTTTTGTCTGTATCTTTAAACGATAAATACCTTTCAGATACGTATCCAAACTCTGTCTGATTTTATCAATTGCCGTATCCGAATCAACGACGCCCAATCCGACACCATGATATAATCCCGTTCTGGAAACGATTCCCGTCAAAGAAAGAGTATCCGGGTTATTGTATTTATAATCAGTTACAGCGGTTCCCTGTTCAATCGGATAATTCGTCAAGGTCGATGACGCTTTAAAATCGACACGTTGAATACTGTCAAAAGACATAATCAACTCTCCGGTCGGATGGGCGTCACTGATATGCCAAACTGCATAGACAGGTTTTTTATTAAACAATTCAGATAAGTATTGCACAGATATCATGGTCTGACCCCCGTTGCATTCTGACGAATAACGGCGCCCAATTCACGACTGAGCCGATCGGGATCGCCGGACGCTTGAACAGTAATATGAAATGTATTACGCGTATTGTTTGTCACGCCTTCATTTCGAATTGTTTGAGAATCCGAATAACTTGAAATAATATCCCGGGCTTTACCGCGCATGGGTAACGTGTGAGACTTTTTATCATCCGAACCGATTAACCAGTTTATCCCCGGAAGAGACTTAAGTTCATCCCACATTTGACCGACCAAAGATAAAATATATGACAAAGCCTTTTGAATCAAAGTTGGAATTGACCGAACAAACGCCGTAACATGATAAGCCGCATCCCCGATAAAAGAGCCGATTTTCTGCCCGAGAGCAACAATACGACGGTATAACCCATCCACAGCGGCGACAGTACTTCCTATCACAGCCCCGACAACATATCCGATTTGGTATATCATCTGCACCACACCGGCAACCAATCCGACAATACCGTGGATAATACCTTTCAAACCACTTAACAAACCGGCGTTATTTTCCATGACATGATTGATGGATTCAACATAGGGTAAAATCGCATCCGCCAAAACATACCCCATTCCGGAAAACAACAACTTAATCCGCGCGAGCAGAGATTGAACAACTTCAACGGATTGCACACCTCTTTCGTTCATATCCCAAAAACGACCGGCCGTTACCGATAGCTGATTAAACCTTTCATCAGAAATGCGCAACAGTCGCAACAGTGCCGGATTATCAATTCCCAATCCGGACACTTGATTTGTTCGTTCTGTGTCCGTCAAACCTTTTAACCGAACACGCAGAGTCGTAACGGCATCAACCACGTTTGTTGTTTCCAACTCGGAAAAAACCCGCCGCAACTGTAACAAAGAAGAGGCGGTATCTTCGACAGAGCCGCCGAACAGGCCAAGCAGATTTTGAAAACGACTGACCTCCCCGATGGAAAAACCTGTTTGTTCGGCCACATAAGCTGTCTGACGGGCGTAACCGTATAGAGCCGACAAACCGGAAATCAGGCGCGTCGGTGAAACAAGATTGCCCAATCCGACAAGCACGTTACGAACAATATCGGAAAAATTTAAAAAACTTTTACCAATACCGGATATTTTTGTGCCAAAGGAGAGTAACTTTTCTTTCAGACCCCCCCCCAGTTTACGTTCAAACCCGACAAACGTCATACGGGCAAAGGAGGCAGACACCGTTTTTTGAATTGTGTCCAACGCAGCGGCTATTTTACCGCGCCACGTCACAAGCGCGCTTTGAAAAGCCTTTAGTTTTTCAAGAGTCAGACCATTTGTATTTTGTTCGCTCATTTTCCAACCTTTTTACTTAAATTAAAAAAAACGATTTCATTTTTCTGATTGACATAACCGACAACCTGTTGCATCCAAAAATCTCGCAAGTCCATCTGTTTTAAATCCGAAACGGAGCATTCTCCCGTTAAAATATTGCCCACCGCATTATTTAATCCGAAATCTTGATATTCAACTTTTCTTCGAGCGTTCGGATCAAGCCTTGGAAGTGCGGCGAGCTTTGAATAAAAACCTTTTGAAACTCCAAAATTCGAAATCCCAACTCAATTAAGGTCAAGGGATTCTTAACCAAGACAGAGGCTTCCTGAAGTGTCAGAAAACGCTCCTCCCCCAACAAAGGCATTGTGCCGGATGTATCCAACGGAACAGCCAGCTTTACCAAAGTTGACAAAAACGGCTTAATCGTCACCTTTTCTTTACCGCTGATCCGGCCGACAGCCTCATCCAAAAAATCCAAGCCTTCCAAAACATCAAACAAACGGATACGGAACTTTTTCACATCGCCCATATCATCAATTTCAATGATTTTCGTATTTTCCATTTTAATTTCCCCATTTATAAAAAGGGGCGTTGCCGCCCCTTAAAAATCTACATCGGCATCGCTGTCCGGGATGTAAACGTGACTTTATATGTTTTATCCGCCTGCCCGTCTTCCATATTGGCAGAATTTCCCCCCGAAGCGGAGGTAATCAAACCACCGGTATAAACATATGTAAAACCGGTCAGGCTGTTTTTTTCCGTCAAAACAATTTCATAGGATGTTGCCGGTTTTCCATGTGCCGGCGTTGCGACATCAACCAACATATCCAACACATTACGACTGTTCGAATTGGCTTTTAATGTAAACGTGCCCGTATATAAAACGGGTTTTTGATTAACGGAGGCCAAACCGTCGGCACCGATACTGATCGCGGCCGGTTCAATATCGTCCCACGACACGCCGTCCGAGGCAAAGCCTTGTAATTTCATATATGAAACGACCGGCAGAGCCGTTAAAGAATAGGAACAGGTTGTAAAACCGGTTCCGTTTGATGAAATAGCAACTGTATCCATTATTATTCTCCTTAAGCACCATAAATATTGTTGATAATCCGAATTTCATTGACAACACCGCCGCACAGGTAACAGGAAACAATCCGGACACGTCGTTCGGCGATGTCTTCCGCGGTCAATTCCTGAACCTTGAAATAATAACCGTTGTTAGCCACCGCATCCGGAGCAGCCGCGACACCGGTTGCCTGAACAATGCTCAGGCGATCACTATCCGTCAGTGTGCCATTTCGAGCAATTGAACCATTTTGTTTTCCTTTTTCAAAAGACGGGGCGATCAGAGTGCTGACCAATTCAACAGCATCCTGTCCTTGTAATTTAACCTTATTCAGTGTATTAAAAGCGTTCATGACACGCACCTGAATATCTTCTTCCAGCCAGGATTCATTGACCTGAACGTCTTCGGTTCCGAAAGCCCCCTGCATCAATCCTTTTCCATAATACGTTGTTTCCGCCGAACCAAAACCGACCGAATACACACAGGAAATTTTATGGGTATTCAAATCATCCCACAAAACAACATTTGTCTGACCGGATTGATAATCCGTGACCGTTCCCAAATCCGTAACCGGCGTATATCCCGCGGCGGGTTGAAAATTAAAGTTAATACTACCGTTAACAACATTATGGTCTATACTGGCACAAATAGAGCAATCCAACACATTGATGAACTCGCCATACGGATCATAACACATCACATAGCCCGTCATATCGGACAGATCCGATTGAATGGCTTTGGCTTCAGATAAATCATTAACATTAAAGACCAAACGAACGCGCGTGTTATACGTTTGGCCGTTCTGAACCGTTTGAAGCCAATTGACGGCGGCTGTGATATCATCCCGCGTTAATGTTTCCATAGTCGTGATACTGAAACCGGCCACATTGGCATGATAAATGCGATCACAAAAATCCGAAAATTTTTCGGCATCTACACCTTGGGAGAGCTCGGCCTCGACCAATCCCAAGGGCGCAGCATAATCAAAGCCCGTATCGGCTTGTTCAACAGCATCGATAAGGGCATCCTTGCCGGAAGTACCCGCCGTTACGATCAGTCCGCCCGTTACGGAGTTGAACACAACAGTTGACTTGGCATACATTTCGCCGCCCTCCACATTTGAACGGATAGCCGTTTGCAACGCCGAGGCGACATCGGAATAAGAGGTTACAGAAGACAAATTCAAAGAAGCTTTATATTGAATACCTCCCATATTGAGCGTAACCGATCCTTCCCCCATTGCTTTGAGTTCGGCAACAGATGCCGTGATACGTTTTCCTTTATAAAAGGGTGCTGTATCTTCTTTAAACCAACGGGCAACAACGATTTTATCCGGTGCCAAACCTGTTTTGGACAATCGTCCGAAATATTTACACACTTGAGCATATTCGGGAATACACCAAATGCGGATAATTTCCTCTCTGCTTTGCCCTTCTTTCGGCTTTAATTCCCAGGCAGGCAATCCGTAATAAGCCGTTAAAATATCAAAGGCAGTTTGAAATTGTTCGTTTGTTTTTATACGCTGTCCCCGCCGGCATTTGTAACAAAAAAATCAATATTATGCTGTGTCATTTGTTTAATCGGATTGTTTGCGGTAAATTGAAGTCGCCGCCGGAGCCAAGTCCGCCAAACAGACATCCAATCGGAATGCCTACCAGCCGATCCGGTCTTTGATTTCCAATAGACAACAAAGGAGTGATAAGCCGATTCAACATTCCCCGTATAACCTGTTTCAGATGCGATGTGATAAAATGAATCGGGAACTTTGGATAAATCCAAACCGGAATCCTTCAAACGAAGCGGTGGTTTTTCTTTAAAATTTTCACCTGAAAATTTTCTCTTTTTATCATCATTATCACATTTATCATCGGTAAGTGACGTATTCGTTCCCATACCGACGGATACGGATGAAGCATGCCATCTTGCGTTGATTGAAGCACGATTCTTCTCACATTTTTGACGGTACTTTTCACTATCCGCATCAAATTGAATCTTCATAAACATAAAGCACATATGCACTTGCGGATCCATTTTCGGTTCGCATCCCGTTGCCTGATACGTAAAAACAGCATCCAGTAAATCGCCTTTTTGAGCCTGCGTCAATAAACGAATCGGTGCGATAAAGCTGGCATACATCATAAAACTTTTTCTTTTTTCCAATCTGTTCATACACCCTCCTGATGAGTAACACAAATCACATATTAACATATTGTGAACTACAAGCCAACAAAAATATTTCACAAAGTGTGAAATATTTTATTTCTTGTTTTTGAATAAGATATATGATATGTTTTTAATATGATCGGAAAAAAAATATTGGAAGCCTTGCAAAAAAAAGGTATCAGTCAGTATCGGGCGGCAAAAGAATTGGGAATAGGTGCCCCCCGATTAAATCAGTATATCAAAGATGAACGATATCCGGATCACGACATGATTTTGCGTCTATGTCGTTTTTTGGACATCACACCCAACTATTTATTTGACATACCGGAAAAACCGGCACTTCAAAAAGAGATATTGACAGAGTTTTTCATTGCAGTTGAAAATTGGCTACAAAAAAATAAACTTACAATGGAAGTTACAGACAAAATCGAGCTTGTTTTCGCATTATATGATTATCTGGCACCTTTACCTGCCGAACAAAGAACAGCACAAGTTATTGATTTAACAAGTTTACTTTACAAAAATAAAAAAGTAAGTTGATTTTTTCTTTTTTATTCTCTGAAATAAACATATAATGGTATGTATTATTTCAAAATAAAGGAGGAAAAATGGCACAATATACAGATTCAATCGAAAACATTTTATCAAAAGCCAAAGTCAAGCCCGAAAATTCAGAGAAAAATATAAATAAAAACACAAATCATATTATCATCAGTCGATGTAATTTTGGTAATTCCACATTTTTACTTGGTTTAATCGCACTTATCGGATTAGCCGTTATATTCGGAATACTTCATGCCCAAAGAGGAACGTTTCCGGCACGATTAACAGCCACCTCCGTGGTATCAGAAGACGTATCAGAGCCGATAAGTATTGAAAGCTCTTGAAATAAAAGAACTTGTTGCGGCCGTTTCCGATTGTGAATTAAAACACCCGAACACAGTTCATAATGAACTGAAAAGAAAATTACATTATCGCAGCTATAAAAAAGTTGATTATGACACGTATTTAAAAATAAAAGAAATTTTAGTTCCTCGCGCCGGGTGCGTCTAAATCGGATTCAATTCGCCCCAAAAAAACAAATATCTATAATGGAAAAACGCTTATGTTAATAAGCGTTTTTTGAAAGTCAAGATCTATGGTGGGTGTGGCAAGACTCGAACTTGCGACCTTTACGATGTCAACGTAACGCTCTAACCACCTGAGCTACACACCCTTTGAAATCGAAAGTAAGTTTCTTTTACACGATTTCAAAATAAAATGCAAGCACTTTTTTATAAAAAGTGTATTTTTTTACGGATAACAAGTCCCGTCATTCCAAGCACCGCTCCAGGTCCCGCCGCACGATTCGCATTGTGCTTTGTATTTCAATTTATCAAGTTGTAACTCATTGCAGTAAAAACAAGCCCATCCACCGCCACCAGCAGCAGAACCATCTATCTTTAATGCGTTAACACCACTTATTTTACCTGGGGCACATGCCCACACATATCCTCCGCTGCAATACATATTTCCACACCATGCTGCAACACCGCAACTATCCATTTCGTGAACTGTTGATACAGATGAGGCACTTGACCAGACACCATTTGAACCACATGGACGACATATTCCGTCCTGCCCCATAACAGGCCGTTCATCAGGGCATAAACATCGTCCTCTCCAAACAACTTGATCTGCCTCCTTACACTTTATCAGGCATTGCCACCCGGCAGAAACACGATTGGGACACATATCACATGAATAACGGTAAAAATTTACCACTATTCCATACAAATCTGTAGGGTCATCACAGTTGTGACATTGACCATTCCACATAAACTCTCCTTCAGGACAACAACTTGTCATATTTGATCTTTGACAGCATAATTTTTCTCCTTGATCATTATAAGTAATTGAAGCACAACAGGTACCATTCATAATGCGATCCAGCGGGCAACACAAATCCGGGACACTAACATTGCCGGTTGATGATCGCACACACGCCTGACCGGCGGGGCAATTTTCCAAACACACACCGTCGATACAATCATCACATTTGGAAGAACAATCCGATTTTTTGGTGCAATGTTCCGGCTTTTCATTCGTTGCCCTTAAATCATCCGTAAATTCAAATTGCATCCGATTGTTTTCCTGACAGATACTGCCCTCCCCTTGCGCCATGACCGAACCCGCATACATCGCCACCGGCAAAGCCCATTCCGTTTCCACAATCCGCGCACAAACACCTTGTGGCACATCCGACATGATAATCGAAAAAAAGCCGTCATCCAACAACACCTGTTCCACACCATATCCCTGTTCCGTTTCCGGCTTGAACTCCGGCGTTTCCACGCTTCCTCCGACAGCCAACTGTTGCGAAATAACAACCGCCCGCTTTTTGACGTCATTGATAATTTCATTCGCATTGTATTTGTCTATTGCGTATCGATACCCCGCTATTCCACCAATCGCCAACACACCCATGATAGCTAAAACGCCCAGCATTTCTACCATCGAACGTCCCGATTCATCACCCTTTCTGGATTCCTTGTTTCTGGATCCCTGGGTCAAGCCCGAGGATGACAAAGTGGAAATACGTCCCGATTCTTCTCGGATCCCCGCCTCTCTTTTTCCTCTCATTTTCCATTTCCCTTTCCTGTAAAAATTTAATGGTCATTTAATTTTTACATTTTTTCATCCTATCCCTCTTTTCTCTCAAAATACAGGAAGTCTTTTTATATTTTCACTTTTTTCTTGACTTCATATCCTCACTCATGTTACAAAATCTGTAACATTTTATTGACCCTTTTTTCGTTACAGTTTTGCTTGGGATTTTCACTTTTTCAGGAATAGTGCCTTATGTGTTACCGGATTCCCGTGTCAGGGCACGGGGATGGCAAAAAAGGAGCGGGAACGACAATAGAAATGGGGGCGGGAATAACGAAAAATAAAAAGGGGTCGGGGATGACTGTAGAGGAAGGCTCGGGGATGACAGAAAACAAAAAAACAAGAATGACAAAAAAAACAGGAAACCCGCAGATTTCCCGTTTTTTTATTATTTCGGTTTAACGCAGTTTAATATGCACTTCCCGTAATTGTTTTTCCGTAACGGGTGACGGTGCATGCATCAATAAATCCCGCGCCTGTTGGTTAAACGGAAACGCAATCACTTCCCGAATATAGCTTTCATCCGTCATTAACATCACCAAACGGTCAAAACCAAAGGCTGCACCACCATGCGGCGGTGCACCGTATTGAAACGCATTCAATAATCCGGCAAACTTTTCTCTTACCACTTCCGGACCATAGCCGGCAATTTCAAACGCTTTAAACATCACATCCGGCCGATGGTTACGAATGGCACCGGACAAAATTTCATATCCGTTACAAACCATATCGAATTGATACGCTTTAATCGTTAAAGGATCTTGGTTCAGCAAGGCATCCATTTCGCCTTGAGGCATAGAGAACGGATTATGAGAAAACTCAGGAGCACCGGTTTCTTCATTCGCCTCATAGAACGGAAAATCCGTAATCCAGCAAAAACGGAAAGCATTTTTTTCAATTAAATCCAATTCCTTACCAAATAACATACGCACAGAACCGGCAAATTTAACCGCTTTATCATCTTTACCGCAAATAAAGAAAATACTGTCCCCTTTCTGTGCCGCTGTGATATCAATCAATTGCTGAATCCGATCTGCATCCAGATTCTTGGCAATCGGACCTTTTGTTCCTTCTTCGGCCAGAGTCATATACCCCAGGCCACCCATGCCTTGTTCAACAGCGAAACCGTTCATTTTATCAAACCAGCTACGCGGTTTAGCGGCCGTACCGGGTGTTCGAATAGCGCGCACGAAACCGCCTTGAGCCACCATATTCGCAAACAACCCGAATGAAGAACCGGCAAACACATCAGACACATCTTTAATCACCAAGGGATTGCGCAGATCCGGCTTATCCGTTCCGTAAGTCAACATAGACTCGGCAAACGGAATATGAATAAAGGGAGCTTTTGAAATGTTGGCATTCGGCGCAAATTCAGCAAATAAGTCAGACATCAGCCGCTCACCAACTTCAAAAATTTCATCCTGTGTGACAAAGGACATCTCAAAGTCGATTTGATAAAACTCCCCGGGAGAGCGATCGGCGCGGCTATCTTCGTCCCGGAAGCAGGGTGCCAACTGAAAATACCGATCAAAACCAGCAACCATCAACAATTGTTTAAACTGTTGCGGTGATTGCGGCAAAGCGTAAAACTCACCCTTATGCACACGGGAAGGAACCAAATAATCGCGGGCACCCTCCGGACTGGATGACGTCAAAATCGGTGTTTGAAACTCGTAAAAGCCCATATCCCACATCCGGTCACGCACAAACTTTGTCATACGGTTACGCAACAAGATATTGGCATGCGGTTTTTCCCGGCGTAAATCCAAAAAGCGATATGTCAAACGTTGCTCTTCGGATAAATCATCGGAATCCGCAACAACTTGCAACGGCAGCGTTTCAGCCTCAGATTGAACAACAACAGATTCAACGGAAACTTCAATTTCACCCGTCGGCATTTTAGGATTAATCGTATTCGTATCACGCAAAACGACTTGACCTTCAATCGTAATCACGGATTCAGGACGAATTTTTTCAAGTATCTGAAAAACCGGACTGGCCGTATCCAAAACACACTGCGTAATACCATAATTATCGCGCACATCCACAAACAACAGATTGCCGTGATCTCGTTTCCGATGAACCCAGCCGGACAATTTAACAGTCTGCCCCGCGTTTGAAGCACGCAGAGCGCCACAAGTATGTGTGCGATATTGATTCATAAAAAATCTCCTAATAAAAAAATTAACGGGAGTTAAGATACGACAAATCCGTTTTAAATGCAAGAGAATTCAAACAAAAATCCCGATAAAAAGCGATGTTTGATCAATTAATGAACGAATAAAGCGTCCGATACCGACCGGACCATAGCAGGCAAAAGACAGTAAAATGCCGTAAGAGATTAAATTAGCACCGGGAAGGAAAAGCAGACTAAACACATAACCGGCAACCTTAAAATCTGTTTGTTTAGGATGAATTTCGAGTAATGTCGAAGCAATATGATATCCGGTCATCACACCGAAAACAGCCCAATATTGATTGGGAAGAGGCTCCCCCGTCCAAGCGTAAAGCAGGCTGGCCGCCATGACCAAAACAGCAAAGGTCGGAAAAAAATAAGGTGCCAAGGCAATCAGCCAATTTCCGCGTCCGCGAAACGAAAAGGAGCCGCCGACGCCCTGATTTATCTCTATGTTTCGGGGAGAATGAAAGGTCAGAACGGCAAACAGCATATGTGTTGCCTCGTGTTCAAAAATGGAAAGGAAAGAACCGTAAAATCCGGGAACGGTAAACCACGCAACAATCATTGCCAACATCGGCAAGAAAAACCATGTCAGAACCATACGGTTCACACCATCCTGTAAAATCAACATATCCGTTTTAAAAGCCGGAATAACAAGCAACAGCATTAAAAGAGCGAGCGGCCACTTGACAATATCTAAAAATGTATTAATCAAACTTTGCATCAACCGTTTCCCGAATAGTAATTTGTCCGAACAAAGCCGTATCAAACGCGGCATAGACTAACTTTTGCCGTCCCGTTAACGAATCGGGATCGGAAAAATATAAATGCAGGGGCGGTGCGGATTTATCTTTCATGCGATTAAAAAACCATCCCTTCTTTTTACCGGACACAATATCGACGGTAACGGTATAATGGTGCACCCGCGGATAAGTCGGATTATCAATATCCGTTCCCGACATCTCCCCTTCATATCGAAATGTCACACGCAACGTTCTCTTTCCGTCAAAAACCGTATATGTTTGGGCTTCGGGTGAAGACGTTACCAACCTATGCATAAAAACAGAAGGATAATCCAATTGTTTTTCTTTATCATGAAAGGCCAAAACACGGCGTTTAATCCGATCACCGTTTGATGTTTCCATATAAGAATCCACAACAACAGGCTCATCCCCATTCCAAACACCACGACTGAAAAAAACAGATTGAGAATCCACCAAAAAAGACAACAATCCGCGTGTTTTGGTTGTCAGGCGCACCTGATACTCTTTTGAGGTTGCCGTATATTCAACCGCCGCATCCATTAAATGCATTCCGGCTCCCGACGCGCGGTAATAAAATGTTTCGGCGCGAACGGAAACAGAAAATAAAAAAGCACACAAACATAAAAAAAAGATTTTCATTTGCATTTCCTTTTGATACACTAACGCAAAAAGGAAAAAAAAGAAAGGGATATTTACGCATGGAACAGATTTTTATTATAAGCCTTTTATTTATTCTGCTGGCTTTGGTATTATTCATGATTGTTAAAATCTGCCTGTTGGAAAAGACACCTTCCCTCAGCGGAAACCTGGAACGATTGGAACGCATGATGCATGCCGACACCCGGGACTTACGGCAAGAGTTGGGACAATCATTGATTCAATTTAACGATTCCATCCGGCGAACCGTGGAAGAACGCATGGACAGGTTGCGTGCAGAAAACACCGAAAAACTGGAACAGATGAGAGCTACCGTTGATGAAAAACTGCACAACACACTGGAAAAAAGGTTGGGGGAATCATTTGCCTTGGTTTCGGAACGTTTGGAAAAAGTGCATCAAGGACTTGGTGAAATGCAAACGTTGGCAACAGACGTCGGCGGGTTAAAGCGTGTCTTAACAAATGTCAAGACGCGCGGAACCTGGGGAGAAGTTCAATTAGGAAACCTGTTAGAACAAATGTTATCTCCGGAACAATTCGTTAAAAATGCACACATTCGTGACAATTCAGCCGAAGTGGTTGAATTTGCCGTCAAACTGCCGGACGGAGATGTCTTAATTCCGATTGATTCCAAATTTCCGATTGAAGATTACGACCGATTAGTTCAAGCGTCGGAGCAAGCCGACACCACTTTGTTGGAACATGCCTCGTCAGAATTAGAAAAACGAATCAAAATGGAAGCCAAACGAATCGCCGACAAGTATGTTTACCCCCCGAAAACAACGGATTTCGGTATTATGTTTTTACCAACGGAAGGGTTATATGCCGAAATTATGCGTCGTCCCGGATTAGCGGCCGAAATTCAAAACAAATTCCGGATATCCATTGCGGGTCCCAGCACACTGGGTGCCTTTTTAAATTCGTTACAGATGGGGTTCCGCACATTGGCAATTCAAAAAAGATCCGGAGAAGTCTGGCAAGTTTTGAATGAAGCCAAAACAGAGTTTGAAAAATACGCTTTATGGGTTGAAAAGGTGAAGAAAAACATCGAACAAGCGCATAAAACACTGGATGAAGCCGAAACACGGACACGCGCCGTCAATCGCAGATTACGCTCGGTTGAAAGCAACATTAAGACAGCCGCACCGTTGGACAGTATAGCGACTCAATTGATTGAAGACAAAAGCGGAGCCGGCTAATCCCGAGGTGGATACCCGACAGCCTGGGAGACAATAACAAATTCTTCGGCCGGTAAATCCAATGCTTGCGCAATTTTTTCTTTTTCCCGGGGCATTCGAACCACATTGTTCAAACCGGCGGAGGCCGCATACAAACCCACATTTTGGTAAGACGATCCGGCATGTAACGGAGAGTTTTCAGAATCACTTCCGGTATAGACCAAAATAACGGGAACGGTTTTCATATACTCCTGATTCGCAAACAGCGATCGAACATCCGAACGGGAAACCTGCACCAAATCATGATCGGCGGGACGATACAGAAAAACCCCTTTGGACAAAACAACATAAACATTCAAATTTTGACGATTCATAGAGGTCGGAATCGTATGCTTGCCATCATGCGACAGGCCGTAGGCCGCGAATAAAATATCCGACAGAACCTGATCATCCGGCACACGCGTATCAAAGGCGCGTCCGGATTGGCGTTCTCGTATCACATCCATTAACGGCTTACCTCCATGCAAGGTCGGATTCGGTAATTTGATATTTTCCGCAAAAGAGGTTGTTGCCATTAACAATCCCCCCAACAGCACGATGTAAAATGTTTTCATAAAAAAGCCTCCTTATCTATTCAGACAGGAGGCATTTTAAAACAATCGGATTCAAAAAGCAACATCTATCCGGCGGATCTGATCGATCGGGTTTTCAAAAAGGCGAACGTATTCCGATTCAATTCTTTCAAGACATAGTTAACAGACGGATATTTTCGGTGCAACAAATCATATTGAATTTCCTTTTGAGACAAAGAGTTATATCGAGACGCAACCCGACCCAAAAAGCCAAAGACACGTATTAAATTTTGATGAATCTGATCCGGAACCCTATCTGTATTCAAACTCATAATTTGTTGCCCGCCATGAGTCCGCGAATAAATCAGGCCGTTATCCCGCAGATAAACAGGCACTTTTTGAGTAGCCCAGTCATACAGTTGCAACTGAACAAATTTAAGTTCGGGATGATCTGTTGTGCGAAGATCTTTCAACTCACCTAATTTTAAATGTGTCAATAAAGTGCTTTCATTAATTGTTTTTTCAATATAGGTACGCAATTCGGGTGTTAAACGTGCCATTTTCCCTCCATAATATATTTATGTAATATATCATAAAAAATTTAAAAAGTCAAGTATTTTACTTATAGGACGCCCGGCGGACACGGTCATTGATAGCCAAACCGAGTCCTGTTTCGGGAATGGGTGCCAGAGCGATTTTTAAAAACTCATTCTGTTCATCCGCCCGGTGAAGATAGTCAAACAATCGGCTGGCTGCTTCTTTCAAATCACCGGAGGGACTGAGGTTTAAAGGAGCATCCGCACCGATATCGCCGAATCCGATAAAAAACTCATCCGGATCCGGATTCACAACATTGATACGCAATACATGTGATGGCGCGTAATGCTTTAACATCTGCCCCGGAGAACTCGGTAAATTCGGATTACCGTGAGAAAGCAAAACCGGTTCATTCAAAAAGGATTCCAAATCCTCCTTGGAGATACCGCCAGGCCGCAACATAACCACCTGTTGACCCGTCATGTCAATAATTGTGGATTCAACCCCGACGGTGCACGCACCACCGTCTAAAATCATATCCACGCGATTCCCCAGGCTTTGCCAAACATGTAATGCCGTTGTCGGACTCATCGTTTGGGATCGGTTAGCGGAGGGTGCCACGACGGGAACTCCGGCGGCACGAATCAACGCTAAAGCAACCGGATGATTCGGCATTCGGACAGTTACAGTTGTCAATCCCGCACAGGCCAAATCCAAAGAGGCAGACATATCCTTTCGCGGTAAAACGAAGGTCAGCGGTCCAGGCCAAAAATGTTTAGCCAACGCCATGACCCGCTCATCCGTTTCGGCATACTGCGGCAAAAAATCCAAATCGGCAATATGAGAAATCAGCGGGTTAAAGGTCGGTCTGTTTTTAGCTTCAAAAATGCGGGCAACGGCTTGGGCATCATAGGCCGAAGCCCCCAGCCCGTAAACCGTTTCGGTCGGCATAACGACAAGGCCACCCGCTCGGATCAGTTCAGCACCTTTTTCAATATGTTCGGGTGTTGCCGGAAAAATACGATTATTTATCATCTTTATCCGGCTTTACTACTTGATGATACCGATTGTCTTTTCCTTTTTTAAACTCTTCGGTATCATATTTATCCCAATCTAAAACCAGCATTTTATCATCATAACGAACGATTGTCGCAAAATCCTTTCGATTATCCACCAATCGATAGACACGATACGGACTTATTTGAATTAAATCAGCCGTCCAATAACGATGAGATACCGGAATGAAGCTTGTTTTATAGCTTATATTTTGTTCCAAATCGGGATGATACTCCAAAATATCATATTGATCAATCCGCCGGATATGAGATTTTAATTTCGCCACCGCCGGATTTTTTTGGGCGGCACGATCAATCCGTTTCATCAAATCCTCATCAATAACAAAGAAATAATTATTGAAGCGCTTGGACAGATAGCCGGATAAAATCTGTTCCCGAACCGTATTCACCAATTCATGCGTTTTACGTGACGGACGATTTAAAAAACCATAATTAACGTTTTTATGATTTTTAATAGCCCAACGCCAAATGCCGGCATAATTCTTATTATGGGCGAAAATAAACGCGTTGTCGTATTGACGCGTCAAACGATCCCATTCCGGCGATTTTAAGGGATAGACATAGGGTTTTGTGTTCAAAACAAAGCTCTGTTTCATTTTATAAGTCGGATATAAATCCCAAATTTGAACAGCCAACAACGCCGGTAAAATCAGCCATGCTTTTTTAGGGAACTTCGTTCCGAGCGTCTTAATTAAATAAAACGCCAACAAATACCAGACAGGCCAGAAAAAGCGACCGGAATAGCGGAAAACACTCCCCAACCAATCAATGTAAGCACCGGGTTTATAGTCCAGAACGACTGTTTTGCCCCACTTGACCTGAGACGACAAGGCAAAAAGCGTAAACCCGAGAAGCAAAAGAGCCAGCGGCCAATGTTTTTTTAAATTTTCCCGCCGGAACAAATCTTTAACATTGGGAAACAAAAACAACAATAACAGTAACAAACCGAAACCAAAATAATTATCGGCATCAAAATCGACTTTAGGAGTCAATGTATTAAACACCTGAGATCGGCTCCAAATCGGATTAAACAGTGCCGTCAGATTCAACGCCAAACCACGCCATCCGCCGCTGGCAATTTCCTGTTCGGTCGTCATCATGCCCAACAGATAAAACCACCCCAGAAAAACGGCCGCCAGCATCACAATTCCTTTCAACAAGGTTTTCCAGGAAACGGCTTTTTCAACCCACACCTTTTGATAAAATAACAAAGCAAAGAAACCGGCCTGCATCGGCAAAAAATACGGGCATGTCAAAATTCCGAGAGAAATCAAAACCGCCATATAAAACCATTCTTTCGCCCCCAAGCGATTATTCATCCACATCAAAATAGCAAACAACAGAATAAAATGAGGCATCAGATTGATATGAACAAACACGCGCATCATCATAATCGGTGCCGAGACAAAAAACAAAGCACCTATTGTTATCAACCATTTATTTTTGAAAGCGTGTCGAAAAATCAAAACGGATACATAGGCCTGCAACACATAAGAAATCAACATCCAGATACCGACAAACTGCACTTCGGGGCTGAGTCCGAAAACGGTATGAAGTAATTTAAAGATCACGGACAACAACGGACCGCCATCCGTTCCGTGAACAGAAATACCATAAGGATAGGCCAGATTCATATGTGTAAAAATCGGCCAACGCCATTCGTCAATACGATACAGGACGCTCCCCATATAAGAAACAGAAAAATCCCCCCCTTTGGACACAAGGCCGATATTATAAATATCCAGAACACTTAATCCGAAAAGCCAGAAAAAAGCGATCAATGTCAGGGTAACTGTCAAAGCAATATCCCAATTACGTTTCAAGTAACGGAACATGCCCGACAAAGCTTTCAACAACGGTGATGGTAACCGGCCAAGCTGATTCCGTATAGCGTCAAAGAGGAAAAGTGATTTATTTTTCATGATTATCCTTTGATGTTAGTGTTGTTTTTGATATAATATACTGTGGTCTGTGTTTTGTTTCCATAAAAATCATACCGATATATTCACCGATAATACCCATCATAAATAATTGAGCCCCCCCCAAAATCAGTGTCACACTCATCAAAGAGGCCCATCCGGAAATAACCGAACCGTTAAACAAGCGCATATAAAGAACATACGCCGTAAACAAACATCCCATAAACGCAACAAACAATCCCAAATAAATCGCCACACGCAATGGTTTCAAACTGAATGAAACGGCACCCGTTGCGGCCAAAGCAACCATTTTACGTAAGGTATAACTGCTGGAACCATTCAAACGCCGCGCCGGGGTATAGGCAATTCCCTTTTGTGTAAATCCGATCCAGGAAATCATACCACGCAAAAAAAGCATTCGTTCGGGCAAACTCTTAATCTGGTCGACAACTTTTCTATCCAGCAACCGGAAATCGGCAGCCCCCCGGGGCAATCGTAAATCCGTTAAAAAATTAAAAAAACGATAAAACAGGCGAGATGACATCTTTTTAAACCATGATTCATTGTTTGTTTCACGTCGAACGGTATACACAATATCGTTTCCGTCTTGCCATTCCCGAATCATCGTCGGTATTAATGAAACCGGATGTTGCAAATCCGCATCCATTGAAATAACACAATCGCCGCAAGCTCTGTCCAAACCGGCTTTCAAAGCATATTGATGACCAAAGTTTCGAGTAAAGGAAATCAAATGCACACATTTATCCGAACGATGCAATTCCTCTATAACAGATTCTGTTTTATCCGTACTGCCGTCATTAACGATCAAGATTTCATACAAACCGATTTTTTTTAAAACGGAAGTCAACTCGGACACCAGAACGGGTAAATTATCCTGTTCATTAAAAGCGGGTATCACAACCGAAATCAATTTTTGTTTCACGACATCATCCTTTTATTTTTTCTCTTTTACTGTATCCGGATTAAAAAGTAAAGAGAAAAAAACAAAAACCGACCCCGAAACAGGAGCCGGTTACATTTTAATCAAAAACGTTAGGCCTCCGGCCATTCCGTAGCTTTTTCCGCATTAAATTTAACCCATTTTTCATCAGCCTCGTCAGATGAAGAAATCGCACCTTGAGGACATTCCGAAATACAGACACCGCAATCAATACAAACGTTCGGGTCAACCACGACCTGTGTCGGACCCTCGCGAAACGCACCGACCGGACAAACTTCCACGCAGGATTTACACAAAACACATGAATCATTTACTACTGATGGCATTTTTTTCTCCTTTTATAAAAAAACTACGTTTTGTTCTTACTCGTTTTTCAAACAAAAAGCAAGTATTTTTTTATTTGACATTCCTCACAACATTTTCTAGTATGATAACACATAATAAAGAAAGGATAAAAATGACTGTTTCATATAAAGCCGGAGACAAAGACAACCGCCCTTGGGGCACATGGGAAGTCGTTGACGTCGGCGAAAATTACATTGTTAAAAAAATATGTGTCAATCCCGGGCAAACGCTTTCACTGCAAATGCATCATCATCGCGACGAACATTGGATTATCACATCCGGTCAAGCGACGATCACGTTAGGGGAAAAACAATTTGATGCATCCGAAAACACGCCTGTTTTTATTAAAGCGGGTCAAAAACACCGTATTGCCAATAAAACGGAACAACCTGTTATTTTTATTGAAATTCAAACAGGTAATACATTAGATGAAAATGACATCGTTCGTTTTGAAGATCAATACGGCCGCACCTTTCCTCAAAAACAAGAGTGAAGAATACCTGCGAACAACGATAAAATACAAAATAGCCGATAGCGCGTAAGGCATCTTTTCACATAAAATGCCCATCTATTTTCATAGCGGGTATTTTATAAACCCGCCATTTTTATCATAATTGAGGGCGGAGGATTGGTGGTAAATTCCACATTTTTTCTTCCGAATCAATCGGTTGATACAACAAATTATACTGCCGTATCATAATTCCCAAAGGATTCCTTAACGATGCGGTACCATTGAAACCTGATCGGATAAAGACCTTATAACGTCGCCGATTTAAAGCATTCTTCTCCTTACATGCCAAACATTCCCGTGTATTTTCGGAACAATGACACACCGGATTAAACATATCGGGTATCGGCATATCAAACACATCAAACAACCCCTCCCACATACCGCTCGGCGTTTGTTTTAAATCATACAGATGGACATCTTTAACCAACTTTTTAGAACGAGATTCATTAAGGGCATTCATGGATTCCAAAGAAAACTGCTTATACACATTCTGGGATGAATATAACGCAACAGGTCCCCCTATGCCCCAGCGGGCTTCCTGAGCCTCTTGATCCCATACCACACCGTGCCGATTTACCACATAATCCCGAAGGGCAGCCTCCATCATCAGCTGCAACGCGGGAACGGACAGGTGATCATGTTCAGAGGCTTGAATAACCTTATGCTCCGGATCCATAGCATATAAATTAACAACTTGAGGGTTGGCAACGGAAATATCCAACCGGGATGCCAAATAGACAAACACGCCGGACAAAGCAATCATAACACCCATGTTCAAAAAAGTAACAATAGCTAAAATGCGGGAGGTTCTTAAATACCGACGTTCCGGGATAGCCGAAATCTGAATTCGTTCGGGATAGGCTTCCAACACATCCGTTTTTTCCAAGTTATCTATTTTTTTTCTCTTAAAAAACATGGCTCCCCCGTTTAATCTTCAAGTTCTTCCTGAACCGCATAACCACCGATTCGGCGCATCATTTGAATATTATTTTTATGCCGCGCCTGAAATAAAACCATACGGTCGTCGTCCATTGTCACATATCCGTTCAACTCTATGGCGAACAAATAAATCCGGGACAAATTATACGCCGGCCATACACCATCCACCGTGAAACCGACATCCTCCAACAGTTTTTTTAAAGAGGCCATACTTGTCTGACAAGACATTTCAACAGCAAACAAAGATTTATCCAGACCGGTCGGTTCGGATGGAACCGTTCCGACGACGAAAGCCTCGTTACTGTGCAAATAGTTCTTCGTTTTGCCAAAAGGTAAGCGCGCCACAATTGCCAAGTGTTTATGTTCCGGTGACGACAACGCCGTCCACCAAGAGTCTTCGGATTGTTCAAACAAAGGCAACACGGCAACACCGGCACCTTTAGAACTGATCTTTTGAATAGCCTGACTGGTTGAAATACAAGACAGATAACAACCATCCGAGCCAAAATAATTTTTGGCAAGATCCATCATATCATGCCCGCGCTCTTTTGTATATACGGCAATATTAAAAGGCCGATACATCCGAGCACCCGCCGAAATAATTTCACGCCAAATCCGAACCAACGCCTGCGAACGGATAAACTTTTGTTTCTGGCGCAACAATCGCCTTAAACTTAAGGCTTCGCGATCCGGAGCATATGACAAAGTCCCTTTCGGCAACCGACGGGCGGTATATAATTTTTCACTGATTTGAAAACGATGATCCAATGCCTTTAGAATAGATGCGTCTATTTCATCTATCTGTGACAATAAAGAGTCAACCGATTCCCGAGAGGCAGCCATTTCAGTTCCCTTTAATGGTTCGAGACATAGAAATGTCAATTAAAATAGCGGTTGTTGTTTCCGTTTCAGAAGTCAGCCGAATAGTCGCGATTCGGTTATCCTTTAAAAAAGTAAGAAAGCTGTTATCCGAGCGAACAGCGGTCATTTCACGCCAACCGGTTTTGGGCATTTCCTGTAAATAAAAATCAAACAACCCGGTTTGAGCATACGGTGCCGAAAAAACAAGACGGCCGATCAACGGATCACTACCGAACAAGAGTGTTTTTTTCGAATCCATAACAGCTTTTTCAGGAACGGGAATTTCACGCAATTGCGCATAATTGGGAGCATTCAAATTCTGATTGGACAGATAGGTATCTGAAAAATCGGCACGATCATGAGAAGATGAGCATGCGCCGCATACCCCGAACAAAATCAAACCTAAAGCAAAAACAAATGTCTTTTTCATGTGTCTCCTTTCTGATTGAGGTCAGGATAATACATTTCATAATAAAGTGCAAGCACAAAACAAGTGTTTTCGCATATTAATCCGACACTGTTTAAAGTATCTCACATCAAATGAAATACATTAAAAGCTTTATTTCTTGTTTTTCTTTTGCCATTTAGGTGTCCGGGGCTTGTCGGCATACGGATTGTCACGCTTACGCATATGAATACGAATAGGGACGCCGACCAAGCCAAATTGTTCCCGAATACCGTTGGACAAATACCGTAAATACGATTCGGGCAATTGATCCGGATTACTTGAAAAAATAACAAACGTCGGCGGACGCGTATGAACCTGCGTCATATATTTCATCGGAATCCGTCGACCGTTTCGGGCGACCGGTGTCGGATGAGCCTCGGTCATCCGTTTCAAAAAATCATTCATTTTATGGGTCGGCACCCGTTTATTCCACAACTTGTAAATATGAAAGACCGTGGTCATCATCGGTTCCACCCCATACCCGGTTTTGGCTGAAATCGTCACAATCGGCAGGCCTTTGACCTGTTGCAAGGAGGTTTCCATTTTTTCCTTTAAATCTGCCAAAACACGACGTTGATTTTCAACCGAATCCCACTTATTCAAGGCGATGATCAATCCCCGACCTTCATTCAATACTTTGGAGGCTATCATTAAATCCTGCCGTTCCATCGGTTGATTCGCATCCAAAACCAACACCACAACCTCGGCAAAATCAATTGTATTGCGTGTATCCGCCGCAGAAATTTTTTCCAAATCATCCTCGACCTTACCATACTTACGCAAACCTGCCGTATCGGTCAATAGGATTTTATTTCCCTTCCATTCCCATGGAATCGTAATCGCATCACGGGTTACACCCGCCTCAGGCCCTGTCAGTAGCCGCTCATGTCCCAATAATCGGTTGATTAAAGTCGATTTTCCCACATTGGGACGCCCCACAATAGCCAGTTTCAAAGGTCTGTCTTGAGGTGATTCTTCAACAACCTCCTCCGCTTGCTCTTCCGAATCACCCCTCTCCGGCTTCGGAAATAAAGGTTTTAAAAGACCATACAACTCTTTCATCCCAAGGCCGTGTTCGGCGGAAACGGGCAACGGATCCCCTAATCCCAGCCGATAAAAATCGGCCAGCATGTGCATCTGCATTTTGCCTTCACATTTATTTGCCAACAGGAAAACAGGCTTGTTCAATCGGCGCAATTGATTGGCCAAACGTTCATCCAAACGCGTCAACTCCCCGCGTGCATCCACAACCATTAAGACAATATCTGCCTCTTCTATAGCCACTTCCGTTTGACGCCACATCGCCTCGGCCAAAGAAGTTGTTTCCTCCAAACCGGCCGTATCAATCAACCGAAAGGACAAATCCATCAAAGAAGCGTCCGCTTCTTTTCGATCGCGCGTCACGCCGGGACGGTCATGCACAATAGCCAGACGACGACCGCACAGCCGATTAAACAAAGTTGATTTTCCGACATTCGTCCGTCCGACAATCGCAACTGTTTTCATTTTTTCACCCTATTGATAAAACAGCATATCGCCGTCATTTGTTGTTAAAACCATAAAACCACCCGCGGCAACAGGAACTCCGAAAAGAGCATCTTGTTTATCGCGCCGAACCTCTTGCCCCGACTTTAAATCAAAGAACACCACCTCGCCGACCGATGAAACGACCACGGCCAAATCATTAACCAGCAAAGGCCCTTTCCATATCGCGTTTTTATCAGTGCCGGACAGAAGCGTTTTCCAATAAACGCGACCCGATTTTTTATCCAAAGCCGTCAATTCATTTTGATTGGAAATCATAAACAGGACATCTCCCGATAAAACCGGCGTTTCCCGGCCACCGATTTCGACATCAAAAACGGAACGGCCGTTCGCCAAACGATAGGCACCCGTTTTCCCGGCGTTACCCACGACATAGACCACTCCGTTTTCGATAACCGGCGAGGCCGTCACATGCGTCAAGTCCCAAAAGGGATTAAACGTGCGCGCCGTCCACATTGTTTCCGTCCAAATTAAAATACCCGTTTCAACATCAAACGCGTTAACCCGACCGGTTGTTGTCGGCATCACGACGACAGAACCGTCGACAGCGGGCGTTCCCATACCGAAAAAATTCGTTACCGTCGGTTCACCTTCATATCGCCACAACTCGTCTCCATCCGATGTTTTTAAAGCAAACAAATCATTATTGACGGATGAAACAAACAGTCGTCCGTTCCGCACAACCGGTGAAGAACGCAACGGCGCATTTAATTCTTTTTGCCAAACAACCGTCCCATCAGGAATTGAAACAGCGACAATCAAACCATTTCCGGCAACAGCATATAAACGGTTCCCATCTACCGCCAAACCAATACTTTCAGCCGTTGTTCCCAATACTTTAGGCAGTTTTACCCGACGCACCAAACGCCCTGAAACCAAATCGGTTATCTGTAGAACAAAAGAGCTGTCCAGTGTGTAGACCAACCCGTTACTGATCACCGGAGAAGCGATTGTAACGGCATCCGAATCAACTCCCTCCCCCAACGAAACGGTTCGGACTAACTTTAAATCCGGGGACAACCGCACCGCGGCACGATAATTAGCGGCGTTGCCAAAAGCCATCGGCCACACTTTTTGATCCGAAGCTTCCCCTAAATTCATATGAGTCGCCGCTTTAACGGGAGAAGCCGTCCGAACGAAAGCAATGCTTTGCCGTCCTTCTGTCGGCGCGGCAGGCCCTTTATTCGAACAGGCGGATAAAAAAAGTGCCAGACAAACAATTGTTGCCACGTGTTTCATTACGGCTTAATCTCCATGAGCAAGCCGTTCAACCGTTGTTGCGCCTGCGGCGACATCTCACCGTTTTTTAAAGCACTTTCCAAAACCTGAACAGCTTTGTCCGTTTGATTCTCCCGAACATACAACAAGGCCGACAATTCGGCGGCCGACGCGGCAAACGCGCCTTCGGACGAATTCAGCATCGGCTTTAACAGTCCCTGCAACGCAGTCGCATCCCCGTTTTCCAAGCGATGCCCCACAAAAGCCAAAGCTGCCGCATTGCGTAGCTGAACCGGTGCTTTATCATCATTTGCCAACGCCGACAAAAGGGTCATCCCTTCATCCGTTTGATTTGATGACAGCAAAATACCGGCAGCCTCCATTTGAGCCAGGTACCGATACCCTGTTCGGCCGTCTTCCGATAATGCTTTCAACCGTGAAACGGCTTCTTCCGGTTTTCCCGTATAAGCCGCAAACAAAGCATTTTCATATTGATCCGATTCTTGCAAACGGATCTTTTGCCACCACGAACGATGCAATTCATATCCGATAGTGGCCAGCAACACGGCAACGATACCGCCGATAATAACAAAGCGATATTTTTGCCAAAAATGAATCAACTTTTCCTGTTGCAGCTCTTCATCCACCTCACGTTCAAAAATCCGCTGTTGAATTTTACAAGCTTCATCCACACAGGAACATCCTTGATCTTTTTTCTTTTCTTTTGTCATGCCTTATTTCCCTTTTTATATAACAGATGCTTGTCTTATAGCAAAAAAGCAATCAATGCGCAACGTTTTATTTTTCTTTTTTCGGCAATTTGCCTAAAATCGGCAAAATAACGGCGGTCGGTAAAATATTACCGAGCCACGCGCCCAACGCCATAATCCACGGGAATGCCAAAACAGCCGGATTTCGAGTCAATCTTTTACGAATAATTTCAGCGGCTTTCGGAGCCTTCATTAAAAACGGCATATAAAATTCATTTCGATCCGTCAAAGGTGTTTCAATAAATCCCGGACAAACAACAGTAACGGCTATATTATAAGGTTTCAAAGTCCCCTTTAACGCTTCGCCCCAGGCCTTCACACAAGCTTTGGAGGCAGAATAAGCCGGACAGCTGGCCATCCCGCGATAACCGGCCATGGAACTGATAATGGCGATTTGTCCACCGCCGCCCTTTTTCATCAGGCCGGCAGCGGGAAGAACCGTATTCACCACACCGAAAATATTTGTTTTAAAAATAGTCCGGCTGTTTGCGTCGCTTTCATTCGTTCCCAAAACACCACCGGAAACGCCCGCATTGGCAATGACCAACTCAATCGGCCGAATCTCATAGGCTTGTTTAAGTGCTTTTTCAGAGGCTTCCTCATCCGTCACATCAAAAGCGAATGTGTAAACTTCGGCTTGTTTCCGGCGACATTTATCCGCAGTTTGATTCAAACGATCACGGTTTCTGCCGCATAAAAACAGTGTGACACCCTCCCCGGCATAGGCTTCCGCCAACGCTTTGCCGATACCGCTGGAAGCCCCTGTAATAAAGACAGACTGCGGGTTTTTATAACAATCGGGATGAACAACGGATCTCTTCATAATCGTCTCCTTGAAAAAAAATTCAAAATACTTTATTTTTACTCTTGACAATTTATTTTAGATGAGTATAATGCAAATGTCTAGCAAAAAAAACACATGCCTCTGTGGCGAAATTGGTAGACGCGACAGACTCAAAATCTGTTGATGGCAACATCATGCTGGTTCAAGTCCGGCCAGAGGTACCAAGTCTTACAACCCTTCGAAAAAAGCAATTTATCGAAGGGTTTATTTATTGAAAAATAAAGATTTTTTCCATTTACTTGCGAGTTCGATAAAATCAGTTTTAAAATTTTGTGTTTTTCTTCATTTATCGAACTTTTGAAGATTTCTTTTGCATTTAAGGCTATATCTGATATCTTTTCCAATTTTTCATCTAACTCATTGTCATAATTATCATATTTGTCAGCCAATTCTTTGGCTTCTTCTATATTTTGATTCAATTCTGTCACCATTTCGTTATAAATTATATCATTTATCTTCCCGTCAAGCCAAGCGTGTACAAGCTTCTTTTTTTTATCTTCTAACTCTTGGATTCGAAGTGTGATATTTTTCTTGTTAGTTGCATTTAATTTGGCATCTTCTTTAAAACCTTCTTTGACTGCTTTTTGGATATTTTTGATCAAAGTTGGTGTCAAACGAATTGGTTGAAAGACCTTTTCTTCAATTTGTCTTAATACTTCATCTTCTGGTATAGGCTTTTGAGGACAATTTTTATCAAGGTGGTTGCAACGTAAATAAGTATAAATATTGCCACTTTTCTTTTTGTGACGTTCTGAACACATTAAACCACCACAATGAGAACATCTGATTAGACCACGTAAGACAAAGTCTTTCTCGCCATACCAAGCCTTAGATGTTATGCCTGTATTGTTTTTATCTTTTTCTTTTAATATGCATTGGACTTGATTAAATAATTCCTTACTAACCAGATGTGGATACTTATGAGGATAATAAATTGGCTTTCTATTCCGGTTTTGTTTGCGATTTTTACGCATTAGAACCATGGTGCCAATATAAAACGGATTGGTTAGCATTTCATGAATTTGGACGCGAGAGAGTGTATGAGTACAATTCTTTCTTGCCGATTTTAAACCCATCTGATGTGCTATCCCTTCTAAACTTGCTAAAGAATGTTGACCGGTTGCATATTCTTGAAATAACTTTTGAACCATGGGTGCACGGACTGGATCTACAATAATGTCGGCCTTTCCATTCTCATTTTCTGTATTCAAATAGCCAATTGGAGCAAAACTTTGCCATTGACCTTGTTGCCACTTATATAACTGGCTTCTTTTCACATTATCACGTAAAGCACCAACATACATTTTAGCGCTCAAAATACCAAAGTCCCATCTGAATATGTCAGATGATGGACTGTCTTTATGTATAATTAGATTTTCTTTATAAAAATGTAATTCAATACGGCTTTCTGTTCTGAGTGTATCCAGTTCATTATATTCTTTATACGTCCTTTGGAGGCGATCAATACAATGACTTACAATAGCTGTCTTATGTTTTTGAGCTCTTACAAAGTCAAGCATTTCATAAAATAGTTTACGTTTACCAGTTGTGCTAGATTCTGGTACTTCATATATTTTTAATACTTTTAAGTTTTTATTTTTACAATATTCTTCTAATTTATCTTTTTGTGCAGATATTGAATCATTTGTTTTAAATTGGTCCTCGGTACTCACACGTGTGAATATCACAGCTTTTGTGCATTGTTCATCTGGATCATAGTTAATGTTTCTCATTTTGTTTCCTTTGATAAGTGTTTGTTTCTTCAATATTATTATGTCATAGTTGACTGAAAAAGTACGCGTTTATTTTGCGTTTTTATCATTTTTTTTGACTTTGGGATGCCAAATACATTCTTTTTTATCTTGATTTAATACTCTAATCCCAATTTCAAAGAATTTGACTAGATTTTGAGCCATATCCATCAGGTCTTCATCAGTAAAATTCTCATCGGGATAAAGTGTTTTCAATTCTTCTTTAATATTATCTATTGCTTTCGACATATATTATTATCCTTTGTTAGCTTGTTTAAAACATAATAATATTGTCGTAGTTATTTGCATAAGTACATGAATAAAGTTCCATTTCGGAGCACTAATTTTCCAATTCTACTTTTTTATTCTGAACCTTTGTATGCGTGTAGGTAAAGGTTAAAATTTATCAAAAGCAACCTCCTGCCCTTGGGGCAAGAAGTTAAAAGAATGGATATATCTTAAGCCCATCCTTGACGAGAGATAAAACGCCGAAGCGTTGTGCGTCCAACACCCATAGCTTTAGCAATTTGTGCTTTTGAAACGCCTTTATCCAATAAATCTTTGACTCGCTTTGAATTCTTTGATAGTTTTAATTTCTTGCTTGTGGCTGCGAATGGACGGCCCAGTTTTTTACCACTGGCTTTTATGTTTGCCAAAGATGATTTTGTCCGTTGTGATATTAAACT
>CALXUR010000001.1 GCA_944391735.1 uncultured Alphaproteobacteria bacterium | reverse complement strand
TGTCAGAACATCGTGGACGCGGATTGGTATGTGCCGTTTTCGGTGCATGTGAACGGGACACCGGATTACGGGAACGGAGTAGACTGTCCGATACAAGAAAACACTATGGTGTTTCACTTTCATCGAGACTTAACGGAAGAGAGCGGAGAATCAAGCGACAGCGGATCGGGATGGCGTCCGGAAGAAAGTTGGATGTTCATCTGCCGCAACAATAGTTATTGCGGGCGATTGGAACCTGTTTGTGATACAGATACCGGTAAATGCGGTCCGTGCACGAACAATAACGATTGTTCCAGATATGCAAACTATCCGGTTTGCAACACGGAAACAGGGGCTTGTGAGAAATGTGAGACAAACGCGGATTGCGCGGTCTTTCCGGGAAAACCGGTTTGTCTGACGACACAAGGTCGATGCGTGGAGTGTTTGACAAATCCGGATTGCGGAGATAATCCGAAAGGAGAAATCTGTAACGAAAACAACTATACCTGCCGTCCGTGCGAATGGGATTCGGATTGCGAGGGTCAACCGAACGGGGAGGTGTGTGATAAAGAAACGGGGATTTGTGTCGAGTGTCTGGACAATCCGGATTGCGTAGGGAGTCCGAACGGTGAAATGTGCCTGACAGAGTTTAAGACATGCGGACAATGCGAGGCACGCTCTTGCACCGACACTACCCAATGCGGCCCCAACGAAACCTGCACCGACGGCAAGTGCGTTTGCCCCAACGGGTTTTACTGGAATAACTGCGTTTGTAGTCCTTGTCCGGAAGACAGTGAACCTGTAGGGGGCGATAACGCCATTACGTGCAAATGTCCGGAAGGGTATAACCTGAGAAATGGAAAGTGTATTTCGTGTATTTTGGAACAGGATTATGATGCTTGTAATAAATCTTGTTCTTCGGGATCCTATTTTAGGTATACCTTGAAAGGCCAAGTACCGGATACGGGAAGCTGTATTGTTATCAACAATGTATTTGATCTTGATTCTTTTTCGGACGCAAAACTTTTGGAGGCTTATGAAGCAAGTAAAAACAAAAACGGCTGGCATGCTTCCTATGATATACCTGATTGGTTCCCTGGAGAAGAGCCATCTGCGGATCAGATTCGGCAGAAATTAAAAGAAGTGATGGATGGGTATTTTACCAATTATGCTTCGTCTAATTTTCATAGTGCCAAAAGTTGGTGTAAAGCGAATGGGGGTCGGTTAATTCGCAGGAGTGAATACTCTAATGATTTAGCACGAGCCATGCATATTATTCGCAAAGGGTGTTATGGTTGCGGATCAGCAAATGAGCTGATTTGGTTTGACGATACGTGGGGAAATGAATGCACCATGAAAAATACACAGTGCGGAAGTTCACGTCATTGGTTTATTGATAATGCCAGTAATTCTTTTGGATCATTATGTAAAAAATAGCATTTTAAAACCTTTATGACATATATTCTCGGGCGGTTTTACCGCCCGAGAAACAGAAAGAAGTGTGACGGTGACTCTTGCTTTTTGAAAAAAGTATTGTATAATTATGTCGAAAAAGGAGGCAATGTTGTGGTTTTAGTTGCACCCAGTCTTTTATCGGCGGACTTTGCCTGCCTGGGTAAAGAGCTTAAGGCTGTTACCAAAGCGGGAGCCGACATGATACATATTGACGTGATGGACGGGCACTTTGTTCCGAATTTGACTTTCGGGCCGTGTGTTGTCAAGGGCATTCGGCCTTGCACGGATTTACCGTTTGATGTCCATTTAATGATGACGAATCCGGGTGAATTCATTGATGCGTTTGCGAAGGCGGGTGCCGATTCTATCACGGTTCATTTGGAGGCCGGGGAGAGTGTTCCGGACTTAATTTCAAAAATAAAAAAAGCGGGGTGTGGTGTCGGTCTTTCCATACGTCCGGGAACAAATATCAGTGCTTTGATTCCATATTTGCCGGACATTGATTCCGTTTTGGTGATGGCGGTTGAGCCGGGGTTTGGGGGGCAACGGTTTCAGAAGCAAGCCATTGCGCGGATTGCGGTTTTGAAAGAGTTAATCGGCCGGAAACCCGTGCGTATTTCCGTTGACGGCGGGATTAACGATGTAACCGCACCGGCGTGTGTGGTTGCCGGGGCGGACGTATTGGTGGCGGGTAGTTATGTATTTGGGGCAAAATCGTATATGAAAGCCATTCAAACATTAAAAGAGGGAATGCGATGACAAAAATTTTAATTGTGGAAGATGAAGCCGGTTTGGTTACATTATTAAAATACAATTTGGAAAAGCAAGGATATGAGACGGTTGTTGTCATGGATGGCAAAGAAGTTCTGACAACCGCTTTGATGGAAAAACCGGATTTGATTTTGCTGGATTGGATGTTGCCGAGTGTATCGGGGCTTGATTTATGTCGGGACATGCGAAAAACGTATGAGTTACGAAACACGCCGATTATCATGTTAACCGCGCGGGGGGACGAAGCGGACAAGGTCAAAGGGCTATCTTTTGGGGCGGACGATTATGTAACAAAACCTTTTTCTGTTCCGGAGTTAATGGCGCGGATTGCGGCTTTGTTACGGCGGGTTCAGCCGGCACCGGCGCAGGATAACCTGCATTTCGGGGACATTGAAATGGATTTTGCCAAGCGGCGTGTGACGCGGGGGGAGCGAGCCGTTCATTTAGGGCCGACAGAGTTTCGGTTATTGCAATTTTTGATGGAAAAGCCGGGAGATGTGTTATCACGCGAATCTCTGTTAAAATCGGTTTGGGGTGGATCCATACATGTTGAATTAAGGACGGTTGATGTTCATATCAGGCGGTTGCGCCGCGCGTTGAACGAAGGTGGGGAGCCGGACATTATCCGAACAGTTCGATCGGCGGGGTATGCTTTGGATTTAAACGCCTGCGAGGAAGACGAAGAGGAATAGAAGATGATAAAAGGATGGCAAGACAAAGGATTTACATTGGCCAGTGTGGGTGATGGGACAAATCGCGGGGATGCGAATGCGATTTTGGTGGATCCGTTATTTAAAGAGGCCAAGAGCGGTAATAAGAAGAGTGCTGCGTTATTATGGCGGCGTGAATGGGAGCGTGGATCGAGTGAGAATGTAACGCGGTTAAAGTTGGCGTTGGAAGAAGGAAAGATTCCTGTTTTTATTTCGGTTCCGGGAACAAGTAAGAAAAATCAGATTCCACCGACGGCTGCCGAGTTTTTAGCCGAGCAATCGGGTGAAAGGGCACGTTTTATCAACGGTGACAGGTATTTTTTATCCATTCATACCAGTATGATGAAATCAATTCCCAAAGGTGAGCGATTGTTTCATCCGCGTGTATATGAGGCGCGGCATGATGTTCTTAAAGCCATTCGGGAAACGATTCCGAACGCGCAGTTTTTTATTGTGGAAGATTTATTAACGACCGGTAATTCGGCACACAGTTTCCAACGTTTTTTGGAAAAAAACGGATTAGAAATTGGGGGTGTGATAGCCATGAAAGGGGAATACGAGCCATCTGTTCCTCCGAAATTGGTCAAACGAATCGACGCCTTTTTTAAAACAAATGATATTCATGCGGATGCGGGGAAGTTGTGTGTTGAGATAACGGGTAAAGAGGCTCAGACACTTGCTTTCCAAACTGTGTCCGAATATCAAAAAGCAGATGAGTCACATCAAAAACTATTGAAAGATTTATTTGAAACATTGTATGAAATCAAAGTGAATGACAATCATTCTCTTTTGCCGAAAATGGATGACTTGGGAAATCAGTTGTCCGAATATATTCTTAATTCAAAAAAACAAGATAAAACAGTGGAAGGAAAGGAAGAAAAAAATGAAGAAAAGTTTGATACGCAAAATGCAACTGAAATGCCGAAGACTATGTTATTGGCGCGCCTTAAAGAAAATTCAGGACGGAAAGGCGATCAACATGACGTTGAAAGAGCGGCGCAAAATGGCGATTATGCTGCAACAAAAGGGATACGGTGTCATGAAAGTATCCAAGAGTCCTCAGGAAATTGTTCTGCCTCAAAAGAAAGCAGAGCGGGAGTAATAATGCCTTTATTGATGGAAAAAATCAAAAATCGGGCAGGAAACGGGTAGGATTATTTTGAATTTCGTTTTTGTTTAAAAAAATGGGTCAGAAGGGCACCGCAATCGTCAGCATAGATGCCTTTTTCAATATGAATTTTATGGTGTGTTTGAGGATGATCAAACACGCGGGCACCTTGTTCCACACCCCCTGTTTTAGGATCGGAGGCACCGTAAAAAAGCGCATCCAGTCGTGCCCAGGCGATGGCACCGGCACACATGGCGCACGGTTCCAAAGTCACAAATAAAGAATATCCGTTCAAACGTTTAACGCCCAATGTTCGGCAGGCTTGGCGAATGGCCAGCAGTTCGGCATGTGCCAACGGATTTTTATCGGTTTCGGTTCTGTTATGGGCTGTCGCTATTATGGCACCGGAATCCGTCTTAAAAACAACGGCACCGACGGGGACTTCATCGGCTTCGAATGCTTGGAGGGCTTGATCAAAAGCGGCTTGAAAAATATCATCGTTCATCTTTTTACTTTCCTTTTGGTTGATTTAGATATAATATACGAAACATGACAGAAAAGAAAGAGAGAATTGCAAAAGTAATGGCTGCGGCGGGATTATGTTCCCGGCGTGAAGCGGAAAGATGGATTGAAAGCGGTCGGGTTATTGTGAACGGGGATGTGTTGACGACACCCGCCAAAACGGTTGACGGGAATGACCGGATTTTAGTGGACGGAAAACCTTTAGCGGGAAAGCAGGAGCGGCGATTATGGTGTTATCATAAGCCGGCCGGTGTTATGACGACACATCGGGATCCGCAAGGGCGTCCGACGGTTTTTGATAAATTGCCGCCACAATTGCCACGGGTTGTCTCTGTGGGGCGGCTTGATTTTAATTCGGAAGGGTTATTGTTGTTGACGACGGATGGCGGTTTGGCGCGAGAGTTGGAGTTACCGGCGCGGGGGTGGAAACGAAGATATCGGGTGCGGGTTCACGGCAAGGTTACGCCGGAAATTGTCGGACGGTTGCAAAAAGGGGTTAAAATTGAGGGTGTTTCCTATGCGCCGTGTCAAATAGAAATTGAACGGCAGCAAGGAACAAACACATGGGTTATCATGACATTAACGGAGGGAAAAAACAGGGAAATCCGGCGCATGATGTCCTTTTTCGGATTAGAGGTGACGCGCTTGATTCGTGTATCCTATGGGCCGTTTCAGTTGGGTAACCTGGCGGTTGGTGCGGTGCGTGAGGTGCCGGGTCGGATTTTGGCGGGGTTGGTATGAGGATTGTATCCGGAAAATGGCGCGGCAAGACGATTCACGCCCCGGAAGGAACCGCGACGCGACCAACCAGCGACCGGGCGCGGGAAACGTTGTTTAACATATTGAACGCAATGCTTTTGAAAGAGGGGCGGCAATGGTGTGATATATCGTTTGCCGACGTGTTTGCCGGATCAGGCGGTGTCGGCATAGAGGCTTTGTCCCGAGGTGCACGGCATGTGATATGTGTGGAAAACAATCCGGTGGCTTTGCGGTGTTTGCGACAAAACATAACAGGGATGGCGGGAATTGAGGTTATATCCCGGGATGCTTTGATGCCGCCGGCAGGGGTAGCGGTTGATATTTTATTTATGGATGCGCCCTATGGAAAAGGGTTGTGGCAAACGGCTTTGAGGGCTTTGGCAACCGCGGGGTGGATTGGCGATAAGACATTGATAATTATTGAAACGGACAACGGGCTAACGGAAGAAGTGCCGGATGGATATGAGATGGTTCGGGAACGCGCAGCGGGACGGAATAAGTTTTTATTTGCAAAGAAGAGGAGAGAAATCTAAATGATATCAAACGGGGGAATGAATATGGATTTACGAAAAATGGCAACGGCGGTGCGGATTTTATCCGTCGATATGATTGAGCGCGCCAAATCGGGGCATCCGGGATTGCCTTTAGGTATGGCGGATGTGGTCACGGTTTTATGGAGTCGGTTTTTAAAGTTTGACGCATCGAATCCGACGTGGTTTGACAGAGATCGTTTTATCCTGTCCGGCGGGCACGGATCGGCGATGTTATATGCTTTGCTTTATTTATGCGGTGTGGCAGAAGCGAGTTTAGACGAATTAAAACGGTTCAGACAGCTGGGGAGTCGAACGGCGGGACATCCGGAACGGACGTTAATGCCGGGAGTGGATTATTCAACGGGACCTTTGGGGCAGGGGATTGCCGGGGCGGTTGGTATGGCTTTGGCCGAACGGATGATGAATGCGCGATACGGGGATCGTTTGGTTAATCACAAAACATATGTCTTATGTGGTGACGGCGACTTGATGGAAGGATTATCGGAAGAAGCCGTGTCATTGGCGGGGCATTGGCGGTTAAATCGGTTGATTGTGTTGTGGGATGATAACAAAATCACGATTGACGGCAGCACGTCTGTTGCGACATCGGTTGATATGAAAAAACGGTTTGAGGCGAACGGTTGGTTGGTGTTAAATTGTGACGGGCATGATTATGATTCTATTGAATCGGCTTTGACGGTTGCGCAAGATTCGGATCGTCCCGTTTTAATTGATTGTAAAACCATCATCGGGTTTGGGGCTCCGACGAAACAGGGAACACCGAAAGTGCACGGGTCGCCTTTGGGAGCCGAGGAAACGACCGGGTTACGTAAAGCGTTAGGATGGGAGAGAGAGGCCTTTGATATACCCGATGATATTTTAGAAACATGGCGCGCGGTCGGTACATGCGGCGCGCAGGAGCGGGAAGCTTGGGAAAACCGTGTGGCACGTGATGGTGACAAGGATTTATTCTTAAGGGATTTGGACGGGCGTTTGCCGGAAGGATTGTCTGAACGGTTGGCCGAATATAAGAAAGAACTGATTGCGGACAGAGAAGCCGTTGCGACGCGGAAAGCGTCCCAGGGCGTATTACGTGTTTTAACGGGTATCATGCCGAATTTGATCGGCGGCGCGGCGGATTTGGCGGCGGCTTGTTTTACCGATACGCCGGATTCCGTTCCCGTGACGAAAGAGAACTATGGGGGGAATTATATCAATTACGGTATTCGTGAACACGCGATGGCGGGCATTATGAACGGATTGGCGGCTCATGGCGGATTTATTCCTTACGGCGGCACTTTTTTATCTTTTGTTGATTATTTAAAACCGGCGATGAGATTGGGGGCTTTGATGAAACTGCGTGAGATTTTTATTTTAACGCATGATTCCGTCGGTGTCGGGGAGGATGGGCCGACGCACCAACCGGTTGAGCAATTATCCGGTTTACGAGCGACGCCGAACCTGTTGGTCTTTCGACCGGCAGACAGTGTTGAAACAGCCGAAAGTTATGAAGTTGCTTTATCTGCCCGGGAAACACCTTCCGCTATGGTTTTATCCCGGCAGAGTTTGCCGGTGTTGCGAACGGATGCAAGTGAGAACCTGACGGCCAGAGGCGGATATGTGTTATGGGAACCGCAGACACCGCGCCAGGCGACGATTATCGCAACAGGATCCGAGGTGTCGTTGGCGGTTGCGGCTGCGCGTCTTTTAGAAGATCAACAGATTGCGGCGGCGGTTGTATCCATGCCGTGTGTCGAGTTGTTTGAGCGTCAGCCGATTGCGTATCGGGATGCGGTTTTGGGGACCGTGCCGCGTGTGATTGTTGAGGCGGCCGCGACATGGGGTTGGGATAGGTTTTTGGGCGAAACGGGTGCTATTTTAGGCATTGATTCGTTTGGTGCGTCGGGCAAAGGCGATGAAGTCATGGATTATTTCGGATTCACGGCTGAAAATGTGGCGGATTTGGTTTTGCAATTTATAAAATAATGCCTATATAACCCCTGAAACACAAAAGGGGGCTGGTATGAATTTGAACAAAAAGACAGACGAATGGGTGAAAAACAACCTGTTGTCGCCGGAGCAACAATCTGAAATCATGGCGTTTGAATCGGGGCGTCGGAAGCCGTTTCGGGTGTTAAGCATATTATGGTTGGGGATTTTCAGTTTCTTTTTAGGGATTATTTCTTTGGTTGCCGATTATTGGGGTGTCATTCCGGATTGGGCAAAATTGACGGGAGCGGGGATTTTATTAGCCTCAGGTATCGGTGCGACCGTTTATTTTTTTAAGAAGGAGAAACACCTGTTGGCGGAAGTGGGATTATTCTTTACATTTCTGATGATCGGAGGCGGCATCGGATTAATTGCGCAGATATTCAACTTACCGGTTGATTCGGGGGAAGGATTTTTAGCCTGGGCAGCTCTGTCTTTAATTATTGTTTTGATGAGCCGTCGGGAGTTGTTGCCTTTGTTGTGGATCCCCTTATTTTTAGGTGGTGTGTTGGGGTATATGCGGTTGGAGTTATTACTGTTATTTTTTACACAGACACCGTTATTGGCGGTCAGTGCGGCTGCCGGATTGTTGTTCGGATTGATTTATGTGAGCGGTTTATCAACCGCGCCGTTTTTACGGGCGGTTAACCGGTGGGCGATTGTCTTATACTATGCGGTTTTAATTTTAGGCGAAGACGGTATGCGCGACATTATGACAGGATTTGGGGTGTCTATCGGATTTTTGGCTCTTTTGGCTTGGTATGCCATGCATGCCGGGCGTGTCAGGTTGTTTAACTGGACTTTATTTTTTATTGCCGTGCGTCTGGTAATATTATATTTTCAGGTTTTTGAAAGTTTGGGCATTGCAGGGATGTGGCTGACTTTATCGGGACTTGTGATTTTAGGAGCCGTCGGAATCGGAATTGTCACGCAAAAAAGAAGGGACATTCTGAAACATTAAAAATCAACGGGCAGATACACGGTGAACGTTGTGCCGTCTTTAACGGTGCTGGTCACGGTAATAATACCGTCATGTTCATGAACGATTTGTTGCGCGATACCGAGGCCGAGTCCCGTTCCCTCCACCATACGGGACTTTAAAGAATCAACACGATAAAAGCGGTCGAACAGACGAGCCAGGTATTTCGGCGGAATCGGATCACCCGCATTATTAACGCTGATCGCGATGACCTGACGAATATCGGAAAGCCACCTATCTGATTTTTTAGGAAAGCCGTTGCACAGTTGAGCCTTAACGGTAATCGTGGTTTCGGGACGACCGTATTTGATGGCATTATCAATTAGATTTTGAAAGACGCGATACAATTCGGATCGGTTCCCCATCAATCGCGGCAAATCATGAACCAGCTTTAAAGAAATTTCCTTTTGAGTTTGGGCTGCTTTTATCTTCAGATCTTCGACAAGACTTTGCAATAAATCCGACATCAGCACGACATCGCTGCGCTCGGCTTTTTGTGTCATTTGCAGGTGGGATAATTTCAACAGATCTTGGACAAGGCGTGTCATGCGGTCTGTTTGTTCGGCCATCATGGTCAAGAATTTATCGCGGGCGGCTTCGTCATTTCGGGCGGGTCCTTGAAGGGTTTCGATAAAGCCGGAAATGATGGACAGCGGTGTTTTTAATTCATGGCTGGCGTTAGCGAAAAAATCGGATTGTTGTTCTTTAAAGCGTTTAAACGGTGTGATATCGTGCATCGTTACGACGGCGATGGCACCGCCACGTGCGGAAGCGGGCAATCGTTCAATACGTGTTTGAAAGGTATAGGATTGTTCTTCATCATCATAAGTCCATTCAAACCATTCGGCATCGCTTGTTTCGGACAAAACGGTTTGTGCGGCTCGAGAAAAAGGTTCGTTTAAAAACAGATCAAATATTTTATGATGTAAGATATTTTCACCGAAAACGGTTCGGGATATTTGGTTTGCGAACACGATTTCTCCGTCAGAATTAATCATTAACAGCGGGTCGGGTAAATTTTCAAGGATGGATGAATCCGACAGGGTTTGATTTGACCAAATATTTTTAACGGATAAAAAAGCGTCGGCTAAACGGAACGATCCGAAGATGCCTTTGTGAAAGCGCGGCGGTTCAATATCCAATCCTTGTTGTGCCAATGTTTTCAGGTAGGAGATAAAATTTTCAAGCTCCTTAAAAACGGACGTGGTAATAACGGCCGTAATAAAAAAGATCAGACCGAAAAAAAAGAGGGCGGTTTCGATTGAAATTTCTCCGAAAATCAACAATAAAAGTAAAATCAATGTTGTTGGAAGCGTCACGACGAAGATACGGGCAACGGCGCGAAAGAAGGAAGAAAATGTTTTTGACTCTTTCTTTTTTTTCATAAATCGAGTATAATGCAAAAACAAAAAAAAGGAAAGAAAAATGTCAGAAACAAATACACCCCCTCTTAAAATGACACCGATGTTGCAACATTACATGGAAACCAAGGCCGATTATCCGGATTGTTTATTATTTTACAGGTTAGGTGATTTTTACGAACTTTTTTTTGAAGATGCCAAAATTGCCTCTCAAGTTTTAGATATTGTCCTGACCGATCGCGGCAAAAAAACGGGAACGTATATTCCGATGTGCGGTGTGCCGTTTCACGCGTATGAGAATTATTTGGTTCGTTTGGTCAAAGCGGGATACAAAGTGGCGATATGTGAACAGTTGGAAGATCCGGAGGAGGCGCGCAAGAGGGGTGCCGGATCGGTTGTGAAGCGGGACGTTGTCAGGGTTGTGACGCCGGGAACAATCACGGAGGACACGTTATTGAGCGCGAAAAAACACAACTATTTAGCCAGTGTTGTCATCGGTGCGGACACAGCGACGTTAGGGTGGGCGGATATATCCACGGGTGAGTATTGTGTTCAAACGGTGGATAAAAACGCGATGATATCCGTGTTGGCCAGGTTGGAGCCTTCCGAGATTTTAGTGCCGGCCGGCGCGCCTGACAACTATCCTGATTTATTCATGGGGGTGGAGAACATTGAGGAGTTGTCCCGTGATTGGTTTTCATACCCGCATCAAAAAGAAGTCATGGATGCTTTTTTCGAAGGAGATTTGAAAGCCGCCGATACTTTTGACAAATCCGAAATAACGGCGGCGGGTGTTTTATTGGACTATCTGCAGGAAACACAAAAAGGCAAGGTTCCCAATCTGAAAAAACTAAGGAAAGTTTACGCAGAGCAATACATGGATATTGATCCGTCGACACGCCGAAGTTTAGAGTTAACGCATTCCTTATCCTATGAGCGGGGCAGCAAAAGTTTGTTATCCGTTATTGACAGAACGATGACGGCTCAGGGCGGGCGGGCGTTGTCAAATCAACTATCGGCACCCTTGATGGATTTGGATATCATTAACGGGCGGTTGGACAAGATTGAATATTTTTTACAAAATCCGGCCATACGGGACAGTGTGCGGTCTTTGTTAAAGCAAACACCCGATATTGAGCGATCTTTGTCTCGGTTGTCGGCGGGTAGGGGTGGCCCGCGGGATATGTTGGATATTGCGCGGGGATTATCTCAAATTCCCATGATTCGCATTCAAATCCGATCGGAGTATATACCGGATGCGTTAAAAAGGTGTTTGTTGCGATTGGGCGAACATTCGAATTTAACCGATGAAATCACGCGGTGTATTGCGGATAATGAAAAGACGCCTTTGTTGGCGCGCGACGGTGGTTTTGTTTTAGACGGATATTCAATTGATCTGGATGATGTTAAATCCCTGAAAATAAATGCGACGGGAAAAATCGGCGAGATGGAGGCGCGATATAAGGCGTTGACGGGAATCGGCGCTTTAAAAATATCTTTCAACAATTTGGTGGGGTATTATGTTGAGGTGCCGGCAAAATTGGCGGATCCTTTATTTGAAAATGCCTCCTGGGGATTTATTCACCGTCAGACGATGGTCAACGTTATTCGTTTTACAACGGATGAATTAAGTGCTCTGGCCGGTAGAATCGCCAATGCGGACAGTGAAATTTTAAAATTGGAATTAGAGATATATGAGCGTTTAAGAGCCGTTATTTTAAAAGAGGCCGAACATATTTGGGAGGCCGCGCGGGCGTTGGCGGATATTGATGTTATGTCTTCGTTGGCTTTGTTGGCGGAGGAAAACAGATGGGTTCGTCCGGTTTTGACGAATGGCTTGGATTTTGACATCAAAGGCGGCCGACATCCCGTTGTTGAGGCCGCTTTGTCCAAAGAGAAGGCAGCATTTGTTCCGAACGATTGCTTTTTGGGGGCGGATGATAATCGGCTTTGGTTATTAACCGGTCCGAATATGGCGGGTAAAAGTACTTTTTTAAGACAGAACGCTTTGATTGCCGTGTTGGCGCAGATGGGGTCGTTTGTTCCGGCGGACAGCGCGCGCATCGGTTTGGTGGACAGGTTATATTCCCGGGTGGGAGCCAGCGATGATTTGGCACGAGGCCGGTCGACGTTCATGGTTGAAATGGTTGAAGTATCGGCCATTTTGAAGGGGGCAACGGAGCGGTCTTTGGTGATTTTGGATGAAGTTGGACGAGGAACGGCAACTTTTGACGGGTTATCTTTGGCATGGGCCGTTGTTGAATATTTACGTGTCCGGAACAAATGTCGCGGTTTATTTGCGACGCATTATCACGAGTTAACGGTTTTAGCGAACAGGTTGGATGGTGTGACGTTGCATACGATGAGAATCAAAGAATGGCAAGGTGACATTGTGTTTCTGCATGAAGTCGGGGATGGTGCGACGGACAGGTCATACGGAATTCATGTGGCCAAGTTGGCCGGATTGCCGGAGTCTGTTTTAATGCGTGCCTCAGAAGTTTTAGCGCAGTTGGAAGAAAAAAAACAGGGACAAAAGCCGTTGTTTGACGATCTCCCCTTGTTTTCTGCCGCAGCCCATCCTACATATCAATGTAAGTCTTCTTTGGTTGAGGAGCAGCTGAAAAAAGTTGATGTCGATTTGCTGTCACCCCGAGAGGCTTTGGATTTGGTGTATCGCCTGAAAAAAATGGCAACGGAGGAAAAATGAATTTGATTCAGACGTTTATCAGTGTTGTTTTTATTATGGCTTTTCTGACGCTGGCCTTTTTGGCAATGTGGTACATTGCATTGCCTTTGCTGTTACTGGGGGTCGTTGTTTGGATTGTTAAGCTGCTTCGGTTGCAATGGTTGGCTTATCAGGCGACACGTCAGGCAAACGGGTGCCATATCCGGGAGATTCAACCCGAACGGCGCCGTCGGCATCGGCAAAATGTGATTGATGTTGATTATACCGAACTCCCCTGATATTTAAAAACGGGTGTGATCGTTTCACACTTGTTGTATGATATTCCGAAGGGGGCTTGTCTTTTAAGAAAAAGTCAGTTATAAGAAAAAAGAAAGATATAAAACGAACAGAGGAGGTAACACATGAATTTAAATACGGAGCGACCGTTTGGTGCGATTGAGCGGATGAGCGAGGGGTTGCAGTCTTATTTTGCAAAAGTTTATAATTATATGGCCGGAGGGTTGGCTGTATCGGGTGTGGTTGCCTGGTTAACGGCACGCGAACCTTTTATCGGGTTATTTTACAAAATGACGCCGCAGGGGGTCAATTATTCTTTATTGGGATGGGTAGCTGTTTTTTCACCTTTGATTTTAATTTTTATGATTTCATCTTCCTTGAATAAATTGAAAGTCAGTCAGGCGCAGGGGTTGTTTTGGCTGTTTTCGGGGTTGATGGGGGTTTCTCTGTCAAATATCTTTTTGTTTTTTTCGGGGGAGTCCATTTTCCAAGCGTTTTTAATCACGGCCGGCATGTTTGCGGGGATGAGCCTATACGGGTATACGACCAAAAAATCGTTGGCAAGTTGGGGATCTTTCCTGTTTATGGGGTTAATCGGCATTATTTTGGCGTCATTGGTCAATCTTTTTGTTCAATCCAGTGCTTTTAACTTTGGGATTTCGGTTATTGCCGTTTTCATTTTCGTTGGATTGACGGCTTATGATACACAGACTTTAAAAAATATGTATAGTGAGACGGATGGCGAGGATGTCCGGAATGCGAAGGCGATTTCCGGGGCTTTGTCGTTGTATTTGGATTTTATCAATCTGTTCAGATTGATGCTTTATTTTTTGAACGACAGGAAATAATCATGAAGTGCCGTTTGTTCTTGGCGGGGATGTTGTTGTGGGCGGGTTCGGTTTCTGCCGGTGAAGTTGAACCGATGCTGCTCCGGTCTTTCGGGCAAGACAATGCGGCGTTGATTTATGTTTTTACATCGGCGTCGTGCCCGCACTGCGCCTTTTTTCATGATCAGATCATGCCGCTGTTGAAAAAGGAATTTGTTCAAACGGGTAGAGCTCAAATCAAAGTTGTTGACATGCCGTATGATGCTCGGGCGTTTCAGGCGATGCAGTTGGCGCGGTGCATGGATGAAACGGTATATGCGCGTTTTATGGATCAGGTATATGCGAATCAGGCCGTATGGGGATATGGTCAAAATCCGGAAACAGTTTTAAAGGCGTATGCGGTGGATGCGGGGATGAGTCAAGAGGCTTCGGATGTTTGTTTGGCTGATAAGGCTTTAACGGCACGTATCAAAGAGCAGCGCGATAATTTAGCCGATCTGTATCGGGTGCGAGGCATGCCGACGACTGTTGTTGTGGCGGATGGGAAATCCGCCTCCTTTGCGGGAACGGAAACGAAAGAAATTTTGGACGGCATTGCAAAAATGTTGGGGGCGCAAAAATGACGGACGAAACAGAAAAACTGAAGCATGAAATAACGGCGTTGCGCCGGGCGCACCGGAAAGCCCCGACGCCCGGGCAGGGTGCGGCCGGGTATAATGTTGCCGTTACGATATTAACGGATTTACTGGGCAGTATTTTTATCGGATGCGCAATCGGTTTATTTTTGCAGTATGTTTTTAAGACAAGCGTTTTGTTGACGGCGGGATTGACGTTGTTGGGCGGTGTATCGGGGTTATACACGACGGCACGGTATGCCATGCGGTTGGAAAAGAGGGATAAGTTATGAATCCGTTACATCAATTTACCGTTAAGACATTGGTTCCGTTTGATTTTTTCGGTATAAATCTATCGTTTACGAATTCATCTTTATTTATGGTGTTATCCGCGGTTGCCGGCGCATTTATTTTATGGGTTCTTGTTCGGCGTCAGGATTTGGTTCCCAAAACGGGGCAGGCTTTGATTGAGGCATTATATCGGTTTATTCAGGGAACGGCGCGGGATTCCATCGGAGCCGGATATGAATCGTATCTTCCCTTTATTTTCAGTGTCTTTGTTATGATTTTTATGGGGAATATTTTGGGATTGTTTCCCTATAGTTTTACATTTACCAGCCAGTTGGCACCGGTGGGGGCTTTTGCTTTGTTGGGGTTATTTGTTTCCGCGGCCGTTGGGGTATATCATCATAAATTGGCTTGGTTCCGAACATTTTTGCCGAAAGGCATTCCTGTTATTTTGGCACCGATTGTTGTGCCGATTGAGTTAATTTCTTTTATCGCCAAACCGTTTAGTTTAACGGTGCGGCTTGTGATGAACATGGTTGTCGGTCACATTTTATTAAAAATACTGGCCGGGTTTGTTTTTGTGTCGGGATTGGCGGGGGCTTTTCCGCTTTTATTCGTGGCACTTTTAATTATTTTTGAAACGGGAATTGCTTTTTTACAAGCATACATTTATACTATTTTAACAAGTATTTATTTGGGGGAAGCCCTGAATGCGCATGAATAGGAAAGGAGAGTAAACATGGAAGCGGAATCAATGCAGTATGTGGCCGAGGCGGTTAAATATTTTTCCGTCGGGTTAATCAGTTTGGTGATGTTCGGTGTGGCGAAAGGGGTTTCCCAAATTTGGGTTACGATTATTTCGTCGGTCAGTCGGAATCCGGGTGTGAAAAACGATGTCAGCCTGTTTGCATGGGGCGGGGCGGCTATTACGGAAGCAATCGCCTTATATGCTTTGGGATTGGCCATTATTATGCTTTATATGTAGGAGTCGGCGATGCCGCAGTTTGATGTTTCGTTTTACCTGAGTCAGGCATTTTGGATGTTAATCAGTTTCGGATTTTTATATCTGATGATGAGTCATTTGATTTGCCCGATGATTGATGAGGTTTTAGCGGAGCGGGCGCGGCTTATTCAATCGGATTTGGATACGGCGGAGCGTATAAACAGGCAAGCGGAAAAACTGATACAACGTCATCAGGCTTTTGTTGCCGCGGCAGAGCAGGAAAAAGCGGTTCGGATTCAAAACGCTTATACGCGGATTCAAAAGGAAGCGTCTGTCGCCGAAGATAAAAATGAGCGGGCGTTACGGCGAAAAGTGCGGTCGGTTGAAGCGAAGATAACGGCGGCCGACACGGCGTTACGGCAACAATCCGAATTGATTTCAAGTCAGATTGCGGATGAGCTAAGCGACCATTTTTTTAAGCGGGGAAAAGCTTCATGACAGCCTGGTTATTGAATGAAATCAAAAGTCCGGAGTTTTGGACAAGTATTGCATTTTTAGGTGTCGTATTCACTTTTATGCGTCCTTTTGTCCGATATTTAAATCGGTGGGCTAAAAAGCAGGCGGCTCTTGTTCAAAAAAACAGGGAGGAGGCGCGATCTGTTCGAAAACGAGCCGAGACCTTATTAAAGCAATATGAGGCGGTTAACCGCGACCGAGAAACGGAACGGGGGCGTTTGTTGGCGGAAGCGGACACGGAGATTTCGTTTTTAGAACAAGAGTTTGAGCAGCGAACGGCGGATCGAATTGCCCGTAAAAAGCAGGAGATGGCTCTTCGGTTAAAAACAATTGAGGAAAACGGTCGGCAAGATGTCAAGAACAAAATGTTGAATCGAATTATCGGATTAACCCGGAAAGATTTAACCGATCGTCAAAATAAAGGTGAACTGCAAGAAGACATGACTGTGGTCGTCAAGCGTGTTTTTCAAGCCATGGAGGATTATGCGACGATGTTGCGGAAATAAAGGGATTTATCATTTTTATTTTTGAAAATCGGAAAGCCCGTAACGGGCTTTTTTTGTTGAATCATTATATAGAAAAAATCGGATATCGTTATCCCCGCCCGGGAGGGGCGGGGAGAGTTGATTTAATCCGAACAGACGGGAGTCGGTTGTGTCGTCGTTTTTGTCGACTCATCCGATTGAAAAATTGACGGGTTCGGAGCGTATATCGACTTCAACCACGAACTGGGGATGGTCAGTTTCTCTGTTTCATCAATCGGAATAAAGGTAACCTGTAACCGGCGATTCAGGGATCGCGCCAACAAGCATAAGTAATCCAGATTTATCTTTTGTTTTTGTTCCGTTTCGATTTTATCCAGCTGTTTGGCCGTTACCGCGCCGCCGGTTTGTTGTTCAACCATACGAAGACTTAAAGCTTGTTCCACTCTGGAACGGTGACAAAGTAAAGCGACTTCGTGTCGAATACGATCAATATCCTGTCCGATCAGATGAGTGATATATAGTTGATTAAAATTTTGCATGATATGCTCCTTTATTTTTTAAGTTAAAAAAACCACCTTGGCACAGACCAAGGTGGGCGGAGCTACAAAACTGAAAATACACAGCTCGGGTTATTTAATCCCGAAGGATCTTATTCCCCGACATCCGCCCGATTGGGCAGACTGTATTTTAGAGGTTTGTAGCCTCTGCAAGCACCTCGCTTGCGGTTGACAGGATAACAGAAGGGGTGGTGGATGTCAAGACCTCTCTTTTTTGTCATCCTCGGGCTTGACCCGAGGATCCAGAGGAAATAAGGCATTACATGTTACTGGATTCCCGCTTTCGCGGGAATGACATAAAAAAAGAGGTCGGGAATGACATAAAAAAAAGACGCGGGAATGACGGGGGTATGGGTCGGCGATGCTTTATAGAGCGGGTAACGCATCGCCTTGTTTGCTGTGTACAACTTGGGGATAAGGAATTGCGTGTTACTGGATTCCCGAACAGGTCGGGAATAACATTAAAAAAAGGAGCGTGAAAAAGATGGAAGAAAACCGGGAATAACAGATAAAAATTGAAAAATAAAGGCATTTTGTTATTTTAGATTATTTTTTTTAAGGCAATACGAAATCAGGTAAAAAAAAGATTGAAATAGGGGCGTGAATTCGGTATACTTTCCTGAATACAAAAAGATGTTGTATCAAGAAAGGTTTAAATGAACGAAAGTCCTCATATTCCTGTTTTATTACAAGAGGTTATAGATAACCTGTCTTGTCAAGACGGAGGTGTTTTTATTGACGGGACGTTTGGGGCGGGCGGTTATTCGCGTGCTATTTTAAAGGCCTGTCCGAAAAACCGCGTTATCGGTTTTGACAGAGATCCGTCGGCAATGGCCGCGGGGCTTGGGATGGAAGCGGATTTTAACGGGCGTTTTTCCTTTATTCATGATTGTTTCAGCAACATGGCGTCTCATATTGATGAGCCGGTGGACGGCATTGTTTTGGATTTAGGGGTATCGTCCATGCAGATTGATCAGCCGGACCGGGGATTTTCTTTTCGGTTTGACGGGCCGTTGGACATGCGGATGGGGCAGGCGGGGCGTTCTGCGAAAGATTTTGTCAACAGTCTGTCCGAAAAAGAATTAGCGGATTTAATTTTTACATACGGGGAAGAAAAGGCGTCGCGGCGGATTGCGGCGGCGATTGTTCGGGCGCGGATGCTTCAACCGATTGTGACGACGGGGCAGTTGGCCGACATCATTCATCAGGTTATGCCTCGGCCGAAGGATGGATCGGACAGCGCGATGCGAACGTTTCAGGCGTTGCGTATTTATGTGAACGATGAATTGGGCGAATTGGAGCGGGCATTGGATGCGTCTGTTCACTTATTAAAGCCGGGCGGTCGGCTTGTGGTTGTTTCTTTTCATTCTTTGGAAGACAGGTTGGTTAAAAATTTCCTGATTAAAAACACGTCGGCTCATGTGCATCAAAATCGATATGCGCCGGCAGCCGAGACGGACAAAGGATTGTTTTCCGTTTTAACGAAAAAGCCGATATGTGCCGGCACGGCGGAGTTGGAACGGAATCCGCGGGCGCATTCCGCTAAATTGCGCGCAGCGCGGCGGAGGGTTTAACATGCGTCAATGGCTTGTTAATTTATTATTTTTATGTTTAGCCGTTGCGGCGGGGGTGCAATTATTTGTTTTAAAGTATCAGGTGATGGACAAGGAAGAAGAATTAAAAATGATACATCGCCAAATTTTGAATGACAGCCGTGAAATTCACATGTTAAAAGCGGATTGGGCGTTATTAAACGATCCGGACAGGTTACGGGAGCTTGTTAAAAACCAAACGAATTTTCGTCCGATCGGTGCGGGGCAGATTGTTCATGCGGAAACGCTTCCGTTGCGGATGACACCGCCACCGGTTAAAAAGCCAGATTTCCGGCAGTCGGAGCAGGAGAGTTCCTGATGAGTCTGCGGCGCGCGAAAGAAACGTTTTATTATCCGGGGGTTGAAATTCCGCAACGGGGGCTGGATCGTTATCGGTGTCTTGATGCCGCGACGAAAGGGGTTTTACAGACGGCTCGGCGGCGCATTTGGTTCATTATGGCGGCTCTGATCGTTTGCTTTGGCGTGATTATCGGGCGGTTGTTTCAATTGACCATTGTTAATTATCAGCCCAGGGATTTCAAACCATCCGTGTTACGAACGGAATACACGTTAATCCGAAAGAATATCACGGACAGAAACGGGATTGTATTGGCGACCAGCTTACCGACGGTTGATTTATCCGTGAATCCGCGGAAAATCAAAAATCCGGCGGAAGTGGCGAAACAGTTGGTCAAGGCTCTTCCGGACTTGACGTACGAGGATGTTTACGGAAAACTGACAAGCAATGCCGGGTTTAAATACATTAAGCGTAATTTGACGCCGCGGGAACGGCGGAATGTTATTTGGTTAGGCAATCAATATCTGCAGGAAACCAAAGGGGAAAAGCGTGCCTATCCCCAGGGATCATTATTTGCGCATGTTTTGGGTGCCGTTGACATTGATAATGTTGGTATTGCAGGACTTGAAAAGTCGTATGAGGAAGAGTTAAGATCGGAGGATTTGCAACTGTCTTTGGATACATCGGTTCAAGAAATGACGCGCCAGGCGCTTCAACGGGGGATTGATAAATTCAAAGCGGACGGCGGGCTTGGCATTGTAACGGATGTGCGTTCGGGGGAAATATTGGCGATGGTTTCGCTACCGGATTATGATCCGAATCTGCCGGGAGCGGGTGATACAAAAGCGCGATTTAACAAAGCGACGCTGGGGACATATGAGTTCGGGTCTGTTTTCAAATTATTCAACACGGCGATGGCTTTGGAAAACAACGTTATCCGGCCGACGGACACGTTTGACGTATCGGAAGAGATTAAAATCGGACGGAAAGTGATAGAAGACTATCGCGGTCAAAACCGTGTTTTAACGATACCGGAGATTTTGATGCATTCATCAAACATCGGGTCTGTTCGAATTGTGATGAAAGCCGGGTGGCAGAAACAGAAAGACTTTTTAGGGCGGTTTGGTTTTTACGACCGGTTACCGATTCGAATTCCGGAGCGGGGAACGACGCAATACCCGACGGGTGCGAAATGGGCGGACATTACGTCTGCCAATATTGCTTACGGATACGGTGTTTCAATTACGCCGTTACATTTGATTGCCGGTGTCGGGGCGTTGGTTAACGGCGGGTATTACCGGGTGCCGACTTTTATCAAAGGCGGGAATGAGGGGAAGCCGGAGTATCAGGTATTAAGTGCCAAGACGTCCGAAATGATGCGGCACATGATGTGGGCGGTCATTAACTGGGATATACGGGATACGAGTCCCGTTGTCGGATATGCCGTTGGCGGAAAGACGGGATCTGCGAACTTGCTTGAGGACGGCAAATATGTCGAGGGACGGTTAAGAACGACATTTGTCGGGGCTTTTCCGATGGATGAGCCGAGGTATGCCGTTATGGTGACATTGGAAAACCCGAAAAAAATTAAAGAAACATGGATGTTTAATGCGGCGGGATGGAACGCCAAACCGGTGGGGTTGGACATTATTGCCCAAATCGCGCCTTATCTGGGGGTAACACCGCGGGAAAAGTGGGAGCAGCCGGCGTATATCCGGCGGGCGATAGAATCAACATTTGAGCATAAAAAGAGGTAAAAAATGCGCTTATCCGAATTATTGCAACAGGTTCAGATGAACTATGAAGGAAAGAATAATCCCGAGGTAACAGGAATATCTATTTCTGCCGGCGATGTGCGTCCCGGATTTATTTTCGTGGCATTAAAAGGTGTTCGGCGGGATGGTGTGTCCTTTATTCCGGAAGCGATTCAAAACGGTGCCGCCGTTATTTTGGCGGAACAATCTGTTGAGGCGGAGATTCCGGTTATTGTTGTGCCGAACCTGCGGCGATTGGTATCACGGTTGGCGGCGATTCTGTATCCGTCCGATTCTGTTTTGAAAGTTGCCGTAACGGGGACGAACGGAAAGACATCAACCGTTTTTTATGTGCAGCAATTGTTAAACAAGCTGGGAATTTGTGCCGCCAGTATCGGAACAATCGGGGTTGACTCCCCCGTCATGCATCGGGACGGATCAATGACGACACCGGACGCGGTCACTTTAAATAAGACATTACAGGATTTGGCGAATAAAGGGGTTCGGGTTGCGGCGTTGGAAGCATCCAGCCACGGATTGGATCAGGGGCGTTTGGAAGGGCTTCATTTTGCGGCGGGCGCATTTACGAATTTAACGCAGGATCACCTGGATTATCACCGGACAATGGAGGCTTATTTACAGGCAAAATCTTTGTTGTTTAAGGAAGTTGTCCGTTCGGGCGGTGTTGCCGTGTTAAATGCCGATGCGCCGGAGTTTGATACCTTGAAATCAATTGCCGAAAAACGGGGCGAGCGGGTTATTTCCTATGGTTGGAGCGGTGCCGATTTTCAGTTAATCAAGCAAGAGCCGGACGAAAGCGGTCAGCAGGTTGTGTTTCGGGCTTTTGGTGTTGAGCATACGGTTCATTTAAATATCGTGGGTGATTTTCAGGTCATGAATATTTTTGCGGCGTTGGGATTATGCATCGGTGCGGGTGCGGACGCGGCGGCTTTAATTGCATTATTACCGGAATTAAAGGCACCGGCGGGTCGCATTGAATTAATGGGAACGTTACCGAACGGGGCGCAGGTTTTTGTGGATTACGCGCATACGCCGGATGCGGTGGAACGGGTCTTAATTTCTCTTCGCCCGCACACAAAGGGGCGGTTGATTTGCCTGATGGGATGCGGTGGCAACAGGGATAAGACGAAACGGCCTTTGATGGGGGCTTTGGCGGCGAAGTTGGCGGATGTTGTTTATGTGACGGATGACAATCCGCGGTTTGAGAATCCGGCGGATATCCGGTCGGAAATTTTAGCGGCGTGTCCCGGCGGGATTGAGTGTGACAACCGGGAAGTTGCAATTCACAAAGCCGTTGAGGATTTAAAATCGGGGGATGTTTTGGTTTTGGCCGGAAAGGGGCATGAGGCGGGTCAAACAATCGGAGATGTAACCTATGTGTCGGATGATCGGATAGAGGCGCGGTTGGCTTTATTAAAACGAACGCAGGAGCCGGTATGGGAAGCGATTGATTTAAGGTTGGCTTTATCAACGGATGTGTCGGATTTGGTGGCGGGATACGGCGTATCAATTGACACGCGGACGTTAAAGCTTGGCGATATTTTTATTGCCCTGCGCGGAGACAAAACGGACGGGCACGCTTTTGTTCGTCAGGCTGTGGCTTTGGGGGCGGCGGCTTGCATTGTTGAGCATCCGGTTGACGGCGTTCCGGCGGCCAAGCAGATTGTTGTAACGGACGCGATGGCGGCGTTGGAGGCTTTGGCACGTTTTGCAAGGATGCGCAGTTCTGCCCGATTTATCGGTGTGACGGGGTCATCCGGTAAGACAACGACGAAAGAAATGCTTCGGGCTTGTTTATCGGCTCAAGGGGTGACACATGCGACGGCCGGAAATTTAAATAATCAAATCGGGGTGCCTTTGACATTGGCGGGAATGCCTTTGGATACGCAATACGCAATTATTGAAATGGGGATGAGCCATGCAGGCGAGTTGATTCACTTATCAGACATGGTTCGTCCGGATGTGACTTTGATTACAATGATCGGTGCGGCGCATCGGGCATTTTTTGCGACGAATCAAGACATTGCGGCGGCGAAGTCTGAAATATTCGAATATCAAAGTCGCCAGGGAACGGCCGTGTTAAACAGGGACGATGTGTTTTTTGATTTCCTGAAAGAAGCGGCTCAACGGCAGGGGGTGCAGCGGATTGTTTCCTTTGGTGAAAACGGACGATCCGACTTTGTTTTAAAGGATGTTTCCGTAGCGGACGAAGGGATGACGGTTACGTTTATCCGAAAAGAAGAGGAACGGTCTTTTCATCTGCGGTTTATCGGAAAGCATTTTGCCATGAATGCTTTGGGTGCATTGGCCGTTGTTGAATCCGTTGGCGGTGATGTTGGGGCAGCCGTTCGGGCATTGGCGTCGGTTACTCCTGCGGAAGGTCGCGGCTCTTGTGTTTCGGTGCGGTTAAGCGGCGATCGTCGGATGACAGTGATTGATGATGCCTATAACGCCAATCCGGCGTCTATGGCGGCCTCCATTCGTTCTTTGGGGATCCGGCGCGGCGGTCGAAAAATCGCTGTTTTGGGAGATATGTTGGAATTAGGGAATGAGGCCGTTCAAATGCATGAAGCGTTGGCACCTGTTTTACGGGAGGCCGGGATTGACAAAGTATATGTTGCGGGTGATTTGATGCGGTCTTTGTGGGCGGTTTTACCGGCCGAAATGCGGGGGGCTGTGGCAGAAACGCCGGAGGCACTTGTAACGGTATTAAATGAAGACTTACAAGAAGGTGATATTGTTTTGGTCAAATCATCACATGGTTCCCGGATGGATCGGATTGTTCGGGCATTGAAAGGAGCGGAAAAATAAAAAGATGTTATATTGGCTGTCATTTTTAAGTGTTTGGTTAACACCCTTCAATTTATTTCGATACCTGACGTTTCGAACCGGCGGTGCTTTGATAACGGCTTTTTTGATTGTGTTATTTTTCGGTCCGAGTTTTATCAGGTGGCTGAAAAGGAAACAGGGGGAAGGGCAGCCGATTCGGGCGGACGGGCCGCAAACGCACCTGAGTAAAAAAGGCACACCGACGATGGGCGGACTGTTGATTGTTTTGGCGGGTGTTGTGTCGACATTGTTGTGGGCCGATCCGGCGAATCCGTATATTTGGGTGTTGTTATTTGTCTTTCTGGGGTTCGGCGCAGTCGGGTTTGCGGATGACTATTTAAAGCTGACGCGCAAAAACACGGCCGGTGTTTCCGGAAAGAAAAGGCTGGGGGTCGAATTTGGCATCAGTTTATTGGCATGTATTATCATGATTTGTTTGGAACGGGGGTCTATGGCGACGACGTTGACGATTCCGTTTTTTAAGAATATTTTGATTGATATCGGGTGGTTTTATGTTCCTTTTGTTTTAGTCGTCATGGTCGGGACGGCCAATGCCGTCAACCTGACGGACGGGTTGGACGGATTAGTCAGTATTCCCGTTATTATGGCGACATTGGTTTTTGTGATTATTGCCTATGTGGTGGGGCGTGCGGATTATGCTTCATATTTACAGATATACCATGTAAAGCAGGCGGCCGAGCTGACGGTTTTCGGCGGGGCTCTGATTGGCGGAACGCTGGGATTTTTATGGTATAATGCGCACCCGGCGCAGGTTTTTATGGGAGACACCGGATCGTTGGCGTTGGGTGGTGCGTTGGGCGCGTTAGCCGTGGCGACAAAGCATGAGCTTGTCCTGGCGATTGCAGGAGGTGTTTTTGTGATGGAAGCTTTGTCCGACATTATTCAGGTCGGGTCATACAAGTTGACGGGAAAAAGGGTCTTTTTGATGGCACCGATTCACCACCATTTTGAAAAAAAAGGGTGGTCTGAAACAACGGTGGTTGTTCGTTTTTGGATTGTGTCGATTTTATTGGCGTTGTTTGCATTGGCAACATTGAAGTTGAGGTAATTATGCGGGCTTTATGGGCAAAGATTCAAACTTTTTTCATTAACCGTTATCGGAATTTGGACAAGTCCATTCTGTATGGCGCATTTATCTTAATTTTGTTTGGTGTTTTTCTGACTTTGGCGGCCAGTCCTGCCGTTGCCGAGCGGAACAACAGTAATTCCTTTCATTTTATTTATCGGCAATTTATTTTTATCATACCGGCGATTGTGGTTATGATCGGGACGGCGATGTTATCCGTTCAGCAAATCCGGCGGTTGTCGGGGCTTGTTTTAATCGGTGCGGTCGGTTGTATGATTTTTGTTTTGGTGTTCGGGACGGAAATCAAAGGGGCCAAGCGATGGATTCATATTTTAGGTATCGGGCTTCAACCGTCGGAATTTGTGAAACCGGCGTTTGCCGTTGTGTGTGCCTGGTTATTGGCGTCCGGACGGCTTATTAAAAAATTTCCGGGTTATTTGTTGGCTATTGCTTTATACGCCGTTATAATCGCTTTATTGTTTTCACAGCCGGACATCGGCATGGTCTTGACCGTCAGTGCGATTTTTGGTGTCCAGCTATTATTATCCGGAATACCGATGGCGTTGGTGTCGATTTTGGGACTTTTATTTGCCGGTTTGGTTCCGATCGCTTATTTTTGTTTTGACCATGTGCATGCACGAATTGATCGTTTTTTGAATCCGGAAGCCGGAGAGGCTTATCAGGTTGAAAAATCTTTGGAAACCTTACAAAATGCCGGCTGGTTCGGAAAAGGTCCGGGAGAGGGGGTTGTTAAATATGAATTACCGGATGCCCACACGGATTTCATTTTAGCCGTTTCGGCCGAAGAGTTCGGTTTTATTTTGACGGTTGTTTTGGTTTGTGTCTTTGCTTTTATTCTGTTGCGGGGATTTTGGTTGATTCGACAGGAAAACAATTATTTCTGTCAAATCGCCGTTGGCGGATTATTGACACAAATCGCTTTTCAGGCTATTGTAAACATGGGTTCGACTTTGAATCTGTTGCCCACGAAAGGAATGACGCTACCGTTCATATCATACGGCGGGTCGTCTTTGGTTTCCATCGGATTTGCCTTTGGAATTATTTTGGGATTGATTCACAGCCGGACGCTCAGCAGAGGATTGGAATAAATGGGTAAGAAAGAAAACAAATACGAAAATGACAGACCTTTGGTTATTGTAACAACGGGGGGTAGCGGCGGTCATATTTTCCCGGCCGAGGCCATTGCCGGTGCTTTGGTTAAACGGGGGTTAGATGTTGCCTTTGTGACAGACAAACGGGGACAAGCTTTCCAAGGATTGAAGGGGGTTCGCGTATACAGGTTAATGGCAGAGTCTGTCAGCGGGCGTTCTTTTCTACGTAAAATCTGGGCGGCGTTTAAATTATATATCGGAACGGTTCAGGCGGTTTTTTTAATGTATAAATTGAAACCGGTGGTCATCGTCGGCGTTGGCGGATATGCATCCATTCCGGCGGTTATGGCGGGACATTTGGCGCGTATTCCGGTTGTGCTACACGAACAGAATGCCGTTTTGGGGCGGGCGAACAGAATGTTGGCCAAGGGGGCGCGTTTGATTGCGACTTCTTTCCAGCCGACGTTACGTGTTCCTTCGGAAGTGCCGCAAGTTCATGTGGGGCTTCCGGCACGGCCGGCGGTGTTGGCTTGCGAACGGACGCCATATCCCGCCGCGGGGTCTGTTTTTCATTTATTGATATTCGGCGGAAGTCAGGGAGCCCGTTTTTTCAGTACGCGTCTGCCGGAGGCTTTATTGGCTCTGCCGGATGAAATGCGTTCTAAAATTGAATTGGTTCAACAGGTTCGGTCGGAAGACATGGAAACGGCGCATGCGTTTTATGACAAGGCAGGATTCAAAAAAGTAACTTTGGCCAGCTTTTTTCAAAATATGCCGGAATTGTTAAAAAAGAGTCATTTGGTCATCGGTCGCGGCGGGGCTTCGACCTTGACGGAATTAATGATTATCGGTCGTCCGGGATTGATTGTTCCTTTACCGACGGCAGCGGACAACCATCAGGCGGAAAACGCACGATTGTTTAGCGACGCGGGGGCGGGGTGGATGATGATTGAAGCGGATTTTGATCCGAAGATGTTCGCAAAACGACTGGAACAATTAATTCGGAATCCGGGGTTGTTGCGAGAAGCGGCGACGCGCGCAAGTGAGTTAAGTCGGACGGACGCGGCGGACAAGATGGCGGATATTGTGATTGACGTTATAAAAGGAAATAAAAAATGAAACTGACAATCCCTTTACGTAAAATTCATTTTATCGGTATCGGCGGCATCGGCATGAGTGCGATTGCCGAGATGTTGAATGATCTGGGTGTTGGTGTTCAAGGATCAAACAATGTGGAAAACGCCAATACAATTCGGGTGGCGAAGCAGGGAATTCCTGTTTTTATCGGACATGATGCGAGCCATTTGGACGGCGTGGATGCGGTTGTTATTTCAAGTGCGATTCAATCGGACAATCCCGAGTTAATTGAGGCGCGTCGTCGCGGGTTAGCTGTTGGGCATCGGTCTGAAATGCTGGCCGAAATTTTGAAATACAAGCAAAGTATTTGTGTATCGGGGACGCATGGCAAGACAACGACATCTTCATTAATTGCCAGTTTGATGATGGAAGGGGGCAAAAAGCCGAGCTTTGTCATCGGCGGTATTTTGAATGCACAGGCATCCAACGCCCGATTGGGAAAAGGGGATTGGGTTGTTGTGGAAGCCGATGAATCGGATGGTTCTTTTTTAAGGTTGCCGACAACGATTTCGGTCATTACGAACATTGATCCGGAGCATATGGAATTTTATAAGACGTTTGAAAATATGAAGATGGCTTATCATGAATTTATTCGGCAGACGGCTTTTTACGGATGCACCATTGCTTGTTTTGATCATCCTGTTGTGCGTGAAGTGATTGCCTTGTTACCCGATCGTAAAATTATCACATACGGATTAGATCGGCAGGCGGATGTTCATCCGGATCATATTCGGACAAAGACCGGTGGTTTTATTTTTGATGTTTTTGTGCGTCAAGGTAGTAAGTTTCACAAGATTAAAGATGTAGAGTTGTCTTTAATGGGAACACACAATATTGCCAATGCGATGGCGGCGGTTGCCGTGGCGGCTCAGATGGGGTTGTCGGACAGAGTCATTAAACGAACGTTATCGAATTTCAAAGGAATACAAAGGCGATTAACACCCCGGGGAACTATCGGGACAGAGGTAACCGTTTATGATGATTATGCGCATCATCCGGTTGAGATTCAGGCAACGTTGAAGGCCGTTCGCAACGGAACTCAGGGACGGGTGATCGCCGTGTTTCAACCACACAGATATTCGCGGTTACGGGATCTATGGAATGATTTTCTGGTCAGTTTCGGTGAGGCGAACATTGTTTTGGTTTGTGATGTATACGGGGCGGGAGAAGATCCGATTAAAAATATATCGGGTGAAAAATTTGCTCGGGCTCTGTCCGTGCATCATCCCAAAGCGGTATATGTGCCCGATTTCAGGGCTTTGTCCGAATTGGTTGCGGCGCAGATTCGGCCTTACGATACGGTGGTTTGTTTGGGGGCAGGATCTATTTCGGCTCAATCCGTTGAATTAGTTAAAGCGTTGAAAGGGAAATTGAAATGAAAGAATGGATATCCCGTTTTTTTCACCCAAAAGCACGCTTGGTAGACAGATTGCCGCCATTATCGGGGCGTGTGGTTGAAAATGAACCGATGGGGCGCAAGACATGGTTTGGGGTGGGTGGTCCGGCATCGGTGTATATTGAACCGGCGGATGTGTCCGATTTATCAATGCTTATTCGATTCTTGCCGGATGAGCCGTTGACCGTTTTGGGGGCGGGCAGTAATGTGTTGATTCGGGATGGCGGTATTCCGGGTATTACGGTGCATTTGGGCAAACCCTTTGCTTCCGTTCATGTGGACGGAGATAAAATTATTTGCGGTGCAGCGGCGTCGGTGATGGAAGTGGCGCGGGTTGCGGAGCGTGCTAAATTAAGTGGTTTTGAATTTTTATCGGGTATTCCCGGTTCGGTTGGCGGAGCCATTCGCATGAATGCCGGTGCTTTTAAACAGTCCATGTCGGACAGGCTTGTTTCCATTTTAGTGATGATGGCGAACGGGGAAGTGACCGAGATTGATCCGCGGGAAATGGATATTTTCGAATACCGCCAATGTTATCTGCCGAATGATTGGATTTTTCTGGAAGCGGTTATGCAAGGTGTGCCGGTTGATGATGTTGATCAGATTCGGAATCGAATGGCAGAGTATCGGCGGAAACGGGAAGAGTCGCAACCGCAGGGGGTTCGGACGGCCGGATCTACGTTTAAAAATCCGGATGGTTTGATGGCTTGGAAATTGATTGAAAATGCGGGATTGCGTGGTGCGCGTGTCGGTGGAGCCGTTGTATCCGACAAACATGCCAATTTTTTAATTAACACGGGCAATGCCACGGCCAAAGACATTGAAACGCTGGGGGAAAAAATCAGAGAAAAGGTGCGGCAAACACAAGGGGTTACACTGGAGTGGGAAGTGCGTAAATTAGGAGTGGACAAAGGATAGAGATGAAAAAAGTCATGGTTGTTATGGGTGGTATGTCATCGGAGCGGTCTGTTTCTTTAATGAGTGGTGCCGGTGTTGCGGCGGCTTTGACGGAAGCGGGTTATAATGTGGTTTCGTATGACCTGACATCGGATATTGAGGGGTTTGTTCAAACCGTATATCAAGAAAAGCCGGATGTGGTGTTTAATGCGTTACACGGTCGATACGGTGAGGACGGATGTATACAGGGCCTTTTGAACTTGATTGGGGTGCCCTACACACATTCGGGTGTGATGGCTTCAAGCGTCGGTATGAATAAGGAAATGACGCGGCGAATTGCGCAAGCGGCGGGTATAACGGTGGCAGAGGGACGCATGGTATCGCGGGCGGAGGTAGCTTCCGGTCAGGATTTGCCGATGCCGTATGTGATAAAACCGAATGATGAAGGATCTTCCATGAGGGTTTCCATTATTCGAACCCCGGCAGATAAAGAGGCTTTGTTGAAAGAATGGCCTGCGGATAAAAAAATGTTAATGGAGGGCTATGTTCCGGGACGGGAATTGTCCGCTGTTGTCTTGGACGATCAAGCCGTCGGTGTGGTTGAGGTGATTCCTAAAAAAGGGTATTATGATTTTAACAACAAATACACGGCGGGAGCCGCGGATCATGTTATTCCCGCCCCCATTCCGCAGAAATTATACGATCAAGCGATGTCGGAAGCGTTATCAATGCACCGGCTTTTAATGTGTGAAGGGACGTCTCGCAGTGATTTTCGTTTAGATGATGTAACGGATCCGTCTTGTCCGCGGCTTGTTTTTTTGGAAATCAACACAAATCCGGGCATGACGAAAGTATCGTTGGTGCCCGAAGTGGTTCGGATTTGCGACGGAATGTCATATCAGGAGTTGGTTGTTCATTTGGTTGAGGGGGCAGCGTGCGGAAAGTAAGAAAGAAGAAAAAAGCGATTGTATCATTCAAGACCAAGTTAATCACCGGAGCGATTATCGTGTTATGTTGTGCCGTTGTCGGTTTTTTTATGTCTCCTTGGGGGCGGCCGGTTATTACATTCGGAAAAAACGTTTACGATCTGACACGGGAGAAAGCGCATTTGGTTTTGGATCAAGTTTTGGTTTACGGCCATGCGCGAACAGGTCAGGATGATATCAATGCGGCTTTGAATTTAGCGCAGGGAATGCCGATTTTTGATATTGATTTGGATCAGGTCAGGGATCGTCTGACGGCTTTACCATGGATTAAGCGTGTTGTGGTTGAACGTCATTTGCCATCCACTCTTTTTATTCGAATTGAAGAAAAAAAGCCGATTGCCGTTTGGCAAAACAACAAACAATATTATCCGTTGGATGAAGAGGGGAATCCCATTAAAGACAATCGGACAATTTTAAGTAATTTGTTATTGGTTGTCGGTCGGGATGCGCCGAAACACACACCCGGGCTCATCCGGGTTTTAAGCGGATATCAGGATATTGCGATTAAGGTTCGGTCGGCGGTGCGTGTCGGCGGCCGGCGTTGGAATTTAATTTTAAACGATGCGGAGGCCGGGACGGAAATCTACCTTCCGGAAACGGATATCGGTGCTGCTTTGGAACGGTTGCAACGGTTAAACGAGGAAAGTCAAATTTTAAAGCGAGATTTAAAGGTCATTGATTTGCGGTTACCGGATCGTTTAATTGTGCGGACGCAAGAGGGAGGCACGTCATGATATTCGGATATAGTCGTTCTAAAGTAAAACCGTATGTCACCGTTTTGGATATCGGAACGTCCAAAATATGCGGATTGATGGTTCACGTACCGACGGATGACAAGCCCGAGATTGTCGGATTCGGATATGCGCCGGCCAAGGGAATCAAGGCGGGGGCTATTGTGGATTTGGATAAGGCCACGGAATGTGTGGGATCTGTTTTGGCACAGATTGAAAAGCAGGCGGATCGGCAGATAGACGCGGTAACAGTCAATATTTCATCCGGTCAGTTAAAGTCGACACATTTGTATCAAGAGATGGCGATTGCCGACGGACATCCGATTACGGCGGCGGATGTCAAACATTTGGTGGATGGTATGGTCGCATCTTGTGTTTCGGCAGATGACGAGGTGATTCATACTTTTCCGTTAGGATATGTTGTTGATAAGGAACAAGGGATTACGGATCCGCGGGGGTTATATGCTGCCATGTTGGGTGCCCATGTTCATGTTGTCACGATTCCGGAAACACAGTTGCGGAATCTGGTTATGGTTTTGGATCGATGCCATGTCGGCATTGATAAGAAGGTGGCGACACCCTATGCGTCGGCTTTAGCTGTTCTGTCGGATGAAGAAAAGGAAATCGGGGCTACCGTTATTGATATGGGAGCCGGAACAACGTCGTTGGCTTTATTTTTAAGCGGCGGATTGGTTCATTTGGGTCTTGTGGCGCGCGGCGGTAATGCCATCACGCGTGATATTGCGCAAGGGTTGAGTGCCTCTTTAGCGACAGCGGAACGATTAAAGACATTGAACGGTGCGGCTTTTTTATCACCCAAAGATGAATTGGAGCGTTTGATTGTTCCGATCATCGGGGAGGAGGACGGCTCAAACATTCAAATTCCGCGGGCAGATTTGATTAAAATCATTGTGCCCCGATTGGAAGAGATTTTAGAGCGAGTCGGGCGAATATTGGAAGAAAAAGAAGCATTTGCCGTATCGGCGCGGCGATTGGTTATGTGTGGCGGCGGGAGTGAATTACAGGGATTAAAGGAAAAATCGGCCGCTCTTTTGAACGGAAACGTGCGATTAGGCAAGGCAGGCGTAATAAAAAACTTGCCAAATCAATTTGATTCGTATACATTTGTAACATGCATCGGGTTGTTAAAGTATGTTTTGGCTTCTTATCAACGAATGCCGGTTGATCGGTTTGACGGGCAGGTTAGGCAAAAAGGTCGTTTGGGAAAGGTGATACAATGGTTAGTGAAGAATTTTTAAGTGTGACGGAAGACAGCGGATTATCAATCGGATTGGCGACGCCACCGCCGGAAGTATTGTTGACACCGAATATCGGCGTCATTGGTGTCGGCGGTGCCGGCGGTAATGCGGTTAACAACATGGTTGCGTCAGAATTAAGCGGGGTGTCTTTCTTTGCGGCAAATACGGATGCGCAGGCTTTATCCAAATCATTGGTTGCCGACAGGTTGCAGTTAGGGGTTGCGATTACGAAAGGGTTAGGTGCCGGTGCCAACCCCGAAGTCGGAAAAGCGGCTGCGGAAGAAACGGCCGATAAAATCAAAGAAGCGTTAAACGGATTGCATTTATTATTCATCACGGCCGGTATGGGGGGCGGAACGGGAACGGGTGCCGCGCCGGTTATTGCCAAACTGGCGAAAGATATGAATATTTTAACGGTCGGTGTTGTATCCAAACCTTTCCGGTTTGAAGGTGCCCGCCGGATGCGTGTGGCCGAGCAGGGAATCAGTGAATTACAGAAGTATGTGGATACTTTGATTGTGATTCCGAATCAAAACTTATTTCGGATTGCGGGAGATAAGACAACATTTGCGGAGGCTTTTCAAATCGCGGATGATGTGTTATGTCAGGGGGTGCGCAGCATTACGGATCTTGTGATGAATCCCGGCCTAATCAATTTGGATTTCGCCGATGTGCGGACGGTGTTATCCGACATGGGGCGTGCCATGATGGGAACAGGGGAAGGCAGCGGCGAAAATCGGGCTGCGGAAGCGGCGGAGCGGGCTATTTCCAATCCGTTGTTGGATAATACGACCGTTAAGGGCGCGCGCAGTATTTTAATCAATGTTTCGGGCGGATCGGATTTAACGCTTAGCGAGGTAGATACGGCGACCGAGCGAATTGTTGCCGAATTGCATCCGGATGCGAACATTATTTTCGGTGCGACGATGAATGAAGATCTTCAGGGTAAAATCCGGGTGTCTTTAGTTGCAACGGGAATTGATGAAACGGTGTCACTTTCTGTTCAGAATATACCGGACAAACCGAAAGTGCCGGAAGTCAAGCCGATTGAAGTAACGCCGACGACATCGTTTGTTGTTCCGCCGGCGGTTGAGCGGCATGAGGCGTCTTCGGAAATTGAGGAGCCGACACTGATTCAGACGCCGCCATCTTTGCCGAATGAATCCATGTTGATTCAGCCGGAGGTTGTTTTGGAAAGAACAAATGTGACTTTGGCGGTTGATTTGCCGGAGCCTCCGGCCATGCCCGAACCGGCTTTGTTTGAAGAAGCGGCGCCGATTATGGCCGAGCCCGTTCCGGTGGATGATGTGCCCGAGGTTCGGGAGGAGGTTAATGTGGCTGTAAAACGCGGAGATGCGAATGTCAAAACGGTTCGGAGCAGTTTGTTTGATTTGGTTCCGAATCTGATGGGAAAACGGCATGCGCCGAAACCGGCTCCCAAGAAAGAACCGAAAGAAACGCCTTTATTTGATTTGGATGACAATATGGATTTGCCGGCATTTTTGCGGCGGCCATAGGGAGGCGCATGGCGGAAAATCTGAAACCGCGGCAAAGTGCTGTCCGTATTCTTGAAAATATAACAGAGCGTGGTCTGACGTCGGACGAGGCTTTTTCCGGAGATAGAGTGTATACGGAATTAACGGACACTGATCGACGTTTTGTTCGGTTATTGGTTTTGACTTGTCTGCGACGCATGGGACAGGTTGACGGTATTCTTGATAAATTGGTAAAGCGTCCTTTGCCACGGGGGCAAAAAACCGCGCGGGCAATCCTCAGATTGGGGATAACTCAGGGCGTGTTTTTAAAAACACCGGGATATGCGTTTGTTAATACCTCGGTTTCTGTTGCAAGAAAAATGCATTTGGATGGGTTAACCGGGTTCATAAACGGTGTTTTGCGCGGATTGACACGATTGCATAATCCGTTAGAGGGGCTGGAATCCCCATCCGTTAATTTGCCGGCGTGGCTTTATGCATCATGGGTTCAAACGTATGGGCAGGAACGAGCCGATGCTTTCGCGGCAGCATTATTAGAACCTCCGCCGTTAGATATAACCGTTCCGGGAGAGGCGATGTTTTGGGCCGACAAGTGGGGCGGGCGTGTTTTAGAAACGGGCGGTGTTCGATTATGTGGCGGATCTCCGGAAGAATTGACCGGATTTAGGGACAGTCGGGTTTGGGTTCAAAATGGGGCAGCCAGTGTTCCCGTGCAGTTATTTTCGGATTTAAGCGGTAAAAAGGCAGCGGATTTATGTGCTGCACCGGGAGGAAAAACGGCGCAGTTGATTATGCGGGGGGCGAAAGTTTGGGCCTATGATGTTTCGGAAAGACGGCTTGCTCGGCTTCGGGAGAATATAGAACGTTTGAATTGGGCGGATCAAGTGCAAATCGAATGTGCCGATGTATTAGAGTTGACGGAAAAAGAGCGATTTGATGCGGTTTTATTGGATGCGCCTTGTTCGGCGACCGGAACGTTACAGCGTCATCCTGAATTAAAATACATTCGGAAACCGTCGGATATTGCTCGGTTGGCGGAAACACAACAGCGACTGTTGCGAAAGGCGGTTGCACTGACAAAAAAAGGCGGAGAGATTGTTTTTTCAACCTGCTCTTTACAACCGGAGGAAGGGGATGATGTCGTTCGGTCGGTATTGAAAATAGGAGCGGTTGAGGTAGTGCCTCTATCGAATACAAAATGGCATTCTTTTTCAACAGATTTTGGAAGTTTACGGTTTACGCCGGATCAGGGATATGATGGCTTTTACGCTTGTTTACTCTGTAAAAAATAATTCAAGTTTTTGATTTTTTTATTTTTTAATAAAAAAACTGTAACGAAAAAAGGGTCAATAAAATGTTATAGATTTTATAACATAGGTAAAGATATTAAATCAAGGAAAAAATGAAATAATAAAAAGATTTCCTGTATTTTGAAAGAAGAGGGGGATAAGATGAAAAAATGTAAAAATTAAATGACCATTAAATTTTTACAGGAAAGGGAAATGGGAATGAGAAAAAAGGACTTGCGTGTTGTAGGGAAGCCTTCGACAGAGGGGCATTATGTGTTACAGGATCCCCGGGTCAAGCCCGAGGATGACACATTTATGAAAGAGACCGAGGATGCCCCGTCATCCGAGAGACGAATTTTAGGTGGAATTGGGGGATCCAGAAAGGGTGATGAATCGGGTCGATCGATGGTGGAAATGCTGGGTGTGTTGGCCATCATGGGATTGTTGGCTATCGGTGGGATTATGGCTTACCGATACGCTGTTACGAAATACCAAGCAAATGAGACTTTTAATGAACTGCGTCGCCGGGTGGTGGTGCATTCTCAACAGAGTATTATCGGAACACCTCTGTCTCAAGTGGAAATAGGAGATACAACGCAAATGGGCTATCCGATAGCCGTTGCGCGTGTGGACAGCGGCTTTTTCGAATTAACGTTACAAGACATTGATAACAATCTCTGTCGAGAGATGGTTCGGACGGGCTGGACGCTACCGACACAGACGCGAGTGAATGGTGTGGTGGTCGGGACAAATCCGGCGGCTTGCGGGGAAGAGAATAGTCTTGTGTTCCGATTCCAGACGGAAATGGGAGGATGTAAAACGGACGCGGATTGTCCTTGCGGAACGTGTGAGAGCGGGACGTGTCGGACAAGTTGCAGCAGCGGGGAAAGCTGCGTTAAAAACTTTGATGACGGGCAATATGTGTGTTGCCCGGGTGGAAAAGTAGTCGGCAACAGTTGTTGTGAACATCCGGGCGAAAACGGCACGTGTTGTGATGAAAATAGCAAATATTGTTGTCCGCCGGACAAACCGATTTATACCTTTTTGGGTGGATGTCGGGCTTGTGAGGATATGGAAACACCAGGATTCTATAATAATTTAGTTGGTGGCGGTGGAACAACAAATCCAGTCGGTCTATGTAAGAGATGCCCCAATCGTGTATTAATTGAAAATGCTTACTGCGTTATTCCCAGATGTTTGGATGGGCAGTTTATGACACGAGACGGTTCTTGTTATAATTGTTCGGATATAACACGAATTTATGTTGGCGGAGCCTGGGATTATGGCGCAAAAGATTGTCCGCAGCGCATTTGGGATGCAGGATTTAATGTTAGCACTCATTGCGACTATGAATCAGATGCGATTTTTTTAGATCGTAACAGAGATGAATGTAATAAATGTAAGGGACGTTATTATGCTTCTCCCAACTGTGTCCGATGTCCGGAAGATCTGTCAGCTTTGACCCCGGCGCAACAAGAGCAATGTCAGAATTGATTTTTTGTTTGAAATCGACCGGAAAATATGGCATACTGGCTTTAATCAATGCGGGTATGGAGAATTCAGAATGTCATTTTTGAAAAAAGCTTTTACTGTCATATGTTTGTGCTTTTATGTTTTTTCGGTTCGGGCGGAGTTGCGGATTGATGTGTCGGGAGCTGTGTCAGAGCCGACGCCGATTGCAATCCCTTATTTTACCGGTGTGGGAACTTCGGGAGAAGTGGCCGAAAGCATTACGAATGTCATTGCGGCGGATTTGGAGCGTTCGGGGTTGTTTCGTCTTGTTAATCGGGATGCTTATATTCAACGGATGGACAGTATCAACACGCGTCCCCGTTTTGCGGATTGGCAAGCTGTGCAGGCGCACGCCCTTGTGAACGGACAAGTTGAACAGGGGACGGACGGGCAGTTAAAAGTTTCTTTCCGTTTATGGGATGTCTTTTCCCAGACCCAAATGGAGGCCAAGGCTTTATCAACGGAGCCGGAGGCTTGGCGCAAAATTGCCCATATGATAGCGGATTCTATTTATGAACGCATCACGGGGGAGCGCGGTTATTTCGACACGAAAATTGTGTTTGTTTCGGAAAGCGGGAATCAGACCAAGCGTATTAAACGGTTGGCGATGATGGATCAGGACGGGGCTAATTTCCGTTATTTAAGTGACGGAAAGGATATGGCTTTGACACCGCGGTTTTCACCAAATATGCAGAAAATTGTTTATTTTTCATATAAAAACGGGGATCCGAAAGTTTATTTAATGAATATTTTAAGTGGGGAGACCGAGTTGGTCGGACGATTTGACGGGATGTCATTTGCACCCCAATTTTCGCCGGACGGGACAAAGTTGGTGATGAGCCTGGCCAACCGGGGAAATTCGGATATTTATTCATATGACTTAAGAACGCGGGAGCAACGGCGTTTGACCAATCATCCGGCAATTGACACGTCGCCGAGTTATTCTCCGGACGGCAAAAAGATTGTTTTCAATTCGGATCGAAGCGGTAATCAACAGTTGTATGTTATGAACCGGGACGGTAGCGGTGTCAAGCGTATCAGTTTCGGCGAAGGGACATATGCGACGCCGGTTTGGTCGCCGCGCGGGGATTATATTGCTTTTACGAAAATCAAAGGAGGCGTTTTTCATATCGGCGTTATGCGTCCGGACGGTTCGGGGGAACGGTTAATTGCGAACGGATTTATGGTTGAGGCACCGACATGGTCGCCGAACGGTCGTGTTTTGGCGTTCTTTAAACAGATACCGTGGGACAGCAACGGCCGAAACGGCGGGGTCAAGTTATATTCAATTGATGTGACGGGGCATAACGAGCGGGTTTTTGATACGCCCGAGGATGCGTCGGGGCCGGCGTGGTCGCCTTTGTTACATGACAAGTAAAAAAAGGTTGCTTTTTGAAAAAAAAAGTTTTACAACAAAGGTAAGTGTTTGACATCATCTGTTTAAAAAGGAGAAAAGGATGAAAAAAATATTTGTTATTCTATGTGCTTGCGGGGCTTTGGCGGCGTGTACGTCATATGAGCCGGATTTGGACAAAGCGGCGGCAGTGCGTGATGAACATCACAGGGCTTATCGGGCGGAAAACGGATGTCCTTTAACAGATGATCATGCCGCTTATCGTGAATGCGTTATTAACACGTATTATAAAAACACGCCGAAGACTTTTGTGCCGGCAAAGATGGAAGACGGTCGGTCTGTGGCCATTATCCGAAATGAATCCACTTCCTCCTATGACGAAGAGACAAACACGTATAAGACCGAACGTGTGGTTGTGATTGAAACCGTTGAAACGGTAACGGATGGTGAATCGGCCGAAACGACAACAACAACGGAAACAAAGGTGGTTCCTTCAAAATCGGATAAAACAGTTAAACAGGAACCTACTCCGGCACCTGTGCCCGAAAAAGAGCAGACATGGTGGGATCAATATCAAAAGAACAGACCGGCGACGACCCCTGCCGCGAAACCACAGTGTCCGTGTCCGGATCCGAATGAACCGTGTCCGCAGTGTGTGGATAAATAAGGTAAACGCTCCGGTAACGGGGCGTTTTTTTTAGCGTAACATAGAGGGGTGTTTCTTTAACAGGGATGTCACGGGATAATGAATTGAGAAGAGGAATAAATGCCCCCGTTTTTTTTGATCGATTCGTCGAATGATAGGAAGGAATTAAAAGAGAGATTCAAACAAAGGAAGTTATGGTAAAATGAAAATGTGATAAGGAGTGGTATGATGTGTCAAAGGTCCCGATATCAAAGAGGGTGTGCGTCCGCAAAAATGGCGGAAAGCTACACACACACACACACACACACACACACTTTAAAGGCTGGAGAGCCAAAATAACGGCAACAGGAAGCATACGTCCGACGGGCGGTGTTTCTTTTTTTTATAGGAGAGAGAGGAAATGGCTGAATTATCATTTAAAGAAGACGGTCGGATTTTATTTACCCAAAATGGTCAGGTATATGATTTAAATCATTTACCGGATGGATTTGTGATTCAAGGGGATGTTGAGTTAGCAAATAAGGAATTAACAGAATTACCCGATTTGTCGAAAGTGATCGTTAAGGGGTGGTTTAGTTGTTCCGATAACCAGTTAACGAGTTTAGCGGGGGCACCGAAAGGGGTTAGGTTCTTTAATTATTCCAATAACCCATTAACGGGTCTTACGGCTAACAAGTCGAAAGAGAGCACCGAAGGCAAGGGTAATCCGATTAGAGAGGTAGAAAAAAAGGGTTATCTGGATTGAAATCACAATTGAAATCACAACAGGTTCCGTTGGCAGATGTTATTTCAGAACAGAAAAAGACGGGTCTGTTGGAGGTGTTGAGTAAGGCGCAAAATCGTCGGCATGAGCAAGTGGCGCGAGTCTGGTCTGTGTTTAAGCACATAATCGGTAAACGCGGCCCGCGTGATTAAGGAACGGGAAAGGGGTTTAAAACCGGTCGGTTATCGGCCGGTTTTATTTTTTTTTCGGATAACGGGAAAACATCTTGACTTTGGTTTGGGTTTGTGGTTTGCTGAAGTAACGGTATAAGCCGTGATTTTAAACGAAAGGGATTATCATGTTGAAAAAATTATTTGCGATTGTGTGTGCAGTGTCTTTGGTCAGTGCTTGCGCTTCCAAGGAAGAAGGAGCCGATTTATACGGTAATGCCAACGGTGGTTGGAATCCGGATGTGGCTATTTCCGATTTACAAGCGACAGGTATAACGGAAAAATTCAATGATGAAACGACACCGGTTGTTTATTTCAAACTGAACAGTTCGGATTTGTCCGCCGAAGCAAAAGCCGCTTTGGCCGAACAAGCGACCTGGTTGAAAGACAATCCGCGCGCTTTGATTGTGATTGAAGGCAATTGCGATGAACGCGGAACGACGGAATACAACTTTGCGTTAGGTGAACGCCGCGCGAACGCCGCCCGCCGTTATTTAATTGCCAACGGTGTTTCGGCCGATCGTATTCGCACGATTTCCTACGGGAAAGAAAAACCGGCGGTTGCGGGCTCCAACGAGGAAGCCTGGTCTAAAAACCGGAACGCGACGACGGTTGCCTACTAAGAAAGATTGTGCCTGCTAAGACTATCCCCTCCGTCTTAAAACGGAGGGGATTTGTTGTGTCGTTTGGTGTAAAAATGCTTGCAACGACGCATTCTTAATTGTAGAATAAAAAGCAACGTATTAATTTCAAAAGAGGTGGACGTATGAAGCGGTTAATCGGGATTATGATGATTTTGTCGGTTGTTTGTTCGGCGCGGGCGGATTTACAAATGGATATGATGAATGACAAGATAGAACGGTTGGATCGGGAGATGACTTTGTTACAAAAAAAAGTGTATGAGGCGGACAAGGTTTCTCGACGGCGTGGTGGTTCGGCGGACGGGCAGAGCGGTGCCGTTTCATCGGATGGGTTAAGTGAGTTGTATGGTCAGTTGGATGCACAGAACAATGTGGTTTCCGATTTGACGCGTCGGGTGGAGGAGTTGTCTTTTGCCGTGGCGGAATTAAAAGAGCAAATCCGCAAAATGAATGCAGACATTGACATGCGCTTTCAAACATTACCGGCACCGGTAACGATTGTCCCGGGTGCGCCGGCGGTGCCTCAAAAAAAACCGGATATCCGCAAGATTGAAAATGAAGATAAGGCGGCTTATGACGTGGCCTATGATTTATTAAAAAAGGGAAAGTATGCGGAAGCGGAGAAAGCTTTTGCCGCTTTTATTCAAGACTATCCCGAATCAACGCTGGCGGGTAACGCCAATTACTGGTTAGGGGAAACATATTATGCCCGGGGGCAATATGAGGTTGCGGCGGGCATTTTTTCGGACGGTTTGACGCAGTATGAAAAAAACTCCAAGGCGCCGGATAACTTATTGAAATTGGGCATGACGATGGCGCAGTTAAAAAAGAAAAACGAGGCTTGCGGGTTTTTGACGTTGTTACCTGAAAAGTTCCCGAAAGCGTCTGACACATTGAAAAAGCGCGCGGAAGCGGAGGCTCGGAAGTTAGCGTGTCCGAAATAATCCGCAAAGCGTTAGATTCTTTTTTAAGCGTGTGTCCGCTGGCGGTCGGCGAAGTTGTCGGCGTAGGGGTTTCCGGCGGTGCGGACAGTTTGTGCTTGGCTTTATCTTTGGCCGAGTTGGCGCGGGCTCGGGGTTTTCGGGTTCGGGCGGTAACGGTGGATCATGGCTTGCGCCCGGAGTCGGCCGATGAGGCGGCGGCCGTTGCCGAAGTCATGCGCACGGCCGGGATTCCCCATGAGACATTGGTTTGGGAGGGTGCTAAACCGCGGACACGGATTGAAGAAAAAGCGCGGGAAAAGCGGTATGAAATGATGTTGAATTGGTGCCGGAAAGAGGGTATTGGCAAATTGTTTACGGCGCATCATGCGGGGGATCAGGCGGAAACGTTTTGGGCGCGGTTGGCGCGGGGCAGCGGGGTGGACGGTTTATCCGCTATGGCACCCGTGCGAAGACAATCGGGAATTGACATATGTCGTCCTTTTTTGTCGGTTGATAAAGAGGTCTTAAAACAAGAGTTGTTCGACCGCGGCATCGTTTGGGCGGAAGACGGTATGAATGCGGATGAGGCGTATGAACGGGTGCGTTGGCGTCATCGTCAAGCGATTTTATCCGATATGGGGTTGACGCCGGTGGTTATCGGGCGAACGGCAGACAGGTTGCGCCGGGCGCGGGCGGCTTTGGATTTTTACGCCGATCGGTTTTGCGCGGCTTTGGTTTATTTTGCGCCGGCGGGGTATGCCGTTTTGCCGGCGGCATCTTTTGATGCGTTGCCTCTTGAAACGCAAATCCGGGTCATGCAGCGGGTGTTGACGCGTGTCGGCGGCGATAAAGACGTGTCTTTGGAGGCTTTGGAGCGATATATTTTAGGGCATCCGATTCGAATGACTTTGGGCGGGTGTTTGTTGGTGCGGCGGCGGGATGATTTATTTGTCGCGCGGGAGGTTGCCCGTATGGCTCCGGCGGCTGTTGTTCCGGCATTTCAAAAAACGGCGTGGGATCGATTTTGGATTTGGGCGGCTTGTCCCGTTTGCGTCGGCGCAGGGAAAGCGGTCGGTTACGACGCGTTACCGCACGTGATTCGGTGTTCTGTTCCGAATGTGTCGGCGGACGAGGCCGTTTCGGTTCATTTTTTCCGACCGAATGAAAAAGAACTTGAAAAAAGTTGTCGGCTTGATTATAAAAAAGAAACTGAACGTCCCGTGTATATTTGGATGAAAGAAGACGAAAAGGATTAGAAATGAACAAAAAAAACAGTGCTATGGGAAAAAGTTTTTTGGTATGGGTTGCCTTGTTTTTAGTGGTTGCCGGATTATCCAACATTTTTTATACAGAGCCGGATAAAAAACAATCCGAGGAATTGACATACACCACGGTAACGGCGGCCGTTAAGCGGGGCGAGGTGGAAAGTGTCCAGATTCAGGGACAGGCTTTGTCCGGTAAAATGAAAGACGGCCAATCATTTTCCAGCTTTATGCCCGAGGATGCCGGATTGGTTCCTTTGTTGCAGGAAAAAGGGGTAGAGATTAAAGCGGTGCCTCAACCACAGGAGGGGGAATCCTGGATCGGGACGGTGTTGGCATGGTTGCCCATGGTATTGTTTATCGGTATTTGGATTGTGATGATGCGCCAAATGGCGGCCAGCAACGGAAAAGCGTTAAGTTTCGGCAAATCCAAAGCGCGTTTATTGTCCGGCAAGGATAAAGTAACGTTTGCCGATGTGGCGGGAATTGAAGAAGCCAAACAGGAATTGCAGGAGATTGTTGATTTCTTGAAAGCACCCGCGAAATTTCAACGATTGGGCGGCAAGATTCCCAAAGGGGCTTTGCTGATCGGGCCTCCGGGAACGGGTAAAACTTTGTTGGCCAAGGCGATCGCCGGAGAAGCCGACGTGCCGTTCTTTTCCATTTCGGGATCCGACTTTGTGGAAATGTTTGTCGGCGTCGGTGCCTCACGCGTGCGGGATATGTTTGATCAGGCGAAAAAGGCCGCGCCGTGCATTGTTTTTGTTGATGAAATCGACGCTGTCGGACGTCATCGGGGCGCGGGGCTCGGTGGCGGAAATGATGAACGTGAACAGACGTTGAACCAATTGTTGGTGGAAATGGACGGTTTTGAAACAAACAGCGGTATTATTTTGTTGGCCGCTACAAACAGACCGGATGTTTTGGATCCCGCGTTGTTGCGTCCGGGTCGGTTTGACCGTCAAATTGTAGTGTCCAATCCGGATATCCGCGGGCGGGAAGAAATTTTAAAAGTGCATGTCAAGAAAGTGCCGTTGGCACCGAATGTTAAGTTGGACATTATTGCACGTGGCACGCCGGGCTTTTCCGGTGCCGATTTGGCGAATTTAATCAACGAGGCCGCCTTGTTGGCTGCACGTCGGAATAAAACCATGGTGACGATGAAAGAGTTGGAGGACGCCAAAGACAAAGTCATGATGGGATCCGAACGCCGGTCGTTGGTTATGGATGAAAGAGAAAAGGAAATGACGGCGTATCACGAGGCCGGTCACGCCATTGTGTCTTTACATTTGCCGGAATCGGATCCGCTCCATAAAGTAACGATTATTCCCCGGGGGCGTGCTTTGGGAGTGACGATGCAACTGCCCGAAAAGGACAAGTATTCGCAAAACCGCACTTACCTGACATCCCGTTTGAGTATTTTATTTGCCGGTCGTGTGGCGGAAGAGATGATTTTGGGTAAGGATAAAGTATCTACCGGTGCCAGTAACGATATTCAGGTCGCGACGACCATCGCCCGCAAAATGGTGACCGAATGGGGGTTCAGCGACGCTTTGGGGCCGATTGCCTATGAGGAACCTCAAGGTGAAGTCTTTTTGGGCTATGATCTGTCCAAACGGAAAAATATGGCCGATGAAACCGCTTTGCGTGTGGATCAGGAAATTTACAAAATCATCACTAACGCCTATCGTCAGACACAGGAGTTGTTGAAGAAATATCGGGGCGAGTTGGATATTCTGGCCAAGGGATTGGTTGAATATGAGACGTTGTCCGGTGATGAAATCCGTGATTTGTTGGCCGGTCGCCCGATTCGGCAGGAGGAAGAAAAGCCGGCGATTCCGCCCCGTAAAACGGTGCCGGATACCGGGGAGTTACCATCGGTAACATCGGTGACGCCACCGACGGAAGAGGCAAACGGTTCCGAGGCCGTGTCGGAAGAAAATGTGTCCGAGCCGGAGGTGGGTGATAAACCGGCGCGATCACGGGGACGCAAAAAAACGACCGAACAAAAATAATCCGGACGGGTGCCCCGTTATCCGATGATTTGAAATATAGGTGGAATGGCGTGTTACTGGATTCCCGTGTCGGAGCACGGGAATGACGCTAGAGGGGGACGCGGGAATGACGAAGAAAAGGGGCGGTCTGGAATGACAGAAAATAAAAAGGGAATGGCATAAAAAAAGAGAGCGCACGAGAATGAGGGCGGAGGTGGGGTTGGGAAATTCGTTTGTTTGAACGGGTTTTTCCGGTGGCTTCCTTATGAACGGCGGCGGGGCTTTCCTCCTTTTAAATTGTTTCGCCGCCGACCTTATCGGCACTATGCCTGGATCATAGTGCCGACCCGATCGGCAGGGCTTGAAACAGGCGGGTTTTATTTATGTGAAAATAAGTCTCATTTTGTTTTTTTAATCCTTTTGAGATGAAGTGTTGCAAAAATATTACAGAAATGTGAAATTTTTGTTTCAATTTTATGTCACATATGATATGATGTCCTTGTTTTATTTTTTTAAAAAGGATGTTACATGAAACAAATCACACGCGCAGGTATCGCTTTAATGGCTTTGTCCCTTGTTTTTCAAGCCAAAGCGGGAGGGTATCAATTAAACGATTATTCCGTGACAGGGTTAGGGCGATCTTATGCCGGGCAAGGAATTGTCGGGGATGATTATTCGGCAATTGCTTTCAATCCGGCGGGTATGGCCTTAATGGAATCAGGGGTTCAAACGGGACTTTCTTTAATTAACCTGCGGGCGGATGTGGACGCTTTAAAAACCGATGATCATAAAAAGATGGATTTTTGGGCACCGATTCCCGAATTTTTCGGTCAATACAATGTCAATGACAAATTATCTTTGGGGTTGGGGATTTACGCGCCTTTCGGGTTAAAAACGGTTTACGATTCGGGATGGTTCGGTGAGGATACGGCGATTTTATCAAAATTAGATATTATTGATATCAATGTTGCGGCGTCTTATCGTTTAACGCCTCAGTGGACGGTTGGTGCAGGTGTGATTGCCCGTTACATTTACGGTCACATGACAAACGCCATTCATAAATACGGAGATGCCGGAACCAGTGATTTTGAATTGGACGGTTGGACCAAGACCGCTATTTTAGGTATTATGTATGAACCGACGGAAAACACGCGTTTTGGATTATCGTATCGGTTACGTTCAACGCAGCAGGTCAAAGGTGACCATAAAATTGAAGGGTTTTCGGGTATGTTGGCCGGTCAAAACGGTGTCTTTACGGGACGGGCGTCGCCTGCTTTACCGGAAACAATTACATTTTCCGCATATCATCAATACAAACAAGTTGGTTTTTCGGGAACGGCGCGATGGACGCATTGGAGTCAATCTTTTCCGGAATTTGTGATGACTTCGGATGCGCCGATCATGCGTCCCTATAACGGTGCCAAAGTATCAAAATACAACTATGACAACAGTTGGACGATAACGGCCGGTATTGATTGGTATTACAATCAAAATTGGACATTCCGTTTCGGAACGGGTTATGACGAAAGTCCGACGCATAACGATTCAACGCGAACGATTCGAATACCGGACAATGATCGTTTTTGGATCAGCTGTGGATTCAGTTACATTCAAAAAGGGTGGCAATTGGATGTCGGATACGCGCACATGTTAGCCAGAACATCCAAGGCTTTGGAGGAAAGTGACCCGGATTCGGTTCCCGTGAAATACAAAAATATGCAATCGCACATTCTGGGGATTCAATATCAATATCGTTTTTAAAAGGAACGAGGCGGATTGTTGATAAAACTATCCGCCAATAATTGCCGTGTATACGGGTGGCGGGGGGCTGTAAACACTTGTTCGGTGGTGCCTTGTTCAATCACGCGCGCTTGTTTCATAACGATGACCCGGTCCGACATTTGGCGGACGGTTCGCATATCATGGGAAATAAACAAATAGGACAACTTCCAGTCTTGTTGCAAAGTTGTCAACAATGTCATCAGTTGTTTTTGCGTATAAATATCCAGGGATGAGGTGACTTCATCCAGAATCAACACGGCCGGCTTTAAAATCAGTACGCGCGCCAAGGCGACCCGTGTTTTTTGTCCGCCGGACAGTTCATGCGGATAGCGTTCCATTAAATCGGGGCGCAGGCCGACGGCTTTTAAGACGGCTTCCACCGCCGGGCGGGCATCACCTTTATTATGCAACCGCCACCCTTCGCCGACCAAATCCCCGACGGACAAGCGAGGGTTCAGGGAAGCGGCGGCGTCTTGGAACACCATTTGAACACGGGCGCGGGCTTTGACCAGGGATCGACCGGACAAGGTCAGAAAATCCGATCCGTCCAGTATGACTTTGCCGTCTGCGGGAACCAGGCGCACCAAGGCGCGGGCGATGGTTGATTTACCGGAGCCGCTTTCACCGACCAGACCGACCGTTCGGCCGGGCATTAAATCAAACGACACATTTTCGGCGGCCGTTGTTTTACCATAATGAACCGTCAGGTTTTGAACGGACAGGACAGGTTTTTCGTCCGGAGACAAGGGCGGTCGAACGGAGCTGTCCCAGGAATCTTCAGGCACGCGGGTGGCGATGATTTTACCGTGTTTCATCACATAAACGCGATCGGCCAAACGGCGGACGATATTCAAATCATGGGTAATAAACAAAATGCTTAATCCCAATTTTTGTTGAAGTGATTTCAATAAAGCCAGAATTTGGGCTTGGACGGTAACATCCAAAGCGGTTGTCGGTTCATCGGCGATCAATAAATCCGGTTTTGCGGCCAAAGCCATGGCGATCATAACCCTTTGACGTTGCCCGCCGGACAGTTCGTGCGGATAGGCGTTGTAAATCCGTTCGATATCGGGCAGTTCGACCAAGCGGAGCAGGGACAGAACTTTATCGCGGGAGGTTTCATGGGTATGCAATTTTAAGGCTTCCATGATTTGCTTTCCGGCGGTGTGCAGGGGGTTCAGGCTTGTCATCGGTTCTTGAAAAATCATAGCGATACGGGCACCGCGGATGGTATTCAGCTCGGCTTCGGACAGCTTCAATAAATCCCGCCGGCGGAAGAGGATTTTGCCGGACAGGCGGGTATCATCCTGAAGCCTTAAAACAGACATGGCAACGGTGGATTTACCGGAACCGCTGTTTCCGATCAGGCCGACAAACTCACCGGATTTTACGGCTAAAGAAATACCTTTGACGGGGGTAAAGTCTTTAAAATGGACGCGCAGATCCTGAATTTCAAGAAGGTTCATTTTTTCTCCTCCGCATGGGGATCAAACGCGTCGCGGACACCTTCACCGATAAACAAAAGTAGGGACAGAATCAAGGTCAGTGTTACAAAAACGGTAACGCCGATCCAAGGGGCTTGCAGATTTTCTTTTCCCTGACGAATTAACTCGCCGAGGCTGGGCGTGCCGGGCGGGAGGCCGAGTCCCAGAAAATCCAGAGCGGACAGGGCGACAACGGCACCGGAAAGCATGAACGGGATATAGGTGATTGTGGCGACCAATGCATTCGGCAGGATATGGCGGCGCATGATGTTCCAATCGGACACGCCCAAGATTTTAGCGGCTTTGACATACTCCAGGTTTCTGGTTTTCAGGAACTCGGCGCGGACGACACCGGTCAGGGAAGTCCAGCTGAACAACAACAGGACGACAAGAAGGGTTAAAAAGCCGGGGGCGATCAGGCTGGAAACAATAATCAGGATAAAGAGTTGGGGGAGGGAACTCCAGATTTCCAGAATGCGGCCGATGACAAGGTCTGTTTTCCCGCCGAAGTAGCCTTGAACGGCACCGACAAGAATGCCGATCAGGGCGGAGCAGGCGGTTAAAGCCAATCCGAAAAGGAGGCTGAGTCGCAGGCCATACATCAACCGGGCAAGAATATCGCGACCTTGGTCATCCGTGCCGAGCAAGTGTCTGAACGACGGCGGTGCCGGAAAGGGGGTGTCGGCGTCATAATCGACGGTGTCATAGTGCCAGGGGACGGGAGGCATCACCATGCCGCCATATTTGTGGATTTGCCACTTTGTATAATTATCGGTATAATCGGCAACGGTGGGCAGGTTTCCGTCCAAGCGGTCGTCGGTCAGGGTTTCCATCATGGGAAAGAAAAAAGTTCCCCGATACAATAGGACAAGGGGTTTATCATTAGCCAAGACGGGAGACAAAAGAGATACGGCAAAGAGAATCCAAAACAGGACAAAGGATCGAAAAGCTCTTTTATTGGCTCGAAAACGGCGCCAGCGGCGTTGGAACAGGGAGCGGCTCATTGCAACCTCTTATCAAAATGAATGCGGGGATCGACCAAGGTATAGACAAAGTCGCTGATCACATTTAACAACAAACCGATGAGGGCGAACAGATACAGGGTTCCGAAAACGACGGGATAGTCCCTGTTTTGGACGGCTTCAAAGCCCAGCAAGCCCAGACCGTCCAGGGAAAAGATGACTTCTATCAGAACGGATCCTGTGAACAGCATACTGATCAACAAGGAGGGAAAACCGGCGATGACGATCAACATAGCGTTCCGGAAAACATGTCCATACAGGATTTGTTTTTGGGGAACGCCTTTGGCTTTGGCCGTTCGGCAATAAGCTTTGCCGAGTTCTTCCAAGAAAGCGTTTCGGGTCAAAAAAGCAAGGCCGGCGATACCGCCCGCGGCCAATGAAAAAACGGGCAAAACCAAATGCCACAGATAATCGGCTATTTTTTTTGGCCACGGCATCATATCCCAATTGTCGGAAACCAAACCGCGCAAGGGAAACAGGTTCAAATAACGTCCACCGGCGAATAAAATAATCAAAAAAATGGCCAGCAGAAACGCGGGAACAGCATAGCTGATCGTCAATGTCCAGCTGCTGACCGTATCAAAGCGGGATCCTTTTTGAACGGCTTTTCGGATACCGAGAGGAATGGATATCAGGTAAATTAAAAGCGTGCTGAACAAACCGAGAGAAACGGATACGGGCATTTTTTCAAGAATCAGGGCGATGACGGTTTTATCCTGGTAAAAGCTTTTCCCGAAATCGAACTTCAGATAGTTACGAATCATCAAGGCGAAACGTTCCCAGGCTGGTTTGTCAAATCCGAATTGTTTTTCCAATTCTCGGCGGAGTTCGTCGCGGAGTCCTTGCGTGCCGCGGTAGGTGCTTTCACCGGTCGGGCGAACTGTCATATCCGACGCCACCCCTCCGATACGGGAAACAGCGGAACCGGGGGCATTTTCCAATTTTGCCATCATTTGTTCCACGGGGCCGCCGGGAGCCAGTTGAACAATCACGAAGTTCAGGCTGATAATACCGAACAGGGTCAATGGAATTAACAACAGGCGTTTCAGGAAATAAGAGCTTTTCATACAGAACAGTGTGCTTTAAAAACGGAAAAAAATCAAGTTTATTTTAAGATGCGTGTCATAAAACCGAAAGTTCCGCAGGTGTTGCGGAACTTTCAAGGCACTGATGACACAGAAAGAAAGGAAATGTCAATCGGCTTTACAGGCGTCCCCTTCAAACAGCCAGTCGACAATTCGGTCATTTTGAACGACGAAAGTGGTTTGGCAGAAAAGGGTTGTCTGATAAGCGGAAGTGCCCGCCAGAGGGCTGACATAATCCAGCGGCCCCGTTGCGTAACGTCCGTTTGTGCCGGGCAGTTGAATTTGTTTTTCCACCATGTAAATCAGATCTTGCCCGTTTTCGGTGTTTAATACCTGTGTCGGTTGTCCCCATTGAGCAATAAGCTCTTGCGGCGTTCTGCCGACCCAGGCTCGGACATTGCGGCGGTAGTTGGCCGTTGACGGTGATTCACAAGCCGTGCACAGACCGAACAGTGCTAAGATGATTAAGTATTTTTTCATGGCGGTTCCTCCTTTTACCCATATAAGAATTACAAGGTGTTTTACAAGATAACCGAAAGGCGGGAAAACCCGCCTTTTGACCGTCATGACAAATCAGTTAAAATAAAGTATCGCGGTAATTGTCATCCGCTTCCGGTGGATAATAAGCGTCTCCGTTTTCTTCGTAGACGGGCACTGGTTCTTTGGATGGATTTTCCTCGTTGGTGTCGGACGATTCCGGCATGTTTTCACCGGGGGCGACTTTTAGAAAACATTGATTTCCGTCCACCTGCCAATCGACAACGCGGTCATTCACGACAACAAACGTCATATCGCACCAATCATAATACATACGCGTCCAATCGCGTGTGATTGCTTCGCGGTGGTAATAAAAACGAACCTCATCCGGTGAAACACGTTCGGCTTTGGTCGGAACGCCAAAGTTTTCGTATAAATCCCATGTCGTTTGTCCCACGTAAACAGTGGATCGGTTTTCCCGATTTTCCTGTATTTCAGAGGAGCAGGCGACCAAAGTCAGACTGAGTGCAAGCGCGATTAAAATATGTTTCATTTGCAATCCTTTAAAAAAATAAAACTGACCTTAAAATAGCATTCTTTTCAAATCAAGTCAAATACTCTTTTATAAAAAAAGCCCCGAGACCGGGGCAAAACAATTTAGGCCGATTTTCTTTCTTTTTGATAAAGCGACTCTTCATATTCATCCATTGTGACAATTTCATAGGCGGACGGATCGGCCATCAAATGCCGTAACAAAGTGTTTGTATGGGCATGCCCGGATTTAACGCCGGAAAAATGACCGATAATCGGCATACCGACTTGATATAAATCACCGACGGCATCCAATGTTTTATGAACGACGAATTCGTTGTCACTGCGCAATCCTTCGGGATTGATAACCTTATCACCGTCAACCACAACGGCATTATCCAATGAACCGCCCCGAGCCAGTCCCATTGTGCGCAACATTTCCACTTCCTGCGCAAAACCGAATGTTCGGGCATAAGCCACGGCATCTTTAAAAGAACGCGGTGTTAACATGATGGAGTATTCTTGACGGCCGATGGCACGTGATTGCTTAAAATCAATCATGAAATCAATTGATAATCCTTCTTCGGCCGGATACAGGCAAACTTCGGCACCTTTCCCGTCCGCGAAAGAAACCTCTTTCAGGATTTTTAATGCCTTAAGCGGCGCATCTTGTTCCAACACACCGGCGCATTCAATCAATGTGGCGAAATCCGCGGCGGAACCGTCCATGATCGGAACCTCGGGGCCATCCACTTCAATGAAAAGATTGGTAATGCCAAAGCCCGACAAAGCCCCCATCAGATGTTCAATTGTGGAAACGGTAACACCGTCTTCATTTCCAAGGCAAGAACACAGGCGCGTATCAACAATTCTGTCATAAGTTGCGGGAATAGTGTTTTTCTTGTCCGTAACATCTGTGCGCACAAAGACGATTCCCGTTCCGATCGGAGCCGGTTTTAATGTCATGTTGACTTTTTTTCCGCCATGCAGACCGATACCGACGCAGGGCATGGCGTTTTGAAGTGTTTTTTCGCAATACTTATAAGATGTCATTGTTTGAATTTCCGCAATCATAAAAAACTCCTTTTCAGGTTTGATGAAGTCATCATATCCTGTGTTTTCTTTAAAATCAAATCAATGATTGTTTCAAATTGTTACAAAACGGACATACGGGTGTATACAAACCAAAGCCCACTTGTCCGGCGGCGGATCGGACGCCTATTTGAACAATGACAGGGAAAGGATGAAAAATGCAAGAGAGTCCCATTGCCGTTATCGGATCATTTACGACCATCGGACAGGCCGTTTTGGATTGTTTGGCCGACAGGGGATTTTCCCTCGACCGGGTAGATGCATTGGACGCGCATCAAAACGCCGGTCGCCGGATTCCGTTTTGCGATGGCGAATTGGTGGTCAGACCCTTGGATTTATTTGATTTTACACGACCGTATATCGCTTTTTTATGCACGTCATCCATTTTGTCGGAATATAAAGAAGAGGCCGTACGGCAGGGGTGTTGGTTAATTGATTGCACGGGGCTTATCGGCACCGCGCCCCAGATTATTCCCGCGTTGAATGCAAAAGACATCCGTTTCGCGCGTGATAATATTATCGGAAATCCGACCAGTCTGACGGTTTCTCTGGCACAGGTTTTGGCTCCGATTCATAAACAGTTTCAAATTATCCGAGCGGATGCCGTGGCGTTGCTTGGTGCGGGGGAGTTCGGTCATGAGGCGACCATATCCCTTTTAAATCAGACGCGCAGCCTTTATACACGGGTTGAAACCCCTTTGGGACCGTTTCAAAAAATTCAAGCTTTTAACCTGATTCCCGAAGCTAATCCGATTTTAAGCCGTCGGACGATGGAACAATTGGAACGGGTGTTGGGATGCCGGGTTTTTGTAACAACCTGCCTGACACCGATTTTTCAAGGAGAGTGTTGTTTTGTGACGATTCAAACGAAACGCCCTTGTTCGATGGACAAACTGATTCGGTTGCTGCGACGTCAAAAAAACTGCCGGTTTGTGGATACGTTGGATTATATAACGATTACGCCCCACGACGTTATCAGTGAGGATATGATTTACGTGACGCATTTAAATGGCGATACCGTTCAATCGAATACGTTTCATTTTTGGATTGTTTGCGACAGTATTCGGACGGGGGCCGCGTTAAACGCCGTTAAAATAGCCGAATATCTTTTGACTTGACTTTCATGGTAAAGTCGTCATAGAATAATCGCCATGACATTAAAACAAAGCGTTCATAAAACATTGCAGCGTAGCCGCGTTTTGCGCTACAAAGCATATAAGAAGGTCGGCATTGCCCGTCATCGCAAGAAAATAGATTTATCGTTATTCTTGATGTTTATGTTATGTGCGGCGACTTTCCCTTTTTTCATTATACCGACAACACCTGTGCCGTCGTCCGGTTATGAAGAAACACCGGCGGATATTGAAAACAAGGCAGCGGAAGAACAAGTGCATCCCGATTTGGGGGATTCGCCCGTCATCGCGGCGCGACAGGCATCTTTGGCCGAGCTTGAAAAGCGGGTGCAATTGGGCGAACTTGTGATGGATATGCGATCCTTGGACAAAGGGGACAGTTTGTTGGGATTGTTATCGGATGAGAAAGTGCCGACGGCCGATCGGATGAGCATTGTAGACGCGTTGGAATTGATGATTGACCTGAGAGCGTTGCGTCCCGGGTTGACCTTTATGTTGTTTAAAACAAAGGAGGGCGATCTGTTGGGATTGTCCGTTCAGGTCAAGGACGGTGAAACCATTGCCGTTGTTCGGGAGGAAGACGGATCCTGGACGCCTTTTACGGCGGCGGGTCGCATTGAGACCGTTTCCGTTCGAAAACAAGGAACGGTGGAGCGGACATTTTCGGGTTCCGCGTTGAAAGCGGGCGTGCCGGATTCCGTCGTGGCGCAGGTAACGGCGGCGTTGGACGGCGAAATTGATTTTAACAGTGATATTCACCCCGGGGATTCGTTTGATGTTATTTTTGAGGTCAAGAAAACGAGTAGCGGATTGGAAATCGGTGGTAAACAGTTATTATTTGTCGGGTTAAAAACGGATAAAAAAGAAATTGCCCGATATGCGTATACGGATCGGACGGGAACGCCGTCTTTTTATGATGCGCGCGGAAAAAGCGGAGAAAAAACGTTATTAAAGCGGCCGTTGAAAGCACGCGCCCGATTGTCGTCCCCCTATGGGCGGCGGCGGCATCCGATTTTAATGTATGAGATTTTTCATCACGGTGTGGATTTGGCCGCGCCGATGAATACCCCGATTATGGCGGCGGCCGACGGTGTGATTACACAATTGGGTCGGAAGGGAGCCTATGGCAAATATATCCGCATTCGCCACGCGGCGGGGTATCAATCCGCCTATGGGCATATGAACGGATATCGTCAGGATTTAAAGGTCGGGTCAAAGGTCAAACGGGGCGAAGTGATCGGCTATGTGGGCAGCACGGGACGGTCGACGGGGCCGCATGTTCATTTTGAGGTTTGGAAAAACAATAAAACGGTTAATCCGTTCGGAAAAAATGCTATTCCCAGTAAACAATTAAGCGGGTTTGAATTGGAACAGTTCTTTTCGTATGCCGAGGAATTGCATCCGGATTTTGAACGCCACCGGGCGGGAAAAATACCGCCTGTGCCGGGGCCACGTCCGTTTGAACCGGCCGCCGGATAAGTATTTAAAAAAACAGATTTCTAATTATCCCTTTTTTATAAAGGGATTTTTTGAGGGAGTGCACATCATTCAAAATAAGAATATAGGATGTTTCATATTGATAAATCGGGCGACGGATATAGCCATTCGGATTTTCAACGAACGAACGGCGCAAAAATCCTGACGGGACAGGGTATGCAAAACCCGCCGTTAAGCGGGCGGATGTTCGAAACCGTCTAACACAATGACGGCTCGGCTTATTAAGGTATAATACCCGTATTCGCCGACATCCGTCCTAGTGGGGTTGTCGGCATCAGGGTATGCTGATGCATCATTGTGTTATATGGATTTTCGAAATGTCCGGGTGTTCGTGTCGAACACCTGACTTAAAGGATATATTATTTTTATTTTGAAAGCAAGTTTTTTGTTTTAGGTATAAAAAAAACCGGTTAATAACCGGTTTTTCGAAACGGACCTTTATTTTATTTCAATACCAGATTCGTGGCGCACGTTTTACCGTTTTCTTCTTTTAACTCATAAGAAATCGGTTGGTTTTCATCCAAACCGCGCAATTTGGCGTCATGAACCGCCGTGATATGCACAAAGACATCTTTGCCGCCGTCTTCCGGTGTAATGAAACCATAACCTTTTTTATAGTTGAACCACTTAACTGTACCTGATAACATATCAGAACTCCTTTATTTGAAATGCCTTATCATCGGCGAAAATTCGATAGACGTTGTTGGCCTGAGAAAATGAAAACAGTGTAAGGCATAAACGCGGCATAACCATTTACCCATATTCTCCCCGATACAAAATGAATCGAAGACGAAATAAAGTATAGGAACATTTTTGTGAAAAAGCAAGAAATTTAAATAAAATATCCGCTTGTTTATAAAAAAGAATTAAAACTAATGAACATTATAGACTGTCAATTCACTTTGTCGTGCGGCAGCTAAAGCGATTTCCCGGCTGGCCGCGTATCCCATTTTTTCACCCCGGCCGCTGTAAATTGTCCATACGGCTTCATGATTCATGATTTCCTTTTTGACATAGGCCGAATCGTCATCACTTTCATCCGGATCAAACGGAATGTCTAAAAAATCAAACTCGAACGAATCTGTATCTTGTGTCATTTCTTTTTCCTCCCGGCATTTAAAACAACGGGGCTGGAGTCCGTTTGAATCGTTATTTTTTGGATGCGTGTTTGTTTTTCGGGGCGTTTCAAATCGATGTGTAGCAAACCGTTTTCAAGGCGGGCACCTTCAATTTTCATACCGTCGGCTAACACAAATGATTTGATAAAGTGCCGTGCCGCAATTCCCCGGTGGAGATAACGGTGTTCGGTATCCTGATCCTGATGACCGCGGATAATCAGTTGGTTGTCTTCCAGGGTCATATCTAAATCCGAATCGACATACCCGGCGACAGCCAACGTAATGCGCAATTTGCCGTCGTTCAGTTGTTCAATATTATAAGGCGGAAACCCTTCGGCACTTTTTGTCATTCGGCCGAGCATTTCCTCCAATTCATCGAAACCCAGTAAAAAAGGTGTATTGAATGCGCTCAAACGGCTTCTCCTTTCAACCGGCGGGAGAGTAAATCCGCATCCGCGGCCAATTGTTTGTCGCGACAGAGTAAATCTTCAATCGTGCGAACGGCATGGATGACTGTTGTATGGTCGCGTCCGAATTGAACGCCGATATCCGGCAGAGAGAGGGGAGTCAACGTTTTCGATAAATACATGGCAAGCTGTCGCGGACGGGCAATTCTACGTTCTCGGCGCGTTGATTTCAAATCGACCAAGCTTAATTGATAATGGGCACACACGGCATATTGGATTTCGGTGATACTCACCTGTTTTTCACGCACGTTCAGGATATCCTTCAAGACGTTGCGCGTTGTGCTGAGGTTAATGGGACCGCCGATCAAGTCGGCATGCGCGACAACACGTTTTAAGGCTCCCTCCAGCTCACGGATATTGGAAGTAACGTTGCGCGCCAAGAAATCCAGAACGTCATCGGGAACGGGCAACGGCATACTTGTTACTTTTTCTTGAAGAATACCCAAACGCAATTCATAGGACGTCGGATGAATATCAACAACTAACCCTTGGGCAATTCTGGTTTTTAAGCGGTCTTCAATCCCCTGTAAATCCTGAGGTGACGAATCGGCCGATAAAATAATTTTTTTACCGCGGGAAATAAGCGTGTTGAATGTGTGGAAAAATTCTTCCTGTGTTGCCTTTTTACCGCAAATAAACTGAATATCATCAATCATTAACACGTCAACCGACCGGAAAAGATCACGAAAACTTTCCGTGCTTTCAAAACGGGTTGTCTTGTCCAAGCGCATTGCTTGGATAAAACGATGGAAAAATTGTTCCGATGACAGATAAAGAACGGTTTTATCGGGATAGAGTTCTTTCATGCGCCAGGCGATGGCATGCATCAGGTGTGTTTTTCCCAGACCGACGCTGCCGTGTAAATACAACGGGTTGAATGAAATGGTTTCTTCTTCCGCGATTTTACGTGCCGCGGCACAGGCAAACTGGTTTGAAGGACCAACGACAAACGTGTCAAAAGTATGGGTTGGATCCAACAAAGATTGCAATTGATTAAACATTAACTCCGATTCGGACAATGTCGTTTGGGACAAAGCGGCTGTTTTCGGTTTAAGGGTTGGCGTTACCCGCAACGGTAATTCGGCCTGAGCCGGTGCCAGTTTCAGATTCAATCCGCCAACTTCCGCATTTTGTTCGCGCCACAAGGACAGGATTTGATCCGCGTAATTTTGTTTGACAAGTTCGTGAATACAAGGTGACGGAACCAACAGACAAACCTGATTATTTTCAATTTTGTCCGGTATGATTTTGGACAACCACCGGACGGCGAAACGATCGCCTTGTTCCTGTTGGATTTTTGAACAAATCGCATCCCATTGATTTTTAATTGTTTCCTGAGGGTAGTCCATTCTGGTTGTCCTTATTTTATCTGCTTTTTGGTATCATAACAAAAAGCACGTGCAAAAAGCAATCCCCTTTTTTTACTTTTTTTTGAATAAAGTTCTTGACCCAATATGTTGTTTTTAAAAATCAATATATTGTGTTCATGATTTGTTCGAGGGCTTTTAATCCCGAAAAACGGTTCTTTTGATGAATCTGTTGACAGTTTTCAAATATGAAAAAGGGAAAAAGAGGTGTTTTGAAGAAAAGTTCCATTCAATCAAAAAAGGTTTATTTTTCATTCTATTTTATGATTTTTCCGATTCGTTTTTTTTGAAAGGAAGTTTTGGGTTTGGATAGAAAAAACTTGACTTTTGATATGCCCTTTTTATAATTAAAAAGACCAAGGAGCATGTTTTTGTGTCAATTTACAAGAAAGGAATCCAGATGAAGAAACATTTATATCTGTTTTGTGCGGCAGCCGCCGTTTTGTCGATGACGGCTTGCAACTATAATCATTATGACAGGGAGACAAGCCCCTATCGCGGGTCTGTTGATTTTCAACACTATGATGAAACGGTTGAGCGGCCGAAAAAGATGAAAACAATGACGGTGCAGCGTGACCTGACCACAACGGAAGGCGGGACGGTTCATACACGGACGGTTACGGAAACAGTTACGATTCCGGAAGATGTGTCGGATGCAGAGGATTATAAGAAAGCGCAACGCGCCATCAATTCAGACAACAATTATATGGAAATTGATATCAACAGGACATATCAACGCAAGTAAAGCTTGTTTGAAAATTAAAAAAGCCTCCGCATTCGGAGGCTTTTTTTACAAGACCTAATATCGAGTCGGCATTTTGGAGCGAATGCGCGTGACACCATCCAGCTCCAGTAAAATCACGTGATCCCCCGGTTGCAATCCCAATTCATTTGATTGGACGATCGGGGTAATATCCCCGGTTTTATCCAATTGAACCAAGAATTCATAGCTTGTATCCGAGGAGATGGTTTTTTCCGCCAAATTCCCCGCGACCGCACCGGCAACACCACCGCCGATTGCCGCCAGGACACTGCCGCGACCGCCACCGATAGCCGAGCCGGCGACACCACCGAGCGCGCCACCCGCGATGGCACCGAATCCGCTTTGGTGGCCTTCAATCGTTATGACTTCCATGGCGACGATGACGCCCGTGCTGGTTGACCCGCGTTTTCCGATTTGTCCACGACCATATGTTGTGTTTGTTGTTCCGACACCGCAAGACGCCAGAAATAAGCAAACAAGACAGGCAATTAAAGTTTTTTTCATTTTTTTTGTTTCCTTTCGAAAAAATCATTACAACACGGGATTACTTTAAGTCATTTTCCGATTAAAGTCAAAGAAAATATGTCGGTTGCCTTTAAAATTTTTCATTGATTTTTAAAGAAGAAGTCGATACAATAACATCTTGTAAAATTGAGTTTCCCTCTTGAAAAAGGATAAAAATGAAAAAATTGTGGAATAAAATGATGCGCGGCCTGTATGATTGGACGATGAATTTGGCGTCGGGTCCGAAGGCGGTTTGGGCACTTTGCTTTGTTTCTTTTATTGAAAGTTCGTTTTTCCCGATTCCGCCCGATTTGCTTTTAATCCCCTTGGTATTGGCGCGTCGAACGGATGCGTTTAAAATCGCGGCGTTGACCACGGTATCAAGTGTTTTGGGGGGCGCGTTCGGATATGCTATCGGTTATTTTTTATATCAATCCGTCGGTGTGCCGGTTTTGAATTTTTATCATTACACGGCGCAGTTTGAAGAATTTTGCGCGGCCTATAATCAATACGGTGCCTGGATTGTGTTCGGCGCGGGATTGACGCCGTTTCCGTATAAGATTGTGACGATTGCCAGTGGTGTGACGCATTTGAACTTTATTGTTTTTATGATTGCGTCCGTTATTGCACGCGGTATGCGGTTTTACTTTGTGGCCTGGCTGTTGTGGAAATACGGTACCCCGATGAAGGCCTGGATTGAAAAGAATTTGGGTTGGCTGTCTATCGTTTTCTTTGTGTTGTTAATCGGCAGTTTCTTTTTGATTAAATTGTTTGGCGGGGAATAAATGACGCGTCTTTCGAAATTGACCCCGATGGCGATTTGCTATGATTTTGACGGAACATTGTCTCCCGGTAATATGCAGGAATATGGTTTCGTTCGGCAATTGGGAATGGCCGCGGATGAGTTTTGGAAGCGTTCCAATTCACTGGCGAAGCGGGTCGGTGCGGATAATATTTTGGCGTATATGTTGCAAATGCGGGAGGAGTCGGGTGCGCACGGCCTGCCTTTTAAAAAAGAGCAATTAAAGGAATACGGTAAAGATGTCGCGTTATTTCCGGGGTTGGATACCTGGTTTCGGCGTATCAACGCCTATGGACGGCGCAAAGGGCTTGCGGTTGAACATTACATCATTTCATCGGGGTTGAAAGAAATTTTAGAAGGAACGCCGATTGCCAAATCGTTTACGGCTATTTTTGCTTCCTCATTCATGTATGATAAAAACGGGGATGCGACCTGGCCGGCATTGGCGGTTAATTACACCAACAAGACACAATTTTTGTTCCGTATTAACAAAGGATGTTTGGATGTCGGCGATAATCGCAAGATAAATCGACGAATTCCGGAATCGGAAAAGCACATGCCTTTTTCCCGCATGATTTATATCGGGGACGGAGAAACGGATGTGCCGTGTATGCTGACCTTGAAGAACGACGGCGGCTATTCAATAGCCGTGTATCAGGAAAAGGTGGCTGAATCGTGTGAAAATGCCCAGTTGTTATTGGATGACGGTCGAGCCGATTTTGCGGCACCGGCGGATTATCGTGAAGGGCGTCCGGTTGAAACCTACGTGCGGGCATTGATTGATAAAATCGCGGCCGATGCCCATATACAGGATTTGAAGAAGAAAATTGTTATTTAGGAGGTTGCTTTGAAAATAACCAGTTCAGGGATTAAAGAGGGTCGGATAGACCTTGTTTACGGTAAATTCGGGGAAGATTTTGTCGGGGATATGCCGTCGCGTTCTTTGCCTTTTTCCATTCATGAGGCTCCGGCGGGGACAAAATCATTTGCATTGATTTTGGATGATAAGGATGCGCGGCCAGTTGCCGGATTTGTATGGATTCACTGGCTGGCGGCCAACATTAAAACAACGGATGTTCCGGCCGGTGTGTCGGGAAATCGCCCCGGTTTTACAGAGGGGCTGAACAGTTGGGGTGTGAGTCAATATGGCGGTATGGCTCCGCCGAACGCGCCGCACCGCTATGATTTGCGCGTTTTTGCGTTAGATGCGGAATTGCCTTTGACAAACGGTTTTTCGGAGGAAGCGTTAATACAAGCCATGAAAGGGCATATTTTGGCGGAAGCGTCGCTTCACGGAATGTATCCGAATTGAAAAAGAAGTAAAATCAAACGCTTTTTTCTGGACTTTTAAGGCGGATTCGTGTATAATCCGCCTATTCAATTTTTTTACGAAGAAGGATTAAGATGACTCAGGATATTCGAAATATTGCGATTATTGCGCACGTTGACCATGGTAAAACGACTTTTGTGGACGCTTTTTTAAAACAAAGCGGTGCTTTTCGTGAGAATCAACAGGTGGCAACCTGCGCTATGGATTCGGGCGATTTGGAGCGTGAACGCGGTATTACGATTTTTGCTAAATGCACGTCGGTTGAATGGGAAGGAACACGAATCAATATTGTTGACACGCCGGGTCACGCCGATTTTGGTGGGGAGGTAGAGCGCATTTTATCCATGGTGGATGGTGTTATCGTTTTGGTCGATGCCGCCGAAGGACCTTTACCTCAGACGAAATTCGTTGTCAGCAAAGCGTTAAAATTGGGGTTGCGGCCGATTGTCGTGATTAATAAAGTTGACCGGGCGGATGCGCGACCGGTTGAGGTTCAAAATGAAGTTTTTGATTTATTCGCTAACCTGGGGGCGACGGATGAGCAGCTTGATTTTCCGACGTTATTCGCTTCCGGGCGGGAAGGTTGGGCGGCCAACAGTTTGACGGATGAAAGAAAGGATATTAAGCCGTTGTTCCAAAAGATTTTGGAGCATGTGCCGGCACCCCGATGTGATGAAAACGGACCGTTCAAAATGTTGGTTACGACATTGGAATCCGATCCGTTCGTCGGTCGGATTTTGACGGGGCGCATTGTGTCCGGTAAAATTAAAACAAATCAAATGATTAAGGCTTTGTCACGAGAGGGTAAGCCCGTTGAAACGGCGCGCGCGTCTAAAATCGTGGCTTTTCGGGGATTGAAACGTCAGCCGATTGACGAGGGGTTGGCGGGTGATATTGTCAGCATTGCCGGTTTTTCGGATGCGACGGTGGCGGATACATTGTGTGATCAGAGTGTGACGGAGCCGTTGCATGCATTACCGATTGATCCGCCGACGTTGGCGATGACATTTTCAATCAACACGTCTCCGCTGGCGGGCACGGAGGGGGATAAAGTTACTTCCCGTATGATTTGGGATCGGTTGGAAAAGGAAGCGGAAGGAAACATTGCGCTTCAGATTTCCCGAACGGATTCAACGGATGCGTTTGAGGTGGCCGGCCGCGGCGAATTGCAATTGGGTATTTTAATTGAAACGATGCGTCGTGAAGGGTATGAGTTGTCGGTTTCGCGGCCGCGTGTTGTTTTCCATACGGATGAGCAGGGACATCGTTTTGAACCGATGGAAGAGGTTGTTGTTGACGTGGACGATGCCTATACCGGCGTTGTGGTTGAAAAGATGAGTTTGCGCAAGGCCGAGATGACGGAGATGATCCCCAGCGGCGGCGGTAAAACGCGGTTGACTTTTCTGGCACCCTCCCGGGGGTTAATCGGGTATCACAGCGAATTTTTAACGGATACCTGTGGCACGGGCGTCATGAACCGCCTGTTTCACAGTTACGCGCCCTATAAAGGACCGATTTCGGGACGGCGGAACGGTGTGTTGATTTCAACGGAGTCGGGTAAGTCCGTGGCTTATGCCTTGTGGAACATTCAGGAGCGCGGGCCGTTGTTCATTCCGGCGGGTGTGTCTGTTTATCCGGGAATGATTATCGGAGCGAATGCCAAACCGGGTGATATTGAAGTCAATCCGATTAAGGGTAAGAAGCTGACAAACATGCGGGCGGCCGGTAAGGATGAAGCGGTGGCTTTGATCCCGCCGGTTCAAATGTCGCTTGAGGCGGCCTTGGCCTATATTGAAGAAGATGAATTGGTTGAAGTAACGCCGAAAACCATTCGGCTGCGCAAAAAAATTCTGGATAGCAACGAGCGTCGGAAATACGAACGTCGGAAAGAGGAGTAAATGGCTGGGATCCTGACGGCTTTAAAAGGGTATTTAAATCCGAAAGTCTTGGTTTTTCTGGGATTGGGGTTGGCCAGTCAGGCACCGGTTAATTTAATCGGCGGAACGTTAAAATACTGGTTTTCCCAGGAAGGGGTGGATCTGGCCAAAATTGCTTTATTCGGGCTTGTTTTAATCCCGTATGCCTTTAAATTTTTATGGGCACCTTTGATTGATCACATCAACCTGCCGTTTGCCCGGTTAATCGGGCGTAAAAAAGCATGGGGATTGGCGGCACAGATCGGTATAATGGTTTTGTTGTTTTTGTTATCCCTGTCTCATCCCGTTGAAGATCAAATGAGGGTGTTTTTACTGTGTTTTGCGATTGCCGTTTGTTCAAGTACGCAGGATATTGTGATAGATGCGTTGCGTATCGATACACTTGAAGGCAACACCTTAAAGGAAGGCTCCGCCGTTTATCAGCTGGGCGCACGGTTGGGGTTTTTGTTGGCGGTGGCGGGTATGATTTTTCTGTCCGCGCGCGTGTCTTGGGAGGCTGCCTATCAGATTTCCATCGGTATGATTGCCGTCGGTGTTGTCTCCTTGTGCCTTGTGCGGGAAAAAAAGGCGGCCGTTTCCCGCATATCGTTTTATGACTATGCGGTGGCACCGTTTCAGGATTTAATTCGACGGGAAAATTTTCTGACGTTATGTGTCTTTATTGTCTTGTATAAATTATGTAACGGCATGTTAGGGCCGATGGCATACCCTTTTTATTACCAAGTCGGTTTTACGGCCGATGACATCGCTTTGGTATCCGGGACATTCGGTGTGTTTGTGACAATGGCGGGTATTTTTGCCGGCGGTTTGTTAATGGTGCGGTATCCCTATCGACCGATGTTGATTTGGCTTGGCATTTTGGAGATATTAACTTCTTTTTCTTTTGCCGGATTGGCGTGTGTCGGGTCAAGTCTGATCGGCTTTTTTATCGTTATTTTATTTGACAATTTGGTCGGCGGTATCGGCGGTGCCGTATGGGTCGGATTCTTATCCGGATTATGTTCCCGCACCTATTCGGCGACACAGTATGCGTTTTTAATGGCGTTAACCATGGTGCCTTTGTCGGTTATCGCCAGTTCCAGCGGTTGGTTTGCCAAGACTTTGGGGTGGCCGGGCTTTTTTGTCATGACCGGATTTTTGATGATACCGGCATTGATTATGCTACGGTTCATGAAGTTAAAACAAGTATAGGAGGGGGTTCATGAGATATTTGGTGATTCGGAACGAAGACGCACTGCCGGTGCCGTATGTATGGGACGGAGAAAAAACGCATTTAGCCATGATTAAAGAAAAACACATCCGGCATGATATGGTTTCATCTGTCGGTTATGTTGCTTTTGATCGTAGTAAAAATGACTTTTTAATTACTTGGCATACGCCTTATGCCGATGAGGTTAATGAGGCCAATGATAAGCAAGATCGTCGGATTGTATTGGCGTATATGCGCCTGACATATGGAAACAGTTCCTCCGTTAAAAATAAAATGGCCGACGAATTTGAGGCGCAACAAAAGAAGAATGCGGAAATAGCGGCGCGTTATTTTCAAAAAGGTCGGGAATGAAATGTCCGAGAGCATTTAGTTATCTAAAAAGATAACTTGATCTTGGGGACTGCCCATGTTTAAAACCCGCAGAGCGGATTCTTCTAATTGATCCAAGTCAAGTGCGTCGGGAGACAAGGATTTGACTTTGGTTTCCAGGAGTTCTTTTTCGGAACGGGTATCGTCGGCTATTTGCCGCGCCAACAGAATTTCTTCGTTCAGTTGGTTCATCCGCCGATAGCCTCGGGCACCTTGAATCCCGTGATAGATAAAATAGCTTGTAATAATCAGGCAGACGGTTGGAAACAGCCAAGCGCGCGGAGGGGTTAACTTCATACATTTGCTCCATTATCCGGTTGGGCGACTGTGTCAGGTTCCATGACGATCGGATCATTTAATTCGATTATGTTATCCGGTGTCGAAGCCGTTTCCGGATGTAAATCATCATAGAGGGTAACCTGATTCCGACCGTTTTGTTTGGAATGATAAAGTGCTTCGTCGGCTTGTTTGATCAGCGCGCTCAGGTCGGCCGTTCTACCGCTTGAGATACCGAGGCTGACAGTAACGGGTATTGATTGTTCATCAACAACCACATTCATATTTTCAACGGCGTGGCGCACGTGTTCCGCCGCGGTTCGGGCGTTTGACGGAGGCGTTTGGGAAAAGAAGAGGACGAATTCTTCACCGCCGAAACGCGCGATGATATCCGATTTACGCAATGTTGCTTTAAGGGTATCCGCCAATTTTTTCAAAACGGCGTCACCGGCATCATGGCCATACGTGTCGTTGATTTTTTTGAAAAAGTCGATATCGATCATCGCCATGGAATAGGGGGTTCCATAGCGTTCCGCCGTATGCAACGCCTGGTGCACCAAAATTTCAAATTGCCGACGGTTATATAATCCCGTTAACGGATCCGTTGAGGCCTGTTCTTGCAAGATTTGAGTCATTTTTTTTCGTTCGGTGATATCTTTGAAGGTTGTATAAAGGGCAACTTCTTCATCCAGGTCAATGGCGCGTGTGGATAAATCGACCCACAGATAATTGTCCAGATTGGGATGGTGGACTTCAGTTTCAAAAGAATGAACGACTTTTTCTTGTTTAATTAAGGCACTGAGTTCTGTTCGTTTTTTCGGTTCCGCAAAATAGGCGGCGAACGGATAGGCGAACACTTCTCCCTTTTTAACAAACAATGTCTGTCGCGCGGCCGGGTTCATATATAAAATGGCATCGTCACGCAGACGGGATATCAAAATCGGAAACGGGGAAATGTCCCAGATTTTTTCCCGGTTGATTTTTTCTTGTGCTAAATTGGTTTCAAGTTTTAAAACATAATGGTTTAAAAATTGAATTTGGGCCGTCAGCGATAACATTAAGGCGATGGTGTAGCACAACAGAATGGTTATATCGGGAGATGCCAGCAAATCCGCCGCCAGGTAAAGGTAGCAAAATCCGAGAACGATAAAGCCGGTCCCCATGGATTCGGTGTTGGTGGTTTGGCCGTTGTTTCTGCGAAAATAAAATGAAAGCCCGACCGTGAAAAATGAGGCTGTCAGCGCGATATTTTGCAAATAAGGTGCCAAAGCCGTTACCGGTTGCCACAGGATGGAGGCGGCACCTATTCCACCGATAATCAAAGTCATCAAAACGGTTAAAGACAGTGCCGAGAAATATAGCTGTAAATTTTTAAGAGCACCGACAACAAACAATGCCGCTGCCAGAGAGCAACATCCGATACCGATCCAGAGCGGTAGTTGATCCGGCAGAACCAGGGTCGGTTGAAGTGTCGGCAGGAACATGCAGCAAACAAGCAGGATATCGCGTAAAATAAGAGTATAAAAACCGGTGCTGAGGTAATTAAAACTTTCTTTTTGAGTGCCCTTGACATGAATCAGATTAATCAAGGAGGCCATCAGAAAGGCACCTGCCAATTCGGTGCCATACAGGCCGACGGCATTCATAATCAGGGGAAAATAGTCTGTGTAAAAGTTCATGTTCACGTCCTTAACGGGTTATTTCCCCTGTATTTTAATAAAAAAAAATAAAAAAGCAAAGAAAAAATAAGGGGGAGGTGTTGCAAAATACAATGTTATGACCTATATACAGTCCATCAGTTCAGACAAACAATAAAAAGGAGAAAACAGAATATGTCAAAAATTTTAGGAATTGACCTCGGAACAACAAATTCGTGCATGTGTATTATGGACGGACGGGATCCGAAGGTATTGGAAAATCGTGAAGGGGCCCGAACAACGCCTTCCATGGTTGCTTTTACAAACAAGGGCGAGCGGTTGGTCGGGCAGCCCGCCAAGCGTCAGGCCGTCACAAATCCGGAAGGGACGTTGTTTTCTATTAAGCGTCTGATCGGTCGTCGGTTTGATGATAAGATGGTTGAAAAGGATAAGGGAATGGTTCCCTATCATATCATCAGCGGTGATAACGGTGACGCGTGGGTTGAAGTTCACGGTAAAAAATATGCGCCCAGCCAAATTTCAGCGTTTGTTTTGCAAAAATTGAAAGAGGATGCCGAAAGCTATCTGGGAGAAAAGGTAACCCAAGCGATTATTACGGTTCCGGCTTATTTTGATGACTCCCAACGTCAGGCAACGAAAGACGCGGGTAAAATTGCGGGGCTGGAAGTGTTGCGGATTATCAACGAACCGACGGCTGCGGCTTTGGCATACGGTTTGGATCAAAAGAAAAGCGGAACGATTGCCGTATATGATTTGGGCGGTGGCACATTCGATGTGTCTATTTTGGAAATCGGTGACGGTGTATTTGAAGTGAAATCCACGAACGGGGATACGTTCCTGGGCGGTGAGGATTTTGATGCCCGTGTTATGGATTATTTGGCCGATGAGTTTAAAAAAGAAAACGGAATCGACCTGCGTCAGGATCGGATGGCTTTACAGCGTTTGAAAGAGGCTGCGGAAAAGGCCAAAATCGAATTGTCAAGTGCGACGCAGACGGATATCAACCTGCCGTTCATCACGGCCGACGCGACGGGACCGAAGCATTTGAACGTGTCTTTGACCCGGGCAAAATTGGAAAGCCTGTGTGAAGATTTGTTGGAGCGGACAAAGGGACCGATGGAAAAGGCTTTGAAAGATGCCGGACTCAGTAAAAACCAGATTGACGAGGTCATCCTGGTCGGGGGTATGACACGTATGCCGAAAGTTCAGGAAATCGTTAAAGATTTCTTTGGAAAAGAACCGCACAAAGGGGTGAACCCGGATGAAGTTGTGGCTACGGGTGCGGCCATTCAGGGCGGTGTGTTGAAAGGTGACGTAAAAGACGTATTGTTGTTGGATGTAACGCCGCTGTCGCTGGGTATTGAAACGTTGGGCGGTGTGTTCACACGTCTGATTGACCGGAACACAACGATTCCGACGAAGAAGTCTCAAGTTTTTTCAACGGCGGAAGACGGTCAGACGGCCGTGACAATCCGTGTGTTCCAGGGCGAGCGTGAGATGGCTCGGGATAACAAGTTGTTGGGACAATTTGATTTGGTCGGTATTCCACCGGCACCGCGCGGTATGCCCCAGATTGAGGTCAGCTTTGACATTGACGCAAACGGTATCGTGAATGTATCGGCCAAGGATAAAGCGACCGGTAAGGAACAAAATATCCGGATTCAGGCTTCGGGTGGGTTGAAAGATTCCGACATTGAGCAAATGGTCAAGGATGCGGAGCAACATGCAGCCGAGGATAAAAAGTTGAAAGAAGCGGTCGAAGCGCGCAATCATGCGGATGCCTTGATTCACACGACGGAAAAGACGTTGAAAGAAAACGAAGGAAAGGTTCCTGCGGCCGATAAAGAAGCCATTGAAAAAGCGATTCAAGAGCTGAAAGACGTTCTGGACAGCAATGATGGTGACAAGATCAAAGAAAAGACCGATGCTTTGATGCAGGTATCCATGAAAATGGGTGAAGCGATGTATAAGCAGCAGCAAGAGGCTGCCGGTGCGGCGGGTGCGGCCGGCTCCGAGCAGGCTCAGGCGGAACAACCGAAGGACGAAACGGTTGTGGATGCCGACTTTGAAGAAGTCAAAAAATAAGAAAACAGGTGTGGCGGCATGCGTTGCGTATGCCGCCCGCCGTTATTTATAAGCGGTTGTTAAGATAACCAACACCGAAGATGATGAGCGGGCTATGGCCTATTTCCTTAAAAATACATAGAGTCGGGGGGACTCTGAGACAAATGGGGAGATGAAGACCGGAAGCAAAAGTGAGTCAAAATTACTATGAATTATTGGGTGTATCCCAGACAGCGTCGTTTGAAGAAATCAAACGCGCTTTTCGTGTAAAAGCCAAAGAATGTCATCCCGATTATCATCCGGATGATCCGTCGGCAGAGGTTCGTTTTAAAGAAATCAACGAAGCCTATGAGGTTTTAAAGGATGATCAAAAACGGGCGGCCTATGATCGATATGGACATGAAGCGTATACGCAGGGCATGGGGCAGAACGGTTTTGGGCATGGTTTCGGCGGTTTTGATTTTACGGGAACGGGATTTGAAAGTATTTTTGAGGAGGTTTTCAACGGTTTTGGCGGTCGTCGCCGACCCTCCGCTTCCTCTCCGCGCGGGGCGGATATGCGTTACGATTTGGAAATTGATTTATCAGAGGCGTATAGCGGTTTAAAGAAAAGTATTTCGATAGAAACCTATGTCGCGTGTGATACATGTAGTGCGCGCGGCGGAAAAAATTTGGAAACGTGTCCGACATGCGGCGGACAGGGGTATGTGCGCCGGCGGCAGGGCTTTTTTGTTGTGGAAGAACCTTGTCCCGTTTGTCATCAGACAGGTAAAGTCGTCAAGGATCCTTGCGCCAAATGCGGTGGAACGGGGCGTGTTCGTAAAAAACGAACGTTAGAGGTTAATATTCCGGCCGGTGTTGACACAGGTGTCCGGATGCGGTTGTCCGGTGAGGGTGACGCCGCTTTGCATGGTGGGGAATCGGGGGATTTGTATGTTTTTCTGACCGTCAGGGAGCATCCGATTTTTAAACGTGACGGCAACGATTTATATTGCGAGATGCCCATTCCCATGGTAACGGCGACTTTGGGCGGAGAAGTAACCGTTCCGACAATGGACGGCAAAGGGGAAACGGTTACGATTAAAGCCGGTTTGCAAACGGGAACTCAGGTTAAATTAAAAGGGCGCGGCATGCCTGTTTTGAAAGCCGGCAGTTTTGGTGATTTATATGTGATTTTTAAAGTTGAAACACCGACTCATCTGACGACGCGCCAAAAGGAATTGCTGAAAGAATTTGAAGCAGTCGGTAAAGGGAATCAATCTGCTTGCGATGATTTTTTAAGTCAGATTAAGAAATTGTTTCAAGGATAGCTTCCGGTTGTGTTTTGACACTTGTTTTTTTGAGCGAAATACCGCCCTTACCGCCGAATCGGTAAGGGCGGTGTATGGTGTTATCTACCGCCTCTTCCGGTGAAGTAGGGTGGTAGAGATGGTTGTTGTTTCTTTTCTTCTTTCTTTTTTGGTCTTTGAGTTGCTTTAACTTTTTTCCCTTCATTTAATCGGATTATTTTTTGAATGACTGTTGGTTGACTTTTATGTGCCATAATAAATTCTCCTTATCTTTATTTGTTTATAAAGGCTCTTGAGATTTTTCACAGTGTAAAAATTTAAAGAACAATAAATTTTTACAGTTCGATCAAAAAAATTTACTTAAAAATCAAGAAGTATCTTGACTTGTGTCCATGTCCGTGATATAAAATTAATAGGTTCCTAAAAATTTTATATATTTGAAAAATATACATTTTTAGAAATAAATTGATTGGTCATTTTAAATTTTGATTTTTCAAATAAAAAGAGGATACGTAAGAAAAAACCTTGTTATCTTAAGAAGTTGTTTCATTAAAGATAGATGATTAAAAAATGTCCCCGCCGATTAGGCGGGAATTTTTTATCTGTAACGATTTAATGGGCAATAAAATGTTATAGATTTTATAACATATTAAAATAGATCAAATCAAGAGAAAAAAGTAAAAAATTAAAAAGGTTAGGCAAATGGAAGGCCTAACCTTATTTTTATGTCAAAAGTGTAAAAATTAAATGCCCATTAAATTTTTACAGAAGGAATATTAGAAAATGATGAAAAAACAAAAGGTTACATTGAATACGAAAACGGCGAAAAACGAATCGGGACATTCCTCTATCCCGTCATTCCCGCGAAAGCGGGAATCCAGAGGAAATAAGGCAATACGTGTTACTGGATCCCCGATCGGGTCGGGGATGACGAAAGAAGAGAGGAGCACGGGGATGACGGCAGAGGTGGGGTCGGGGATAACACCCTCTTCCGCGTCATTCCCGCGCATGCGGGAATCCAAGCAAGCCGATTCCGAATCGGGACGTTCGATGGTAGAAATGCTGGGTGTTTTGGCTATCATGGGCGTATTGGCGATTGGGGGAATCGCAGGCTATCGATACGCAATGGATAAATATAATGCGAACGAGATATTAAACGAGGTTCGCAAGCGGGCAGTAACGGCAAGTCAGCAACGGATACTGGGTCGATCAATAGACTTGTCGGAATGGAGCAACACCATACAAGGGCATCCGGTCACGACAGCGAATAGTTATAATGGAGATACGTCATTTTTTGCATTAACGGTATCGGGAATAGAACAGGGCGTGTGTGATAAGGTCATTGACGAAAAAATCTCGTTTGCGGTAGAAGAAAAAGTCGGCGAAGTTGTGGTCGGTGAAGACACGACGTGTGCGGAAGGAGAGAATGCGGTCACGTTTGCGTTTAAGAACACATTAGACGGAGAGGGGGCAACCGGTGGAGAGGAACCGGAGCCGTCAGATCCGGCGTGTGAGGGGGTAGAGTGCCCGGCGGGAACAAGTTGTTCAAACGGAAGATGTCTGTGTCCGACGGGACAAGAGGTGTGTGGAGAAACGTGTTGTCCGGAAGGACAAGCCTGTTCTTATAATTTAGAAGAGGGGTGCGTTCCTGTAACGGGAGAGTGTGCCACGAACGCAGATTGTGATGAGGGGGAGTATTGCGATATTTTTTCACCGCCTGGGACAGGGATGGGGTGCATGGTTTTTGCAGAAGGGACATGTCTTCCTTTGGGTGATAAGGAAGAAATAGTGATTAATGGGTTAGGGGTATTGTCTAAGCGTAGCGATTCAAGTATTTTATACTGGTGGAGTGCGAATAACTGGTGTCAAGCTCAAGGGAAACGATTAATCAGTTTGAGTGATTTACGGTGTGATCATTTGGAGCAAGGTGGATATACTGATGGCAGTGGCTATTGTTGTAAGGATAGTAATCCTTGTAACTATGATAGCAGTACACAAAGCGTAGTGGCACGGGAGTTGCGAACTCAAGCGAAGGGGCTTATGTGGTTATATGATACTTTAGAATATTGCGGCGCATATGGATTTTATAGCGATGGAAGTGTGCGTCAAGAGGGTGTCAGAGATTATGGAATCGAGAACACGGTAATCTGCAAATAAAATGGTGATTAGAATCTGTGTTTAATGTTTCTAAAAAAATAAAGAGATTTTTTGTGGAGTTTACATTTCTGTCTTAAAATAAAAAGAGTATACGTAAGAAAAAACCTTGTCATCGGGGGAAAAATGGTTTATGATACTTTTCAGTTTTGATCATCAATTAAGGAGAGTAAGATGAAAAATATCGGTGAATTAATGAAAAAGGCTCAACAGGTTCAGACACAGGTCAATATTCTGCAGAGCAAAATGGAAAAGCAGGAGTTTACGGGATCTGCCGCAAACGGTGCCGTTTCCGTTACGTTGACGGGCAAGGGTGACGCGGTTAAGGTTCATTTGGATCCGTCGGTTGTGGATTCGAAGGATGTGGAAACATTGGAAGATTTAATCTTGGTTGCCGTTAATGACGCCAAGACAAAAGCCGATGACCATCAATTGGCCGAAATGGAAAAAATCCAGGCGTCTTTGGGGTTGCCCCCTGATTTTAAAATGCCGTTCTAAGTCGGATTTATGTCGGCACCTGAGATTGAACAGCTGATACACCTATTGGCAAAACTGCCTGCTTTCGGGCCGCGTTCGGCACGACGGGCGGTTTTGTTTTTATTAAATAAAAAAGAAAGCCATTTTGCCCCGTTGATTACGGCGATGCAGTCGGTTCGGGATAAGATTGTCGCTTGTCCGATTTGTGGCAATATGGATACGTCGGTTCCTTGTGCGATTTGTTCGGATTCGAACCGGAATCAAGGGCAAATTTGCGTTGTGCGGGATGTGGCGGATTTGTGGGCTTTGGAACGGGCGGGCGTTTTTAAAGGCGTGTATCATGTATTGGGCGGTGTTTTGTCCGCTTTGGATGGGATTGGCCCCGAAGAACTACGGATTCAGGAGTTGTTGGACAAGGTGGCTTCGGGCGGGGCGGAGGAGATTATTTTGGCTTTGCCCGCTACGGTTGAGGGGCAAACGACGGCGCACTATCTGGCTGACCGGCTGGACGGGTATCCTGTTAAACTATCGGCATTATCCCGAGGGGTTCCCGTCGGGGGAGAGTTGGATTATTTGGACGACGGGACACTTCAAATGGCATTTAAGTCTAGACGCGGGCTTTAAAATATGATATGCTGAAAAAAAAGATCAAGAGAGGCAGCCGATGGAACAGATTAAGACAGCCCTTACTGCTTTGGAGCAAGCCGTTTTAAGGCTTGAGAGTGCCGTTCACGCGTCAAAAAAAAATCAGGCGCAGGCCAACGATCGAATCGTTGAGTTGAAGCAGGCGTTAAAGACGGTTCATGATCGTTTGGATAAGGCGATTACCTCTTATCACAGAGGAGGGGAATGATGGCGGTTGTTTCTCTTAAAATCGGCGGGCGGTTTTATAAATTTTCTTGTAATGACGGGCAGGAAGTGCATATGCGGGAATTGGCGGATATGTTGGATAAACGTGCCGATCAATTAACGAAATCCATCGGATTTATGCAGGAAGGTCAATTATTGGCCATGATTTGTTTATTACTTGCCGAGGAAAAAAATCAATTGGAAAAGGCAACGAATGCCGAGATGTTGGAGCAGTCCGAGACACAAGTGACCGAAAGCCTTCAGAATCTGGCTTCAAAAATCAATGCTTTGGCGGAAAGTTTAACACAATGAGAATCTTATTTTGCGGAGATATTGTCGGTAAATCCGGACGGGACAGTGTGGCGGCGGTTGTGCCGACTCTGCGGGAAAAATTACGGTTGGACGCTGTCATTGCCAACGGAGAAAACGCGGCGCATGGTTTCGGGTTGACGCCGAGGTTATACCAGTCTTTTTTGCGGCAGGGGATAGATGTGGTCACGTTGGGCAATCATTCCTTTGACAAAGCGGACATTAATCCGGCGTTGGAATCCGAACCGTGTTTGATTCGGCCGATGAATTATCCGGAAAACACAATCGGAAAAGGGTTTTGCATTCGGGAAATCGGCGATGTTCGGTTGTGTGTGGTGCAATTGTTGGGAAAAGTTTTCATGCGACCGGTCGATGATCCGTTTGAACGGATGGATGCTTTTTTGAAAACGCATGAGCGGGGTAGGGACTATGATGTTCTTGTCGTTGATTTTCATGCCGAGGCAACGGCCGAAAAAGTCGGTATGGGACACTTTTTGGATGGCAGGGCTTCTTTGGTTGTCGGCACGCATACGCATATTCCGACGGCGGACGTGAGAATCCTGCCCGGCGGAACGGGGTATCAGACGGATGTCGGCATGTGCGGGGATTATCAATCCGTTATCGGCATGACGGTGGCCAGTGCGATGCCGCGTTTTGTGCCGGGTGGACAACCGGGGCGGTTAAATCCGGCGGAGGAAGCCGGAACTTTTTGCGGCGTTGTGGCGGATATTGACGCTAAAAGCGGGCGGTGTGTGGAAATTTTTCCGGTTCGAATAGGTGCCCATCTTGAAAACACGCATGAGATATGATATAAACGGATCAGATTAATCAACAAAAGGAAAGAATATGTCAGGACATTCACAATTTAAAAATATTATGCATCGTAAAGGTGCTCAGGATAAAATGCGCGCTAAAATTTTCTCTAAACTGGCTCGGGAAATTACCGTTGCGGCTAAAACGGGATTGGCGGATCCGGAAATGAATCCGCGTTTAAGGTTGGCTATTCAGAACGCGCGGTCTCAAAATATGCCGAAAGACAATATCGAACGGGCGATTGCCAAGGGAACCGGCGGAGCGGATACAACCAATTATGAAGAGTTACGCTATGAAGGGTTCGGCCCCGGAAAAGTGGCTGTTATTGTGGAGGCTTTGACGGACAATCGTTCTCGGACAGCCCCGAATTTGCGTGCTATTTTTACCAAAAACGGTGGCGCGATGGGGGAAACGGGCTCTGTAACGTTTAATTTTGACCATATTGGATTTATTGAATTTCCGGCGGCTGTTGCTTCTCCGGATGCTATGTTTGAAGCTGCTTTAGAGGCGGGTGCCGAGGATGTTTCGTCTGACGAGGAGACACATGAGATTATTTGTCGTCCGGAAGATTTGGGAGCCGTTCGTGAGGCCTTGGAGAAAAAATTCGGGACACCGAATGCGGCGCGTATGGATTGGAAACCGATGGTTCAAACGCCGGTCGGTGATTTGGAAACGGCTCAAAAATTAATGAATTTTATTGATTTGTTAAATGAAGATGATGACGTTCAACGGGTTATCACAAACGCCGATATTGCCGAGGAGGTTATGGTTCAATTGGAGGCCGAGTAAATGTTGCGTATTTTGGGGCTTGATCCGGGACTTCGCCATACGGGGTGGGGAATTATTGAAAAGGATGGCTCTAAAATGCGTTTTATTTCGGCTGGTGTTATCAATCCGGATGATCGGTTAGCGTTGGCGGATCGGCTTGCTGAATTGCATGAGGGGTTGAAAAAAATCATTCATGATTTTATGCCGGATGAGGTGGCTGTTGAAGAAACCTTTGTCAATAAAAACCCGAATTCCACATTGAAATTGGGACAGGCGCGGGGGGTTGTTATTCTGACGCCGGCTTTATTCCATTTGCATGTGGCGGAATACACGCCGAACCAAATCAAAAAAATGATTGTCGGTGCCGGTCATGCTGATAAAAATCAAGTTGACATGATGGTCCGAACGCTATTAAAAACGGTTCCGGAGCATATTCCGCCCGATGCGTCCGATGCGTTGGCTATTGCTTTGTGCCATGGGTTCATGCGTCCGGCAACATTAATGCAAGGCGGCCGATGAAGATTATTCAAAAACCGTCGCCTTATTTTAACGAACGCACCGCAAAGATTGACATGTTGGTGATTCATGCGACGGCGACGGAAACATTGGCGGACACATTCGGGTATTTAATTGAGGGGCAGGGGCCGGCTCCGGTCAGCGCGCACTATGTGATTGATCGGGATGGCACGGTTTACCAATTGGTTGACGAATCCAAACGTGCCTGGCATGCGGGCGTTTCATTTTGGGGGGATATGACGGATTTAAACAGCCATTCCATTGGGATAGAGTTTCAATGTCCCGCGGTGTCGGCGGATGAGTTGGGGACGTTTTCGGAGGCTCAAATTGAAGCCGGATTGGTCTTGTGTCGCGATATTATGACCCGGTATCATATACCGTTGGAAAATGTTGTGGCACATTCCGACATTGCACCCGGTCGTAAAAAAGATCCGGGGAAAAGTTTTCCCTGGAATCGTTTTGTTGCAGCCGGTCTTGCTTTGGCAAATCGCCGACCAAAGTGTGTCAATCAATCTCCTCGTCCGGATATAATCCCCAAAAAAAGCGGCGAGGGAACCACCCCTTCACATCCCGATCCCGATATTTAAAGGACAGCAGGCAATACTCATTTCCGGCCGGGCAACGTAAAATTTTCCCGATGGTTCCTTGTTGAACGATAGCAACGTTTTTTCCGTTGACCGCGGGTTTGTCTGTTAAAAATCCTTCTTCTTGAATTAATGCCGTTCGGGAACGACCGATCATGGCTCGGTGAACCCAACCGATTGTCCCGTCGGCCTCCCGAATTTGACGCCAAATGTCATATTTATCAATAACTTCAACGGGATATCCGTTTTCTTGATAAACCCAAATAATCGGAAATTTTTCGCCAGGGCCGGCGCGTAAGTTCACTTCGTTTTTTTTTAATGATGCGAAATAGGTCTCTCCCTCGGCTCGGGCAGATCCTGTCACGGCTATCGTTAAACAGAAGATTAAAAACGTTTTTTTAAGCGTCATCCTCATCCGTTTTATACCTGTCTCGAATGGATCTTTTTTCTCGCCGGCTTGAAACAAAGGTAGTGTTTTTTTCTTCCGGGATAATTTCTGCCTCAAATCTTTCGCCGTTATCCAAAATGATATCATCTGTTTTGGTTTTGGGCGCATGCAATCCGGTTTTAATTTCGTTCCAACAAACTTGCACAACCGGCAGAATGATAAGTTGGGCAATCACATCTCGGCGATGCAATACATATTGGTGGGGGGCCGTGTTTTGCAATAAGACGAAAAGAGGGTCTCTATCGGCAGGATGCACGATATGCGGTCCGTCGGATACAATAACACCGTGTGCTTCCGCTAAATCGGGAACACTGACAATTTGACCGCAAAATCCGTTCGGAATACCGATAGCAAAACCGACAGGAACACGTAAACGCTCTCCGGGATTGATTTTAATCGGGGATCCGATAGCCGCCATTAGATTTAATCCGACATGATATCGTGATGAATAAGACGGCAACGGAAAATCACTACCGTCCGATGTTCTGGTAATATACAGCTTTGGCACCATGTAAAAGCCTCTTTCAAGTCAATTTATTATCATAGTGCCAAAATCCTTTTCGAATGTCAAGGAGATAAATTGTAAAATTCATTCGAAAAGAAGGTTAAAAACGATTTTTCAGGCTGTTGGTGTTTATGTATCCTGACATTGTTCTTGTTGCGCCGGGGTCAAGGAACTGATATCTTCCGGACACTTCTTGCAAATGTCACCGTCCAGATACCGAACGCCGGGACAAGCACATTTATTTTCCGGAATGCCTTGCACGTTAAAATCTGCCTCTTCATCACAGGTGTGACATTCTCCTTTGTTGTCCCAGATTTTCCGTTTTCACAATATTTGGCGCGTTGTCGCGCGATTGACAGACCGGCGAAGCGAAGCAGAAATCTGGTTGCGCCGACATGGCCAAGAACTCAGATAATTGTCTCAGTCACTTTAGTCACTGCATTGCTCTTGAAATACCGGATTTAACGCCTGCCATTCGGCACTATCCTTTTCGGGACATAAAAAACACTGCCCTCCCGTCCAATACCGTTGCGGACATAACAAGCAATCTTCTTTTAGAACACTCCACCGCACAACATAGCTGACATCACATCTGGTGCAATTTCCTTGTCCATCATAAAAACGGCTTCCCGCACACAGTCGGCATGTTTCAGCATTACTGGGACTTCTATGGGCGGTCGAATCATCACAAGAATAACAGGTTGAACCGGCACCAAACTGTCCTTCCGGGCAATCCCAATTGCATTTCTTGCCATCCGAACTAACCGTTCCTTTGCAATAATGACAACTATTGTTGGCATCCCAATACCGTTGCGGACAACCAATACATCGTTCATAAGGCACAAACCAAAGGGCACTTCCCGGTGATTCACAACTGATACAATTACCCGAGAAATAAAAACGTTTTCCACGACATTGATCACAAGTTTCAGGCGTACTGGTATATCGTGTCATTTCAGGATCATCACAAGAATAACAGGCTGAATTCGAACCAAACTGTCCCGCTGGACAATTCCAATGACATGATGTTTGATCTTCATTTGGTGTCCCTTCGCAATAATGACAAACACCGGAAGAAGTCCAATATCGTTGCGGACAAGAATCGCATTCTTCTTTTAACACACCCCAATAAATATCCCATTTTAAATCACACCGATCACATTGTCCTTGATGCACAAACCGATTCGAACATCGATGACATTCGGACTGTCCGGTTTCATCATTCGGAATATTTATGGCATTGCTTGCATTATAACACGAAAAACAACGCCCGTCACTCGCTTTAATCCAATTATCCCCACACTTGTGACAAGCGGCGGCACCGGCTTCATCATTCGTAACCCGGAATGTGCTGTTCTCATCCGCAGGACACGCCTGACACTTTCCGGAAGAGTTCAAAGTCTCTCCCGCGGGACAAGGCTCACAAGAACCGTTGATACAATAAGGTGTCGGCGCTTGGCATAAATTGTCATGGTCGATACAGATCTTTTCTTCCGAACATTTCCCACAGTCGCCGCAATCCTCGTCCCTCTCGCACCTTTTATACCTGTCCTCGTCCGTAGTCTCGCTGTTTAATTGACCGTTAAAGTATATCTTAACTTCGTTTTCCTCTCCGACCTGACATCCCGCCCCTTCGTTCGAAACCACTTCTTCCACCCAGTCCGGTTTGTCTCGCCGAATTTGCCGACACGTGCTTTCTCTTAAGTTCCCTGTCCGAACACTATAACCGATTGCCGTTTCTCTTTTCAAGATTAAGTCCTTATCTCCCGAAAATGTTTTGACTGTCAGTTCTTCTCCCGTTCCCATTCCTCTTAACGACCCGTCCGTCATCACCTGCACCGAGATCCACTTCACATTGTTCCAGAGCTCATTCGACAGATACTTGTCCACCGCGTATTGATATCCGATAATCCCACCAACCGCCAACAATCCCATGATGGCCAATACACCCAACGTTTCCACCATCGATCGGCCCGATTCCGAATCGGCTTTAGGTGTCCCCGGCGTTTCTTTTTTTGTCATCCCCGACCCGATCGGGGATCCAGTAACACGTAATTCTTCTTTTTCGGTTCCTTGGGGCAACCCCGCTTCTTCTCGGTTTCCCGCCTCTCTTTTTCCTCTCATTCCCATTTCCCTTTCCTGTAAAAATTTAATGGTCATTTAATTTTTACATTTTTTCATCTTATCCCCCTTTTCTTTCAAAATACAGGAAGTCTTTTTATATCTTCACTTTTTTCTCTTGATTTAATAATTTTCCGATGCTATAAAATTCATAACATTTTATTGACCCTTTTTTCGTTACAGTTTTAGTGAAATACAAAAAAATACCCCGGCATTTGTCGGGGTGAAAAAGAATTAATATTACCGTTGGTGTTGCGTGTTTAACACCTGTGCCGGCAACGTGTTATCTTGACGCGACGCGCATCCCCGTGTAATCAAGGCTATACCCGCGATAACCGATCCTAAAACAGCCAATTTATGAATAAATAATTTCTTCGCATTCTTTTTGACTGGTGCTTGTTGCTCTGTGTTTTGATCAGAAAAATATACTGTTTCACGCTTTATTTTGCCGTCACTATTTTTATATTTTGTCATGGATCGTTTCTGACCGTTAATATCATAAACAGTTTTGGATTCTCTGCTGCCGTCAATGTTGTATGTTGTATCAATCATTAACCTCCCGTTGGGATAAAATATCATCTTGAACCTTTTTTCCGGAAACGTCATCATACAGTATTTCACGTTTTCTTTTTCCGTTCACATCGCATACTATCTCAGATACGATTCGACCATTGGAGATATGGTACTTTGAAATTGACCTTACTTTCTGATTATCGGTATTGTATATTACATCAATCCGTTTTTCTCTGGGCATATCATGTATTCTCTTGGATATCAGTTGATTTTTCACATCATAACTGTATTGGATTACAATTTTTTCACGCTCATGTGCGTCGTATATAACATCAAACGCTTTCAGACCGCCAGTCCCATACATGATTTCGTGTTTTTTCTTATGGTCGGCATCGTATGTTATTTCGGACTTTAACTGATGAATAAAATATTTATATCTTGTCAGAGATTTCATTTTATCCTGAACAAACAACGTTTTTCCACCATATCGCCGTTATTGTCATAATCATATACCTCTTGAGATTTTTTACCATCAGGAAAATATTGATAATACGTTTCTTGCTGTTTTTTCTTGCCATCAAGATATTTATGGATGACTCTGGACTTAACCTGACCGGTTGTATTATACGTGTATGACATGGTTAAAAAAGTTGATCTTTTATACCATATACATATACGATAGAGGATACTATCCTACCGGTGGCATCATAGGTAGCTTCAAATCTTTTTGTCCGTTAACAAACATTGTCTTACATCGTATCATGCCGTTGCCGTCATAATCATACGTTGTTTGGGATTTTTCTTCCGGCTTACTAATATACATTATTCGTTTATTCATTTTTTTCCTTGCTTCAACAAAATCGTTTAATAAGCTTATCTTAACAGGATATTTTATATTTGTCAAGAAATTTTAAAAGTGATTTGTTTCAGGCATAAAAAAACAGGAGGACATCCTCCTGTTCTTTTTAATCAAAGGTTTTTATTTTTTGTTTTTAGACGCTTGAACAGCTGCATCCAATTTTTCGCCAAATAAAGCACCCGGATTGATTTTTCCGTCAACGATCAACATCGGAACACCGTTGATATTCAACGTTTTTGTGAATTCACGGTTGGCGACCAACTTGTCGTTGATTTCTTTACTCTTGGCATCAGCTGTTAACTTTTTGGTATCCAGTTTCAGCTTTTTACCCATTTCAATCAAAGCGGCTTCGTCGACACGACCTTTGGCTTCTCCGACAGCTTCATGCATTTCCGCATATTTACCTTGTTTCCCGGCAGCCAAAACATAACGAGCGATAATTTCACTTGCCTCTCCGAAAATCGGCGTATCAATCGGAATCCAACGGATGTTGGCACCGTCTTTGGATTTAATGGCTTCGGACAAAGCTTTGTTTGTTCGTTTACACCAACCGCAGTTGTAATCAAAGAACTCAATAATAACAAATTTACCCTTCGGGTTCCCTAAAGAATAATTGGTTTTATCGTTAACGATTTGAGCAACTAATTCCGCAGGTGCCGTAGCCTGTGGAGCGGCTTGAGCCGGTTTGGCCTGCGCACCTTGTTGCTTTTTATAATAAGCATCGACAGAGTCAATCAAGACTTTCGGATTTTTCATAATAAAGTCACGCAAACCCGCTTCATTCATCGGAGCCCCGGCAAACGGATGGCGATCCGCACGAGGACCACGCTTTGCAAACGGGCAATCCGGTGCCGTCATAACGATAGACGCTGCGATAATGATAGCGGAAACCAACATTGTCCCGCATTTCAGAAGTGTTTTTTTCTTTTCACATCCGCAAGCACAGTGATCACCACATGTGCAACCTTCTCCGCAGGCACACATACTTTCTTTTTTTTCTACGACAGGAGTCGTTTTTACTTTTGTGTTTTTCATTTTTTCTCCTCAAAAGATCTATCAGAATAAACCTTTTTCTTTATAAACAATCAAAGATCAAATTGCAACAAAAAAATCAAAAAAAGGCCTGATTTTTTTATCAGGTCTTTTGTATTTGGTTAGAATTTATATTGTAGCCCGAGACTGAACATATTTGCGTCGGACGAATACTTGATATTGGGTGCCGGCTGACTTTTGTCTCCGCCTTCGGCACGGCCGCCATGGATGAAAATATGCGTATATCCCGCGTCAATCTGAATGTTGTTATACGCATAGGAAAAACCCAAAGATGTCCAAACCCGGCGACCGTCCGGAATGCGAACCGTTCTGTATTCCGGAGACTTGATAACCGTTTCATCATAGGCCGCACCCAAGCGCACCGTCCAACTCTTATTGAGTTTGTAATCGGCACCCAATGCGTAAAACCAGGTGTTTTTCCAGTTTTCATATGTGCTGGAGATTGCCGTTCCGGCGGGCAGAGTAACCGGTCCCATGCCGGCAACCGTCTTAAACGGTTCTTCGGCGATAATATCCAGGTTTTTAAACCGGCTCCACCGTGTCCAACGGGCACTGGCCGACAAAGTCAATCGATCCGTCATATCATAGGCACCCGAAAACAGAACGGTTTCCGGCGTTTCAATCTTGGCGGAAATATCATAATTTCCATTAAAGCCGAGAGCAGACGGATACCCGCTCATTTTAATTTTACCTTGCAGGTGGTGGCTGACTTTTGAACGATAAGATACACCCAAGCGAACCGTTTCAATCGGTTGAACCGTCAATCCCAGTGTGTATCCGAGAGCCCAATCATCCCCTTTTAAGTTTTGATTGACACCACGGTTAGCACTGGTAATTCGGGCTTTTGCATGTTGGAAATTAAGTGCCGCGCCAACGGAAACCATATCATGAATCTGATAAGAGATCGCCGGGCTGACGTTAATGTTTGTGATTTGGGACAAACCACCATGTGATTCAGCAAACCAGTTGTTGTCATAATCGGTTGCTAATCCGAAAGGAACATAAATACCGAGACCGACGGTGGCACGGTCTGTTAATTTATATTGTGCGAATCCGTTCGGCAGAACGCGTGTAATACGGGTGTGCCCGTCATCGTAAATGCCGTAGCCGTTGTCCCCCTTATAATCCGCATGGATTGAAACCATGGAAGCACCCGTTTGCAAACCGTTTGTTTTGTTCAAGGACATACCCGCCGGGTTAAAGCCGATGGCCGAAAAATCATCTCCGACGACACCGGATCCGGCAAACGCCCGACCCATACCTGTTGCCGAATATTCGTTTAACTGATAACCGGCCGCTTTTGCCGTTCCGGCGGAAATTAAAATGACAACCGCCAGCGCGGAAGTGCCCAAAATATGTTTCATAAAAACTCCTTGCTTGAAATTAAATACGTTTTCCTCTTTATAAGAAAGGCGCGTAAAAACCAAGCAAATATCATTTTATGTTATCATTTGTCATATTAATGTATTCTCTTTGTCACATTAATGTCACAAAAAAGAATTCTTGTCGAATACATAAAAATGATATATAAAGTGATATTTGAAAGCACTCTGAAAGGATGATCATGGTTTACGTATTGTTAGCACTCGGCCTGTTTCTTCTTATTTACGGCGGGGATATGTTGGTTCGCGGCGCGGTTCAGCTGGCTCGAAAAACGGGGGTATCCCCTTTGTTGATCGGTTTGACACTGGTCGGATTCGGCACATCAACACCAGAGTTAGTCACAAGCCTGATTGCTGTCTTTAAAAAATCCGAAGGGATTGCGGTGGGAAATGTTGTCGGCAGCAATATCGCCAATATTTTATTGGTCTTAGGGGCGGCTGCCATTATTTCCCCGATTCGTGTTGATATAAAATCATTCAAGCGGGATACCGTTTTTCTGATTATTTCCACGCTGGGATTGGTGGCGGCACTTTTGATGGCGCGAATTTCTTTCCTGATGGGAGCGGTTTTGACGGGAACATTGATTTTTTATGTCATTTATTCTTATATTTCAGACAGAAAGAATCAAAAAAACATCCGCTTGCAAGAGGCGGAAACAATGGAGGCGAACCTTGCCGGCGGATGGATATCTTTGGCGCGGACACTTATCGGAATCGCACTGACGCTTGTCGGAGCGAAACTATTGGTGGATAATGCCATTGTCCTGGCGCGCTCTTGGGGGATTTCCGAGGCCGTTATCGGTTTAACGCTTGTTGCTGTCGGAACATCTTTACCGGAATTGATAACGTCGGTCGTGTCGGCCGTTCGTCGACAAAATGATGTTGCTTTCGGAAATGTTGTCGGTAGCAATATTTATAATGCATTATTTATTTTGGGTGTAACGGCTTTGTTTATGCCGGTAACCGTTCCCGAAGCGATGGGGTGGGATATTCTGATTATGGCCGGCGTAACGGCGGTGTTGATTGGGATAGCGTTTTGGAAGAAATGTTTTTCCCGTTTTGTCGGTTTATTATTCCTTTTAGCTTACGCCGGCTACACGTATGGTTTGTTTGCGGGGTAAGATATGAAAACGGTTGCGGTTGGTTTAAGTGGTGGTGTTGATTCAACATTGACGGCTCTCTTGTTGAAAGAACGAGGTTATCGCGTCGTAGGATTGTCTATGTCTATTTATAATAAGGATATTCCCAATATGCAGCTGGCCGGCAAGTCCTGTTACGGACCGATGGAAAAACAAGATATCAAAGATATTCAAAAATGGGCAGCCGGGCAAGGAATTGAATCGCATATTATTGATCTGTCAGATCCCTATAAAAAAACGGTCTTGTCTTATTTTAAGGAAACTTATCTGGCCGGTAAAACACCAAATCCGTGCATTATGTGTAACACGGTGATGAAGTTTGGTCTTTTGGTCGATACGGCACGTGAACAAGGGATTGATTTTGATTTTTTTGCAACCGGGCATTATGCGCGGGTTGAAGAGATCAACGGGCGGTTTGTATTAAAAAAAGGGCTTGATACCCATAAAGATCAGAGTTACTTTTTGTATCGTTTGTCTCAAAAACAGCTGTCGCGGACTTTATTTCCGTTGGGTGGATACACCAAAGATCAGGTTCGACAAATGGCGCGCGTTCGCGGCCTGGCGGTTGCCGAAAAGGCCGACAGTCAGGATTTCTATGCGGGAGACTATACGGATTTGTTACAACAGGAGGCACGTCCCGGGCAGATTGTTTTAACCAACGGAACGGTTGTCGGAACACATCAGGGATTTTGGAATTATACAATCGGTCAGCGTAAGGGGCTTGGGATTGCTTATGCGGAACCGTTGTTTGTTCTGGATATTGATGCTGTTCATAATCGTGTGATTGTCGGAACGGCTTCCGAAACCCGGGTAACGGAATGTTTTGTCGGTGATGTTGTTTGGGGCGGTTTGTTTGAATCGTTGGAACAGCCAATGACAGTTGATGTGAAATACCGTTCGGCCGGAAAATGTGTTCCCGCGGTCATTCATCCCGAAAAAGAGGGTGTTCGTATCACATTTTTGGAACCCCAACGTGCTTTGACGCGCGGGCAATCAGCCGTTTTTTATTGCGATAACATTGTTGTTGGAGGCGGCATTATTCGTTAATGACGATTATGCATTGTTTCAATACCCATTCTGAACACTTCGTGCGCTTGTCGGTTTGTTTTTTATCCCGCGTGCGAATTTAATCTTAAGAAGATTTAAAAAATGTCGGCAACCTGTTCCCAAAGGTTTTCCGTCATAAAAAAACGGCACACGGGAACATTTAACGCTTGCGCTACCATTACATAATGACGGGCGCAACACCCCAGTCCGTTCCGTTCAATCCGCATAACCGCTATTAACGGCAAACGCGCTTTTTTGGCCAGTTCTTCCTGCGTCATCTTTTGACTTAACCGCAACTCACGGACAATCTTGCCCGGTTGAACACTGTTGCCCGTAAGCCCTTCTGTTAATTCAGCCGTTTCATCCATCGCCTGACTCCTTTCTGTATATCTTCCTGACGGTCCGGGGTTCCGAACGGCAATCGTTTTATCACCCCTAAGGATAAGCATACAACAGTATATAAAAGTTTTATTTGTGTAACAATAAAATAAAAATATGTTTTATATTGAAAAAAAATAAAAAAAATAAACTATAATTTAACATCTTTCAAAAATTAAATTTTACTTTATATTTTTGGAAACAAAAGGATTTAATTTTTATTTTTTTATTCTTTTCAATGTATTATAAAATAAATCTTGCTTTTTTTAAAAAAACATCGTATGATTATTCCAGTTTTAAAAATTATGTCGGAAAGGAATTAAAATGGCTCGTGTAACTGTAGAAGATTGTGTTAAAAAGATTCCCAATCGCTTTGATTTGGTGTTGTTGGCTGCCGGACGGGCAAAAGCATTGTTTTCCAATGCAAAACTGACTGTCGATCGCGACAACGATAAAAACACCGTTGTGGCTTTGCGTGAAATTGAGGAAGGAACGATTGATTTAAATGAGGTTCGGAACAATGTGATTGCCTCTATGCAAAAATACGCAAGACCTCAGGAAGGAATCGCCGATGCGGCCGAGATTAAGGAAGTGGAAGCCGAAATCAACGGAGAAGTTCCTCTATATGCGGACACAGAATTTGTTGAATCGGATGCTTTTCAGGTCGTTGACGACGTGACAGAGGCCTAATTTATATTAAAAAAAGGGGGGCATATGGCTTTCATGCGTCAATATGAATTGGTTGAACGTGTCAAGTCATATGATCCGAATGCCGATGAGGAGGCTTTAAACCGCGCCTATATTTTCGCGATGAAAATGCACAGTGGTCAAAAGCGGGAATCCGGCGAACCGTATTTTTCCCACCCGATTGCGGTGGCCAGCATTTTAACGGAATACAAACTGGACGCGGCGACGATTATCACGGCGTTGCTTCATGATACCGTTGAGGACACGCCGGCGTCTTATGCCGATATTAAAGAGTTGTTTGGTGAAGATGTGGCCAATTTAGTTGAGGGTGTCACCAAACTGTCCAAGGTTCAAATTCATTCGGAAGCTTCCAAACAGGCCGAGAACTTTCAAAAACTTGTTTTAGCAATCAGTTCGGATATCCGGGTTTTATTGTTAAAGTTGGCGGACAGGCTTCATAATATGCGCACGTTATATTTCTGTAAAAAATGGGAAAAGCGACAGCGCATTGCGAAAGAAACGCTTGAAATTTACGTTCCTTTGGCGGAACGTATCGGTATGCAGAGTTTAAAAGACGAGATGGAAGATCTGGCGTTTCAAAATCTGCATCCGGAGGCTTATGAATCCATTACATCACGCTTATCATTTTTAACGGAAAAAGGCGAGAAAGAAATGGAAGAGGTTATCGCCACATTGAAAAAAGACCTGGCGGATAATAATATTCACGGAGAGGTAACCGGCCGTCAAAAACGTCCCTATTCCATCTGGCGTAAAATGCAGAAGAAAAACATTACGCTGGAACAGATTTTTGATATTATGGCTTTTCGTGTTATCGTGGACACGGTTGCGGAGTGTTATCAGGTTTTGGGTATTATGCACACCAAATACCCCATGATACCGGGACGCTACAAAGATTATATATCAACACCCAAGCAAAACGGATATCGTTCCATTCACACGGGAATCATCGGTCCTTTGAATCGGCGGATTGAATTGCAGATTCGAACAAAGGAAATGCATCAAATTGCCGAAATGGGTGTGGCCGCACATTGGGAATATAAACAGGGAGTTCACCGCGAAGGAACACAGTATCGCTGGTTGCGTGATTTATTGGAGTTATTGAATCATTCTTCGGATCCGAACGAATTTTTAGAACACACTAAAATCGCTATGTATCAAGATCAGGTGTTTTGTTTTTCACCAAAAGGTGATTTGATCACGTTACCAAAAGGGGCAACACCCATTGATTTTGCATACGCGGTTCATTCCGGGGTCGGGGATACGTGTGTCGGCGTTAAAATCAATGGAAAAATCAGTCCGTTACGCACGATTCTTCAAAACGGAGATCAGGTTGACATTTTGACGGCTAAAAATCAAACGCCGTCCGCCGAATGGGAACGTATTGCTGTAACGGCAAAAGCCAAGGCGGCCATTCGCAGGTACTTGCGCGCCGAACGCCGTCAACAGTTGATTGAGGCGGGACGGACATTGTTGTCCGCGGCGGCGAAAGAGTATGGTTTGACTTTTTCGGATAAGGATTTATCTGTTGTTTTATCGCAACACAAACAAAAAACGATTGAGGATTTGTTGGCGGCAACCGGCGAAGGGTTGTTGTCGGCAACGGATTTGTTTCATCAGATGCATCCGGAAGTCAAGATGTCCTTATATCAAAAAACGATGTCTTTGTTCCGAAAATCTCCGGAAAAACAGGCAATGCTTTCTACCGGCAAAAGTATGCCGATTACGGGATTGTTTCCCGGACTTTCATATAGTTTTGCAAAATGTTGCCACCCTGTCCCGGGGGATAAAATCGTCGGTATTGTCACGACCGGCAAAGGAGTTACGATTCACATGCAGGATTGTCCCGTTCTTGAAAAGTTTTCGGATGAACCGGAGCGTTGGATGGATGTTGGTTGGAACGACGAAATTTTAAAAGATCGGTCTTTGCCCGTGCGCATTAAAGTAACGCTTGCGGATCGATCGGATTCCATGCCGGAACTGATGACTGTTTTGGCTCAACAAGCAGCCCCCGTTTCCAACTTGACGACTCAAAAGAGAAGCGAGGGGTGGATGGATTTGGTCCTGGATATTGAGGTGCGCGACAGGAATCATTTGGACACGGTGCTTCAGGCATTGCGTGCTTCGGAAAAAGTGTCGTCCGTTGCTCGGATAAAGGCGGGGTAATGATTATCGGTATCGGTGTTGACATTGTTTCTGTTCATCGGATAGAAACGCTTTTAAATCAAAGAAAAGAGGCTTTTTTAAATAAAGTGTTTACGCCTGACGAGCAAAATTTGGGGGCATCATTATCTCCGCATCTTCAACCGGCTTTCTATGCCAAAAGATACGCGGTTAAAGAGGCTGTTTCCAAAGCATTGGGAACGGGTATCGGTGCACAGGCCGGATGGCGGGATATTGAAACGTTGCGCCTGCCGTCCGGCGCGCCGATTGTTCGTTTATCAGGAAAAGCGGCCGAAACGGCACAAGTCCTCGCGGCTTCCAAAACATATCGAATTCATGTTTCACTAACAGACGACGCGGTTGCCCAAGCGTTTATTATACTGGAAGCAATTTAATCTGTTTTGAATCAAGTCTCGATCCGTTGTAGGATGAAACTCTTTTAAATCGATTTGTTGATTTTGAATCCGTTGCTGACTGGCAACAATTGCCCGTTTTTTGACTTCATTGATGATTTCATTCGCATTGTATTTGTCCACCGCGTATCGGTAAGCCATAATCCCACCAACCGCCAACAATCCCATAATCGCTAACACACCCAACGTTTCCACCATCGATCGGCCCGATTCCGAATCGGCTTTAGGTGTCCCCGGCGTTTCTTTTTTTGTCATCCCCGACCCGATCGGGGATCCAGTAACACGTAATTCTTCTTTTTCGGTTCCTTGGGGCAACCCCGCTTCTTCTCGGTTTCCCGCCTCTCTTTTTCCTCTCATTCCCATTTCCCTTTCCTGTAAAAATTTAATGGTCATTTAATTTTTACAGTTTTTCATCCTATCCCCCTTTTCTCCTAAAATACAGGAAGTCTTTTTATATTCTCATTTTTTTCTTGACTTCATATCTGCGCCCATGTTACAAAATTCATAACTTTTTATTGACCCTTTTTCCGTTACGGGTATTGTTAATTTTATTATTTTTAAAAGATAACCTCGGAAAGTTGTAGAAGGTTGTATGAGATAATTCTTTCTCACCTATATATTTTTTTAGATCAAATATACAAAATAAATCGGTTGCCTTTTTGGTGAAAATCAAGTAAAACACTATTATAAACTTGATCTATTGCTTTTTAAAGGAGTGCACTATGAAATATGAAGATCCGAAAACAATTGCCGAAGCCGACGCGATGGCGGTATCTGATTTAACTTTAAAAACAAAAAAGCGTCAGATTCGGCCGCGCACGGCGACTCAGGGGGCGTTTATTGAAGCGATGAACAAATATGAAATGGTATTCGGGCTGGGGCCGGCCGGAACGGGAAAAACGTTTTTGGCAGTTGCCAAAGCCGTTTCGGAAATGTTGGCCGGTCATGTCGATCGAATTATTTTAACACGTCCGGCCGTGGAAGCCGGGGAAAATCTGGGATTTCTTCCCGGTGATTTAAAGGATAAGATTGATCCGTATCTGCGTCCTTTATATGATGCTTTATACGATATGTTGCCGGCGGATATGGTGGATAAAAAGCTTGAATCCGGCGAAATTGAAATCGCACCGTTGGCTTATATGCGGGGGCGCACGCTGTCCCATGCGGTTGTTATTTTGGATGAAGCGCAGAATACGACAGGCATGCAAATGAAGATGTTTTTGACGCGTTTGGGCGAAGGATCCCGTATGATTATTAACGGTGATTTGACGCAAACGGATTTGCCGCGCGGCGTTGTGTCCGGATTGATAGAAGCGACTCGGATTTTGAAAGACGTCCCGGAAATCGGTTTTGTGACGTTTACGGAAAAAGATGTTGTTCGCCACGGATTAGTGTCTAAGATTGTGAAAGCTTATGAGGCGGCCAACGCGGATAAAAGCAATGCTTAATATTGAAATACAGGTTCAGGATAAGCGGTTTTATTTCCGAAAATGGCGATTAAAGTCTTTTTGTCGCCGGATTATTCAATCTGCCTGGAAGGAAAAAGAATCTGCCGAGGTGTCTCTGGTTTTGGCCGATGACGATTTTGTGCACGTATTGAATCGGGACTATCGCGGAAAAGATTGTCCGACAAATGTTTTGTCGTTTGAAAATGCCGAAAAACCGCCGAAAGGACAGACTTGGCTGGCCGGTGACATTGTGGTCGCCTATCAAACGGTTGCGCGTGAAGCGGCGGCTCAGGGGAAGACTTTTGAAGCGCATTTGGCGCATTTGTTGATTCACGGGACATTGCACTTGCAAGGATACGATCATTTAACGGAAAAACAGGCACGTGTTATGGAAACAACAGAAACCGAACTCATGCATTCCCTCGGGTATAACGATCCCTATCAGGATGTGGAGTAGCATATGAATTTAGTTCACAAAATCAAAGAATTGTTTGAAAAACATCCGGAAGAAGAACAGGTTATTGAAACCATAGAAGAAATTATGGACGAGCGTGAAGAACGCGGTGATGACGTTTTGGTGGATCCGGATGAACTGTTACTTTTAAAGAATTTATTTAAATTAAAAGACATTCGTGCGAATGAGGTTATGATTCCGCGCATTGACATTGTCGGCATATCGGCGGCGGCCAGCCTGCAAGAATTAAAGGACGTGATTATACGGGATAAATTTACACGCTTGCCGGTTTATGAAAAAACGCTGGACAATATTGTGGGCGTTGTTCATGTTAAAGATTTATTGTGTAAGTTGTTTGAGGCGGGGCGTGCCGTGACGGTTCAAGAAGTCATGACACATAATGTTTTATTTGTGCCGCCGTCAATCCGGGTTTTGGATTTATTGCGTGAAATGCAGGCAAAAAGGACACAAATGGCTGTGGTTGTGGATGAATACGGCGGAACGGACGGCCTCATCACATTGGAAGATTTGCTGGAGGAAATTGTCGGCGAGATTGAAGATGAGCATGATGCGTTAGATGCTCCACCGGTTTTGCATACGGTGAAAGAGGGTGTATGGGATGCCGATGCCCGTATTTTATTAAAAGATTTGGAAGATGCCGTTGGTTCGTTTGTAACGGAGGAAGATCGTGCTGCGGAAATTGATACAATCGGCGGCTTGGTTTTTCATTTGGCAGGACGGTTACCCTATAAAGGAGAAGTGATTCGGCACGCGTCCGGTTTAAAATTCCAAGTGATTGATTTGGATGCGCGACATATCAAGCAGGTGCGCATTACGCGTCCCCGTCCGGCTGTCGCACCGGATAAACGACGGAAAGGACGGCATGGCAAAGCATGAAGGTCATTACTTTCGGATGTCGGTTGAATCTATTTGAAACGGCTGTCATGAAACAGTTGGCGGAAGACAAACTGGATGACGTGGTTTTAATCCACACCTGTGCTGTCACAGGGGAAGCCGAACGTCAATGCCGGCAGGCCATTCGGCAGGCTGCCCGCGAAAACCCGGGCAAGAAAATCGTTGTAACGGGATGCGCGGCTCAATTACATCCGGATGTGTTTGCGGCCATGCCCGAGGTTGACCGTGTGTTGGGGAATCATGAAAAGCTGACGCGGGCGGCCTTATTCGGAGAGGAAGAGTTTTTGGTCGGAGACCTATCCGACACACCGACCGATTTGCCGATTATCTCGGATTTTGAGGGACGCAACAGGGCTTTTTTACAAATTCAACAGGGATGTGACCACGCCTGTACTTTTTGTATCGTGCGTTTGGCGCGCGGGAAAAACAGTGGGCTACCCCCCGAAAAAGTCATTGAACAAGCGCGTGTTTTTGTTGAAAAAGGATTTTCAGAAATCGTTTTGACGGGGGTTGATGTTGCCTCTTATCCGTATGGTTTATGGTCTTTGACGAAACAATTGTTGACAGAGGTTGACGGATTAAAAAGATTACGGTTCGGTTCTTTGGATCCGGCCGGTGTCGGGGACGAGTTTTTGGAGTTGATGGCCGCGTATCCGGCTTTGATGCCGTCGGTTCATTTATCTGTTCAGGCGGGTGACAATTTAATTTTAAAACGCATGGCGCGACGGCATACATTTGAAGATGTTGTCTCTTTTGCCGAAAAGTTGCGTCAGGTTAACCCGACGGCAACATTAGGAGCGGATTTAATTGCCGGATTTCCGACAGAGACGGAGGCACAGTTCACCCGGACATTAGATTTGATGGAGGCGGCTCAGGTCACGCACGCCCATGTGTTCCCGTATTCCGCCCGGCCGGGAACACCGGCGGCCAAAATGCCGATGGTTCCGAAAGCCGTTCGGGTTGACCGAGCCGCCCGGGCACGCGCTTTGGGGCAGCGAATTCAAGATGTTTGGATGGATCAAATGATCGGGCAAAAGGTAACTGTTTTGGTTGAACAGGATAAAACGGGGTATACGGAAAACTACCTGCCGGTTCGGGTTGAATCGGTGCCCGTCAATGAAATGTATGTAAGCACGGTTGTGTTAAGGAGGGAAAATCATGTCTTGGTTGTCTAAATTAAAGCAGGGTTTGTCGAAAACAGCCTCTCTTTTTTCCTTCCGTCAGGTAGATGAAGCCGGTTTGGAGGCGATGGAAGAGGCTCTTTTGCGTGCCGATGTCGGGTATCGGACGACAGAGGAGATTATGACGACCGTTCGTCGGACAAATCCGACCGATAGTGAGGCGTTATATCAAGCCCTTTATGACGCGTTAGTTCAAAAGATGGAGCCGGTTGTTCAACCTTTGGAAATTGATCGGAATCACCACCCTTTTGTTATTTTAATGGTGGGTGTTAACGGTGCCGGCAAGACAACAACAATAGGGAAACTGGGACGTTTTTATACGGAGTCAGGATACAAGGTTTCTTTTGTCGCGGCCGATACTTTCCGAGCTGGTGCAACAGAGCAACTGAGTCGTTGGGGAGAGCGTCTGAACTGTCCTGTTTATAAAGCTCAAACAGGTGCGGATGCGGCAGGGCTTGTTTTCGATGCACTCCAGAAAAGTCGGGCGGCCGGCGACGATATTTTGTTTATTGACACGGCCGGTCGGTTGCAGAACAGATCTGATTTAATGGAAGAACTGAAAAAAATAAGCCGTGTTATTCAAAAACAGGATGCCTCTGCCCCGCATGCCGTTTTGTTGGTTTTGGATGCGACGGTGGGGCAAAATGCCGTTTCTCAAGTTCAAGCGTTCCAAGAAATGGCCGGCGTGACGGGATTGATTATGACCAAGTTGGACGGAACAGCAAAGGGGGGGATTTTGGTCGCTTTGGCAGATCAGTTTCGGTTGCCGATTCATGCTATCGGTGTCGGAGAACAAGCCGATGATCTTCGGTCGTTTACCGCTTCGGATTATGTAACATCTTTAATCGGAGGAAATGAATGAGAGCCGTTGTTCGTCCGTTATTAGTGAAAGCGACGCATTTGTCGACACTGTGGTGGCAGATCTTATTATTGTTGATATCGGGGGTTATTCTGAAATCGGTGGCGTTGGCTCTGTGGGATGCGGGATCGGTTTCTTTGTTTTTATCCGAAAAGGTGTTTTTCCATATCGGTATTGATTTTATGGGGACGGCAGTCATTTTATCCGTGGCGGGTGCTTATGCTTGGGTATTGGAGCGGCAGAAAGGATACGGTTCTGTGGGTGCGGTCGCTTTATGCGTTTTAGCGGCGACAGTGTCTTTGTTTGTTTTTGAAAAAGAACATGCGTTTCCGGCAGTGGATGTTTTCTTCATTTTAAAATATGTGTTTTGGTTGTTATTAACGACGGCTTTTTGGTCGGTTGCGGCTCGCTTTATTGCTTTTCGGTTTGATTCTTTAAAATTTGTCGTTGTGTTTTGTGCCGAGTTGATTGGTTTCGGATTAGCCGGTCTGATAACGGTCTCATCGCTTTTAACACCGACCGGGGCGTTATTGACGGCATTGTTTGGTATGATCGGTTTAACGCTTGTTCTGAAATTATTGAATCGACTCTGCCCGATTCCCAAGGAAACTTTTGTAAAAAAAACGGATGGTATCCGCGATGTGTTTGAACGTCCATTGGTTCTGGGAATTCTGACGCTTGCTTTTTGCTGCACGGCAGCACGGGCGTTGATGGACGCCGTTCTGTATGGTGTCTTGTATACACACTTGACACACTATTCCCCCATGGTCGTTTTGGGGTTAATTTGGAGTTTATTCGGCTTTATCGGGTTGATTACGGTTGCTGCTTTATATCATACACGTTATATTTACACGACTTTGGTCGGTATGTTGATTCTGGGCGGCGGTGTTGTTGCCGCCGGCGTAACGGGGATTTGGGAGGAAACAGGGTTCGTTGCAACGGCCTATTTTATCTTTTTAATCAGTTCTTATTTTTATTTGAGCGGGTATCTGCATATTTTGCCGCGACCGCTTTCTTTCGGTATCGGTCCCCGTTTAAAGAAAAGACGCTTGACGGTGGCCGAACCGTTGGGTTTTGTGTTCGCCGGCATAGTCCTGTTGAATTTCAACGATCGGATGCCGGCGGTGATTCTGACCGGATTAGGGTTAATTTTGATTTTGGTAATCGTGGGCACTGCCGTTTTATATTCCCGTTTGTTGTTTCGTATGTTTAAAATGCGTTTGTGGCATGGCGGGCCGTTAATGGTCGCCTATCCGAAACTGGCCGGATATCTGCAACTCCTGTTGAAAAGAAAATCGCCGGACGACGTGATTTATGCCTTGCGTATTTTAGAAACGGCGAATCATCCCGGTTATGAATCAAGCCTGTTAAAAAGTTTGAAACATACCGATCCGACCGTGCGTTTGTTCGCCTTGAAAAAAATGCGTAAACTATATCGTTTTTCATCCTTTCAATATATATTTGAATCGATGTTAAACAAAGATCGTTCACAACAGGTGCGAAATATGGCTTTGACCAATCTGATCCTTTTGGGTATGGAAAATTCATCAGCACCGGATCCGGGAAGCTATTTATCCTATTTAGACCATAAAACATTGCGTTGCGGTGCTGTTGCCGGTTTTTTAAAAGTTGGCGGTGATTTGGCGTTGTCGGCTATGGATATTCTTCAAAAATTGGCACGCTCCAAGCAGATAAAAGATAATACGGCGGCACTGCAGTTAATGGCAGAGGCCCCCAGTCCGGCGTTCGTCCGTTTGGTGGACGGATTATTAAAAAATCAATCAAGCGAAGTGGTTCGACAGGCGTTGCTGACCGCCGGAGCGATGAAAAATCCGTTGTTGTTATCGGCCGTTTTTAAGGCACTTGATGATCCCGAACTTCAGGAAGCGGCTTTGACGGCTTTGGAAATGTATGGAAAAGCCGCTTTTCCGCCACTGGAAAAGATGCTGACAAATCCACAAACACCTGTGTCTCGACGTAAGATTTTGATTTTGTTTTTAGGGGCTTTATCCAGTGGTGAGGGGAAGCAGATTTTAATTCGGGCATTGACGGTCGAAAATCAAAAACTGAGAAAAACAATTATTCAAAATATCATCGATTCGGGTATCGTTTGGATTCATCGGGATAAAAAAGACATTCTTCGGCATTGTTTAAAAAAAGACATGGATCGGATTGCCTGGTTATTGCATTTCCGTGAAAAATACGGTTCCGCACCGACACATGAGACAGAAGAGGCTTTCGGGTTTTTGATGCGTGCGATTCAAGAGGATATTGACGACACGCGCGAGTTGATTTTATATCAGCTTTTGTTAATGGAAAACAATAAAATGTTTGTGAAAGCCGTTCGGGTTTTGCTGGGAACGACGTATGATTTATATTTACCGGCCATGGGGATGATTCAAGATTTGTTACCGGGACGGTTGTATCAAAAATTAAAGCCGATTCTGATATTGCCATTGGCTCATAAACGGATGGAAACGGTATCCGGCCTGTCGGATAACGAGGCGGTTGAGGGGCTGTCCTCGATTATTTTAAATCCGCCCTTTGTTTTGAATCACTGGATTCGCGCAACGGCCTTATACGCGTTGCGACGGTTGGGATCCGAAGCCGGCATGCCCGCGGCGGAAGCGGCTTTGACGGATACGCATCCCGTTGTGTTGGAGGCTGCCATTTGGGTGTTGGTGCGGTTACAGCCGGATAAAAAAGAACTGCACCGTCAATTGTTGAAAATTCCGACAAGTCGTTTGGCGGGACAATCTTTGGATAAAATTCTGGAGAGTTAGGAGGTATCGTGATTACTTTTGAAAAAGTATTGGTTTTAAAAAATATTCCCTTTTTTGCGGAGGCATCCGAATTGGCCTTGTCCGACTTAATCTCCGTGTGTGAGGAACATACGGTTAAGGCCGGCGAATTGATTTTGACGCCGGATAAAGAAAACAAGTTTTTATTTATGATTTTGTCGGGCAGTGTCCATGTCTTTGATGGCAAGGAGCTTGTTGCCGAATTGGGAGCTCGCCAGGTGTTCGGCGAAACAACCGTTATGAGTCCGGCGGTTATTCCTTATCGCATTGAGGCTCGGACAAACACAACTTTTTTACGGGTCAGCGGGGATCAGTTGTATCGCATGATGGCTTTGCATCCGACTTTGGCAAAAGGGTTTGTCGGTGAACTGTCTAAACGGCTCAGGCAGAGTCTGACAAAAAATATTTAAAAACAGTTTGATTTTTGAAAAAAACAACTTTATAGTAGAATCAGGTTATGGAAAAGGAGACTGAACATGGTTCAAAAAAAGACTCAAAAAACGCAAAAAAACACGGCGGCTAAAAAAACAACGCCGATTAAGAAATCAACGGCTATTCAGGTTGTCGAACCGAATCCGGTTCCGGCCGTTATTCCCGGTTCGGAAAAGAAAAAGACTTCTCCGCTACGGATTGTCATTACAACACTTTTGTTTATTGCAACCGTTATCATTTGGTTTCTGGTCGGACAAAAGGTGTTTGTTTTGGTAACGCAAGATGTTTGGTTGAAAGATCATTTCGGCGGACGGCGTGTCGAGGCTGTTGCGGATGAGATTGTGGCGACCGTTAACGGTAAACCGGTTTTCCTGTCTGATGTCAAAACATTTGCAAACGGCATTCCGCAATTGGCCGAACTGCCCTTTGAAATGGTTTATCCGCAATTATTGGAAACGCTTGTGGATTCCAAAGTTATGTTGACGGCGGCCGAAGCGGCAGGGACGGAAGACCTCCCCGATGTGCAAAAAGCTATCCGGTTATCTCGTGATCAGATTTTATCTCAAGCCTATTTAAATAAAAGGTTAGAGGCTTCGGTTACGGATGAACAGTTAAAGGCTCTATATACTCAGGAAATGGCCGACTTTAAACCGGTTGAGGAAATTCGGGCGCGTCATATTTTGGTCAAGACGCAGAAAGAGGCCAAAGATATCATTATTCAATTAAAAGCCGGTGCCGATTTCGGGTTGTTGGCGGAGAAATATTCTTTGGATCAGAACAGTCCGAAAGGGGATTTGGGATATTTTTCGGAAGATATGATGATTCCCGAGTTTGGAAAAGCGGCGTTTGCTTTGAAAGTGGGTCAGATTTCCGACGCCATTAAAACACCGTTCGGTTGGCATGTGGTTGTGGTAGAGGACAAACGAATGTCTGAAGCACCTGACTTTGAAGATGTCAAAGAACAACTCCGTCAGGTTGCGATGGAACAAAACGCGCGAAAGGTATTGGCTGAAGAGCGTCAAAAACAGAATGTTGTCATTCAAAAGCCAAGGCTTCTGCCCAAGAAATAAACTGAGTAAAACCATAAACGCCTCTTGGAAACAAGAGGCTTTTTTGTATTCCTGTCCCCGGAAACAAACCATATTTGAAATATATTGACAAATAAACGGTGGCGTAATATAGTAGACCATATTATCACAACACGATGTTGTGCTACATAAGGAGGAACAAATGAACGAAAAGATCGAATATTATCCCGATGGAAAGGTAAAGACTGAGACCACGTGTGGTTGCAACGGAAAGGTAAAGGATAAGACCAAGTATTATCTCAACGAAAAGCCGGTATACAAAGCTGATTATTACCGCAACGGTCTTTGTAAACAAACAGTTCGGAAGCTGGCTATTTTGGGAGCCGTTATTGCAAGTATTGCAGGCGCGGCTTTAATCGCACGGGGATGTACGTCGCGTCAAGATAACACGCCGCCGTTACCTGTGTTGAAGTCCCAACACCAACGGTAATATCAATTCTTTTTCACCCCGACAAATGCCGGGGTGTTTTTTTTAATTTTTCAGAAAAACTGTAACGAAAAAAGGGTCAATAAAAAGTTATAAAAATGTATAACATGGGTGCGGATATGAAATCAAGGAAAAAATGAGAATATAAAAAGACTTCCTGTATTTTAGGAGAAAAGGGGGATAGGATGAAAAAATGTAAAAATTAAATGACCATTAAATTTTTACAGGAAAGGGAAATGGGAGTGAGAGGAAAAAGAGAGGCGGGAAACCGAGAAGAAGCGGGGTTGCCCCAAGGAACTGAAAAAGAAGAATTACGTGTTACTGGATCCCCGATCGGGTCGGGGATACTGCGTAAAACAGAATCTGTCCGGTGGACAGTTCTGTTGCGTAAAGCAATGAACCTTAATGAGACCGAGGATGCTCCGTCATCCGAGAGACGAATTTTAGGTGGAATTGGGAAATCCAAAATCTGATTCCGAATCGGGACGCTCTCCCTCTCCGTCATTCCCGTATTCTTCTCTTTCGTCATTCCCGCGAAAGCGGGAATCCAGAGGCAGAGATTCCGAATCGGGCCGATCGATGGTGGAAACGTTGGGTGTGTTAGCGATTATTGGATTGTTGGCGGTTGGTGGGATTATCGGATATCAATACGCGATGGACAAGTACTTGTCGAATGAGCTCTGGAACAATGTGAAGTGGATCTCGGTGCAGGTGATGACGGACGGGTCGTTAAGAGGAATGGGAACGGGAGAAGAACTGACAGTCAAAACATTTTCGGGAGATAAGGACTTAATCTTGAAAAGAGAAACGGCAATCGGTTATAGTGTTCGGACAGGGAACTTAAGAGAAAGCACGTGTCGGCAAATTCGGCGAGACAAACCGGACTGGGTGGAAGAAGTGGTTTCGAACGAAGGGGCGGGATGTCAGGTCGGAGAGGAAAACGAAGTTAAGATATACTTTAACGGTCAATTAAACAGCGAGACTACGGACGAGGACAGGTATAAAAGGTGCGAGAGGGACGAGGATTGCGGCGACTGTGGGAAATGTTCGGAAGAAAAGATCTGTGTGGATTATGACGCTTTATGCCAAGATCCGAGGCCTTATTGTATCAACGGTTCCTGTGAGCCCTGCCCCGAGGGGGAAACATTGAATTCTTCCGGAAAGTGTCAGGCGTGTCCTTCGGATGACAACAGCACATTTTGGGTCACGAATGATGAAGCCGGTGCCGCCGCTTGTCACAAGTGTGGTCTTTGGTTTAAGCAAGGTAATGTGTGTATGTCCTGTAATAGAGCGGGTTTTTGGTACCCAGGTTCTAAAGAAGAATGTTTTCGTTGTCCGAATCGCCTCTGGGATTACAATGTGCGATGCTATCACTGTGACGATGCTTCCGCGCTGGAATCTATTCCCCGTGCGGATTGCAATCGTTGTCCCAATCGATATATGCCCGGTGACAGCGAAAGTGGGACATGTTATGATTGCGATGAGATAACCAACCATGTGCGTACAACTGTGGCACAATGTCATACCTGCGAAAACAGATTCGTTTTTCGGGGTGATTGTCGTCACTGTTCTGATCCGGGGAGTTTTTTTATCTCAACTGAAGAATGTCTGCGATGTAAAGGGAAGCGATATACAACCGCAACGGTTTCCTGGCAAAGCGGTGAATGTCGTCTTTGCCCCGAAAAAGACAGTGCCGAATGGCAGGCGTTAAGTCCGACATTTCAAGAGCAATGTAATGATTGAAGTTTGGAAAAACGGTTGTTACCTGAGTTCTCGGCCATGTCGGCGCAACCAAATTTCTGCTTCGCTTCGCCGGTCTGTCAATCGCGCGACAACGCGCCAAAATCGGTCACTGTGATTCATTTCCTTTAAATGCGCGACCTCATGTGCGATAATATAGTCCAAAACGAACAGCGGTGCCATTCCCAAACGCCAGCAAAAGTTCAAATTACCTTGGCCGGAACAACTTCCCCAGCGCGACGTGGTGTCCTTTAAATGAATTTTATGAAATGAAACCCCAAGGCGATCGGCTGACTCCCGTGCTTTTTCATGGATGTAGCGAAGTGTTTCACGCTTAATAAAATCCGTAACGCGACGATGTATGAAGTCCGCTTCGCCCGATACCAACAAACGGTCATTTTCGATATAAACACCACTGCGTCCCGTCGGTTGATGCGTAATCATCACCTGTTGCCCGAGGACGGATACCGTTTGACCGTTTTGAAATTTCAGAGTCGGCCGCAGGTCATTTTGTCGTTCCTGTATCCAAGCTCGATTTTCCTCTAAAAAAGACAAAGCGCGTCTTTGCGGACAAAAAATCGGAACGGACAGAACGATTTGCCCCCTTCGGTTAACGCTGAGGCGCAAATATCGGGATAAACGGTTTTTCCGAATAATGATTTTTTCTTCTTGACAGGTGTTATTACTCATAGCTATAATAATACCACAATCAAAGGAGAAAAGAAATGGGATTCATTAATTTATTGATTAAAACAATTATTCGGTTAATTATTTACATTGCCGTTTTCATGGCTTTTGTTTGGCTGTTGCTGGGGATTCCGCCTCAGGATACCTGGACGCGGTCATGGGATCATCTGAACCAAATGATCGGGCGCGCGACGTCTTCCGCAGGGGATATTGCCAAAACGGCGGGTGACATGAAAAATGTTGCGGGGTATCATTTGCAACAGGCTGCTGATCGGATTGACGGCAAAGATCCCTATGAGGATTTTAATGCCCAGTTATCCGAACAAGTTCGGCGCGACCTGAACCAATAGGTATCTGAAAACGAATTGCATTTTGGGGAAAAGGCGACTATATCACTCCTGATGAAAGGAGTGTCCCCATGGGAAACATCAATGAAAACGCGGGACGTTGTCTGTATTTGATGCGTTCGGGTGCTGTATTAAAAGACAGCGGTGTATTGTATGATTATAATAAACCGCTGTCTCGAAAAGGTATCAATCAGGTTTTATTGCAACTGGAGCGTTTTCGGGAGTCCGAAAATGTCAGGCCGGATTGCATTTTGTGTTCAACAGCCTTACGTGCCAGACAGACCGTTGAATTATTGGAAGATTTGTTTTCGGGTATTTTTGTTTTCTATCGGGATGCTTTGTATTTAGCACCGGCGTTTCGTATGATGGAAACCTTGTCCGAGTTAGATATTATCTTTCGGCGCGTTATGATTGTGGGGCATAACCCCGGGTTGGAACATGTGATGGCCTATCTGGCGGATCCGGGTGTGAAACAACCATTAAATCCGGCCGATTGCGCCGTTATCCAAATGCCTCCCGACGATGATTGGCACCATTTAAGGCCGGGACTGGGGCAAATCAGCCATTTTTTTGCGTCTGAACGTTAAGTGAACACCTTTTTCTTGCAAGATGAAAACGCCTGTGTTAAAACAGATAAAGAAAGGTGTTGCCATGGTCAAGAAAGTATCGGATATGATTCCTCAAAAAAAGAAACGGCGAGTATCGGTTGTTGTTGAAAGTGTTCAGCCTTTATCGGATGAATTACAAACGTCGGTTTATGATAAACTGCGTCAGGTTTTGCAAACGGATAAGGTAACGGTTCGATTTGTTTTGAATCCGGATCTGTTGGGCGGATTAACCGTTAAAATGGACTCTTTGTTGTTAGATGCTTCGGTCGCGGGGCAATTGAAACAATTTAAGGAGGAGATGGAGGCGTATCGACCGCCGTCTTTGGATTTAGAAAAACTGTCCGCCGTATTTAAGGAAAAAGTTTCTTCTTTTGAAGGAAAGCCGGTTTTGACGGAGGTTGGTGATGTTTTATCCGTTTCCGACGGTGTGGCGCGGGTCAGCGGTTTGAATACCTTGATGGCGGGCGAGCGGGTAACGTTTTCATCCGGTGCGGAGGGAATGGCGTTGAATTTAAACCCGGACAGTGCCGATATCACGATTTTTGAAAAGGCGGACACGATTCGGGAGGGGGACCATGCCTATCGCACGGGATGTATGAACACCGTTCCCGTCGGACTTTCTTTGTTGGGACGCGTGATAGATCCTTTGGGTAATCCGTTGGATGACAAGGAAAGTCTGCGTAATTTAGAGCAACGTCCCGTCAATATGCCGGCACCCGGTATTATTGATCGTGAAAAGGTGCATATGCCGGTTCAAACGGGTATCAAGGGAATTGACGCTTTGGTTCCGATCGGTCGCGGGCAGCGTGAATTGATTATCGGGGATCGTCAAACGGGAAAAACGACCTTAATTATCGACACGATTATCAGTCAGCGGGTGCATAATGAAAAAGCCGTTGATTTTAAAGATAAAATATTTTGTATTTATGTGGCAATCGGTCAAAAACAATCAACGGTGCGGGAAGTCATGCGAACGTTGCAGAAAAACGGAGCCATGGATTATACGATTCTGGTTTCGGCGGCGGCTTCGGACAGTGCGTCCATGCAGTATTTGGCACCTTACGCCGGATGTGCGATCGGAGAGTATTTCCGTGACAAGGGAATGCATGCCATTGTGTTTTACGATGATTTATCCAAACACGCCGTTGCCTATCGGGAGATGTCCCTTTTATTAAAACGACCGTCGGGGCGCGAGGCTTTCCCCGGGGATGTGTTTTACCTGCATTCCCGTCTTTTAGAGCGGGCGGCACAGATGAGTGATGAAAAAGGCGGCGGGTCTTTGACGGCTATTCCGGTTGTAGAAACGCAGGAAGGTGATGTGTCGGCCTATATTCCGACCAACATTATTTCAATTACGGACGGGCAGATTTTTTTGGAAAGCAGTTTGTTTCATCAAGGGGTGCGTCCCGCCATTAATGTCGGGTTGTCTGTCAGCCGTGTCGGATCGGCGGCGCAAAGTCCGGCTATGAAAAAAGTATCCGCGTCGTTGAAATTGGATTTATCACAATATCGGGAGGTCTTAACGTTTGCCCAATTATCCTCCGACTTGGATCCGGCGACACAGGCTTTGTTGAACCGCGGTGCCCGTTTGACCGAGGTCATGAAGCAAAAGCCTTATCATCCGTTGACGCTTGCGCAAGAGGTTGTTTCCCTATATGCGGGAACAAACGGATTTTTGGACGATATTCCGTTGGAAAAAACGGCGACATATATGGATGGGTTATTGGAAAAAATCAGGCTTCAGGGAGCCGAGATTTTGGCAATCATTGAAGAAAGCCGGGATTTGACGGAAGAAACGGCGGAACGGTTGAAAACTTTCATTCAAAGTTATACGGAAACATTTAAAAACCGTTCGGAATCATTGGATGAACCGGAGAAGGCGGCATGAGTTCGCTGAAAAAAATCGGGGATAGAATCGCTTCAATTCAATCGACGCGACAAGTGACGGCTTCTATGAAAGTGGTGGCGGTATCCCGTTTGAAAAAACAACACGCGGCATTTTTAAAGACGTTGTCGTATGCCGAAGAAATGAATCGGATGATACGTCGGTTAATCCGTTCGGCAACGGCACGTCAGGAAGCGTTAATCTGGCAAAACAGTGATCAACTTTTGCATTTACCGCCTTTGTTGAAAGGGAACGGAAAGGACAAGCGGTATGTTGTTGTGGTTATTACATCGGACGACGGGTTAAGCGGTGCGTCCAGTTTGCAGGTTATTCAACAGGCACGGATGGTCATTGATTATTTGGCGGAACAGCGGAAAGAAACGCAGGTTTTTGCTTTTGGTTCACGCGGGGCGGATATTTTGAAACGCTTTTATCCGGACATGCATTTTGCGGTGTTAAAACGTAAATCTTTGAAAGAGGCGGGGGCTTATCTGGATGCCGAACGGTTGGCCGCCGATATTATTGAAGCTTTTTATCAGGACAAGTTTGATGTTTGTCTGGTGATTTATAATCGGTTTAAATCTATTGTGTCCCAACGTCCCGTTGTTGAACAGTTAATTCCCAATAAAGTGTTTCTTCAGGCGAATCCGTGGCAATTTTTAATCAATACGGATGATGCCGATTATATCCGGCGAGATGTGTTGGGACAAAAGAAAATCGCTTTGAAGCAAAGTTCATTTTTAAGTGCATTGGGCGGTGTGGATATGTTAACGCCTTTCGGTGCTTTGAATCAAGATGATTTAAAAGAGGGCAAACGTCCGGTGGAAGCGTATGATTACGAACCGTCCGATTTAGGTATTTTAGAGTTGATTCTGCCGCAATATATTGTGGCTTATTCTTATCGGGTGCTTCAGGAATCCGAGGTGTCAGACAATGCGGCGCGGCTGATGGCTATGGATAATGCCACGCGAAACGCCGGGGAAATGCTTCAGGATTTGAACAAACAATACCGTCGTCTCAGACAATCTAAAATCACGACGGATATTGCCGAGGTGTTCAGCGGCGCACTCAGCCAGGCAGAAGGATAGTCAAGGAGAAGAAAATGGAAACGCAGCGAAAAAAACAAAAAACGGGAAAAATTCATCAGGTGCGCGGATCGGTGGTTGATGTTTTGTTTGCCGAAAGCGATATGCCGCGTCTGTTTGATGCATGTTTAACCAACAATCGGGGTGAAGAATTGGTTTTGGAGGTTGAGCAGTTATTGGATGGCAATATCGCCAGATGTCTTGCCATGGCCGATACGGACGGACTTGTTCGGGGGCAGGCGGTGATTGGAACGGGAAAACCGATTCAGGTTCCTGTCGGTGTCGGAACGTTGGGGCGAATTATGAATGTATCAGGTCAACCTTTGGATAACCGGGGGCCGATTACCGCGGAGGCGTATGAAAGTATTCATCAACCTGCTCCTTTGTTTATGGATCAGGCACCGAATACGGAGATTTTGGAAACGGGAATAAAAGTGATTGATTTGCTGTGTCCGTATCCGAAAGGCGGCAAAATCGGATTATTCGGTGGTGCAGGTGTCGGCAAAACAATGATTATTATGGAGCTGATTAATAACATAGCCAAAATGCACGGTGGTTTTTCCGTCTTTACGGGTGTCGGAGAACGGTCGCGTGAGGGTAATGAATTGTATCGCGAAATGGTGGCATCGGGTGTTATTGATTTAAAAGGGGATCAATCGAAAGCTGCCCTTGTTTTCGGACAAATGAACGAGGCGCCCGGCGCTCGGGCTCGAGTCGCATTAACGGGATTGACTGTCGCGGAATATTTTCGGGATCATTTGGCGCAGGATGTTTTGTTGTTTATTGATAATATTTTTCGATTTACGCAAGCCGGTGCCGAGGTTTCTTCTTTATTGGGACGCATGCCATCGGCCGTCGGATATCAACCGACTTTGGCGACGGATTTGGGGGCTTTGCAGGAACGTATTACATCCACCCGCCGCGGTTCCATCACATCTGTTCAGGCCGTATATGTTCCGGCGGATGATCTGACGGATCCGGCACCGGCGACGACGTTTACCCATTTGGATGCGACAACGGTCTTGTCCCGTCAAATTGCCGAACAGGGACTCTATCCGGCGGTTGATCCGTTGGAATCGTCTTCCCGGCTGCTTTCACCGGATATTCTGGGGGAGGAGCATTACCGTGTTGCGGGTGAGGTGGTTCGGATTTTACAGGTTTATAAATCTTTGCAAGACATTATTGCCATTCTGGGTGTGGATGAATTATCGGACGAGGATAAACGAACCGTCACCCGTGCGCGCCGATTGCAACGTTTTTTAACGCAACCGTTTACGGTAGGTGAAACATTTACGGGGCGTCCCGGTGTGACGGTTTCGTTAAAGGACACGATTGCCGGTTGTGCGGCGATTGTTGACGGCAAGTATGATGATTTGCCGGAGCAGGCATTTTTTATGGTCGGTAAAATTGAAGAGGCCGTTCAAAAGGCGCGAACACTTCAAGCCGATGGAGGTAGGCAGGAAAATGGTTGAAGAGAGCGATCCGTCACCGGGCAAAGTCCGGTTGAAAATAACATGTCCCCTGTATCCGATTGTTGAGGTGGAGGCTGATGCGGTTGAGTTGCCGGCGTGGGATGGCACCCGGACGATTATTCCGGGTCAAGCCCCTTTATTTTGCGCATTACATGAGGGGCGGATGGTTATTTATCAGGAGGATCATCCTCCCGTTATTTATTTGATTTCCCGTGGCGTTTGTGAAGTGCGGCGGAATATTTGCTCCGTTTTGGCATGGGGTGGTCGTGCGGATCACATTTCCGGAGATCAAATCAAAAAACAATTGACGGAGGCGGAAAATACGTCTAAAAGAGTGATGTCAGGAACGGGACGCCGGGAAGTGTTCAGCCGGATTGATTTTTTTAAAAAAGTGTTAGAGGAGTTGAACTATGAAGAAAATCCGTCCACCTAAAAATACTCTCTTGTTTTTGTGGGTGACGGCGTGCGCGGTCATGGGGGTTATTTGGCTCTTTTTATTGTTTCGGTTATGGACAGCGATGCAGTGTCTCGCTGTGTCGGTTGTTTTACCGACATACAATCGTGCCGATACCTATTTGCCGCGGGCGATTGAATCTGTTTTAAATCAGACATTTAAAAATTTTGAACTCATTATTGTCGACGATGGATCGACAGACGAAACCAAGGCGTTAATTCATGCCTATATGGAAAAAGATAAACGTATCCGATATATCGGTTATTCGAAAAATAAGGGTGTGTCTCACGCACGGAATATCGGTAATGATGTTGCCCGTGGGAAATATATCGCTATTATGGACAGTGATGATTTTGCTTTTCCGCATTGGTTGGAATCTATGTATACGTTTGCTTCCGAACATCCGGATATAACAATTATTGTTCCCAGACGAAATGCTTATTTTGAACAGAACAATGATAAAGCGATTTCGATCGGATCACCATTGAATTATCCTTTAGTAGGCGGGATTTTTGCCAGTTCTTTTGGTAATTTGGGATTGTTGTTTCAACGGGATTTTATCCGTAAACATCAAATTCGATATGATGAAGATTTAGTAAACGGTGAGGATTGGGATTTTTGGCTAAAAATGGGCTATGCCGGTGCGTCGGCGAAACGTTGTATGTCCACGCGTCCCGTCGTTTTGATGCGCGTGCATCGGACAAATCCTAAAAACTATTATCAAAGAGCAGGTCGAGACGGCCGGAAAGTTATGGATGGTTTGTATCAATTTTTGAATATTCCGCCTGATAAACGAAAGGATCAGTGTTTTATTTTAAAAGCGGCTATGCGCGCAATGCCCCGCTATTTACCCGAAGAGGAGTGGCGGCACGGATTACAAAGATATTGTTCTTCGGATAAAAAATAGAAAATCGTTTGTCCGGCCGCCTTTTTTTAAGCACCGGCCGGTTTTGCATGACCGATGTTGAGTGCCATTAAATCAATCGCTTTTTTAATTTTCATTAAAAACAGGTCGTCCTTTTGTGTGGGGGTCAACGCGGCTAATGCGCTGGCACCGGCGATAATAGAAGAAACGGCGATTAACAGTTCGTCCACATGAGAGATGATAAAAGCAAACATGATTTTTCCTTTCATTTTAAAATCAGATTAAAAATAGCGGCCGCAATAGCCGTAACGGTTGTCAGGGCAATCATACCCGCGATTGACTTTAACGGTGCCAGTTCGGCCCGGGGCATATAATCCCGGACAAGTCGGTCATGAATTGCCTGACAAGCTGTTTTTTTTTGAACGGTTCCCATGAAATTTAACAGTTCCGTGTGAACGTCCGCAATTTGTTGTTTTGTTTGACAGACATCTTTTTTTATTTCCGAAAGCTGTTTTTGCAAGGTATCGACTTGTCCCATCAACTTTCCGATTTCCATTGTCAGTGTCGGCATGTTTTCCCCCTTAAACACAATCATAAAATAAATGTTGCCCGATTTGAGCACAGGGCGTTAATTTTGATGCCCATGAAGGGTTGACGTTTAAAGTGTGATAATGGGTTGCTCCCTTGGTGTTGTCTTGCAACAATCCTTTGATGGCTCGCACCGCCACCCGGCAACAAACATTAAACAGGGAATCATTTGATAAGTCTTTGTTTAAAATGGAATAGTTCGGATCTTTCGGGTTCCAGCAGGAAAATTGAAACGGCTTTAAACAAACTTCTTTAATACTTCTGCCCCACCAAAATCCACCGGCTTTTTGAGCGTGTCGGACACGGTTCATGACAACATTCGCCACAGCTTCGATGCCGCTTAATCCTTCGCCTCGAGCCTCGCCATAAAGCGTTTTAGCTAAAATTTCTGTTTCTTCATTCATTTTAAAATCTCCATTCTGAATAGTGTTTTAAGGCCGGTTTTTGAAAGTGTTTCAAGCGAACCGGTTCGCTGAGTAAACACCCTGCCACGGCGTCCAGTCCGTCGTCATGGGCGGTTCCGTTCGGTAAAAAGTCTTGCATTTCATTTAAAAACGGCGTTTGTTTAACGGATTCATGAACCCAAAATGAACCGTTCATCAAAGGTGCATCCAGTGCCGCTATGATTCGAGCGGCTTTATTTTGGCGTGATATTTCCTCCACGACGGCACATGCCGTTCGGTGGCGCGCGAATTCCTGCCTTAATAAAGCGGGTAGAAATTTACCGATACCGTTTGTTTCCAAATGAATGGCGGGGATAAAGCATTCTTCTGCCAATTGTCGGACACATCCGCACTGCCATGCGGTCGCTTCTTCCGCCTCCGGAACGGTTAGATAGTCTAACCGATATAAATAAGTGTTCCCGACCGTATCGAAGAAAACACAGGCGACAACGCTTTTATCTCCGGAGGGAGAGCCGAACGACGGATCCCACCAACAAGAAACGCCGATCATTTGTTTGCCGCCGATTCGTAAAATGCCTTGGCCGTTGGCTTCGTTGTATATCAGCGGATCATTAAAAAATTTAAGGCGTCTGACATCCAAGCGGCTTTCTCCGAGCGGCACCGGATCAAGCATCATCTGGCTGCGGAATTTATTGGGCCCGGATCGTTGCTTCAAAGCCTCGATTTTTTCAAGACTGTAACGTTCCGGCCAAGCCGATTGACCGTTTTGATCCAAAAGCGGTATTTTTAAACAAGGCCAGCCGCCTAAAAAACCGCCCGGTGTTATTTGGTAAATTGTTTCCGTGGTATGCGGTGTGCCGATGTAAAGCGTCAGACCGCCCGGTGTCAAAATGTAATCCAACTCGGATAATTTTTGTCGCATTGATTCCCGCTTTGAGGCGGTATCGCAGGTTTTGGGAACCTCCACATCATCACAGATAATCACATCTGCCCGGCAACCGGTCATATTGGCGGTTAGTCCGCGTGCCAGAACGGAAGGATCCCGAAACCCGCTTGTTCGACGAACCGTAAATCGGTCTGATGCCCATTCTTCGGCTGAAGCCGGTTTTAAGCCCGTTGTCAAGGGATGGCGTTCGATGATTTGCTTCATATGATGCACCATTTTTTTAGCCAGAGAATGGTCGGCGGATAAGATCAGAATTCGTGTTTCCGGTTTTTGGGATAAAATCCAAGCGCCGAACAAACCAACCAATGTTGATTTTCCCGAGTTTCGGAAAGCCATTAACAAGCCGTTTCTTTTCAATTTGTTGTTATATAACCGATTGAGAAAACGACCGATTCTGATATGATGTTGCGGCAATGATAACCCTTGAATTTGATTCCATATCCAAATGAATTCAATCAAAGAACAAGTCATCCGTATCCTCCTCTTCTCTTGCTTCATTTTGTAATGCCTGTCGCGCCTGTATAATCCAGTTCGGTGAATTATCCGCCACCGATGATGGTGACGGTGCTCCTTGAATCAGTTTTAATAAAAGGGCGATATGCATCAAAGCCGACTTGCAGGCATTGTGATAGGCTGTAAATCCTTTGGGATCCTCCGGCATTTTTTCCTGTTTAAATGCATGATAGGAGCGAATGGCTTGATCTAAATCCGGAGCCAGTGATTCAGATAAGTCCGGCAACGTGGTCGGTTTATCTGACATATCATCCTCCTTATTTGATCATAGTTCTGCCGGCTGTGTTTGCAAAGTTACTCAGGCTATTCCATGTATTTTGCGCCGATTTGTTGTCCAATGTTGACAAGGACAACAGGTTGCGTGTGTTGCTTTCATTGATACCGTTTAATAAAGCCTCTAACGAAATATTAGCCCGGTTGACCAAGAACTTATCTTCAATATCATGTTCTTGTTGCATTGTGTCCAAGACCGTCTGTCCGGTGCCGTTTTTACTGCTCATGCCGCTGGCTCCCAATCGGGCTTTATAGGCGGATTGTTGTCTTTGCAACAGGTTTTTATTTTTGCGTTGTTGTTCCTCAAGAGCCAATTTTGTTTGAGCAACGTTCAGATCGTATTCTTTTTGGGCAGCTTCTTTAGCCGCTTTGACCTGTTTTTTTTGATTATCAATCGTTTTTTTGCTGTAAAAAGCCGACGCCGCAATGGCGGCAACGGTAATAATGGGTGTGACTTCCATATTAACCTCCTATTTGAATATCACTGGTAACGCTGACAAGTTTGAATGGTTTAGGGGTGTCTCCCTGAATCAGCCAGAGCGGTTGGGTGGGCGATCTGGTCCATCCGAGAGAGCGAATGACGACATCCGTTGTTTTGGGTTCCATAATGGATCCCAGTTTATAAGATGCCAGCGGTCGGGTCATTTCCTGATGCAATCCTGTTCCCGTATCAATTTCAAGCGAAGCCGTGTCAATAACCCGAAAGACGGCTTTGACCAAGCGTGCCGCCGATACCGGAGCCGGTCCGTTGCTTGCGCCGATTGCCGGCGGAAGAGGGGTGATACGATGTGTGAAGGGCAGGCCGGCTTTAATATGTTTTGCCGGATATTCCAGCGTAATACACCCGTTAACAACAACGGCATCCGGGACAACAATATCATCCGCGACGACTTTAAGTGTTTTTCCTTCCAGTGCCGTTAGTCCCGAAAAAGTATCGGTCGCCTCTTCACTTATTTGTTCAAACGAACAATCAGTGTGGAATTGATTATCCAATTTTTCCAAAAAGAATTTTTGTCCGCGTTGAATAATAAAGTAAGTTCCCTCACTGGTTACCGTTACCGAAACAAATTTGCCGTCCGTTGATTGCTCTGTCCAGCTTTGTAAATCTTCCGCTCGGAAACTGGTCAAGACACACATCCGCCCATCTGCCATGATGATATAGGCTTGACGATTGTATTTATCGTAGGCCTGATCCTGGGGATAGGAAATCAGATGACCGGATAAAAGGGATAGATCCGTCGCCTGATAGGCTTGCTCAATATCTGCGAATAAGAACTCCCGGATTTCCAATCCGTTTGCCGACGGAAAGATTGTCGCGCCGTCGATGCCGATTGGCGGAACGAAACGGTAACTGGGGGATCCGACTTGAGTCTGTCGCTTTAATTGAATATTAACCGGTGTCAGCGGATCACCCGAAACCATCCATTCGGCGCTTGTTGTGAACACCTGAAGGTGTCTTCCGGCGAACAAAGCACAAATAGAGTTGGATTGATCCGACAGAATATTGAAATCAATACCTTCCGAATCATAAGCGTTGCCCAGTTCAAAGTTTGTCAGTTCACCGCTTTGGCTGAACCACAAACGATTCGGCAGTTTACGGCTGCCTCCGAAAACCAGTCGTGACTGGTAGAAGGCGACGCAACAAGGCCATCCGTATTCATCATCGAAAGCCGGTTCTCCCCAACTGCGCGTTGGTTCCAGTTTCGTTTCGTCGGCACCGTCCTCAATCAACTGTTTTTTGACGGTGGCGTTGGCTTTTGTTTCACTTGTGATGGCTGTGATCAGGGCGTAACCGTCCCCGATTTTAAACAGCTTATTCACATGCTTTTCTTTGAAGACGGGTTTTGATGCCGTTAAGGTAACGTTTCCGCCAAGGCCGGAGGATTCAATCGTAACATCATCATCACAAAATTTATGATACGGTTGTAAAATACACTCTTTGTCTGTTAAAAATGTAAACGGTTCAAGATGCCATTCCCCATCTTTGATAAGCAGTTTTTGCGGTGCGATATCCGGATGGGTCAGGTAAAGTTCTTCTGTTCCCTGGCACCATCGGACAAAATAAACTTGTGCCATTGTCCAGGGTGTTTCAAGAGTGGACACCAACGTATCATTTTGATAAATCAACGCTTTTTTGTCTTGTAAGATAATGACGTAGGTTTCCGTTGTGCTTTTTTCGTAAGCAATTAAACGCCCTGTTTCGGTCAAGGTGCCGATGTATTTTGTTCCGGCGCGACGATGAATACCGCCTGTCGGTTGAATGAATACATTTTTTAACTCCAATGCACCGTTTTCATACGAGGTCAGATCGACGCGCCCCAACAAGTCATGCGACAGTTCGCCGGATGTAAAATTTGTTTTTGTTGTGAAAAGGTTGGTCATGAACGCACCTCAATCAAAGAAAAATCCTGAAAAGCGTTGGGGACTGCTTGCTGGCTGTCTACCAGACGGGCGGATGTGATTTCTTCCTCTGCCAATTTTCGCATGTAATCCGTTCGCGTTGTGCTTTCCGTCAGTGGTAAACAGAATTCGGCTGCCAGTTTGGCGATCAAAGCCTGTGTGAAAAATGGCGGAAAGGCGGATTCATCCGGACGTTCCAAATATGTCAGGACAACCGATTCGCTGTTGGTATGCAGCTGATTTTTTAAAATACGGTAATCCAACCCGCTGCTGCGAACGGTATTTCCGGCGGACAGAATACGAATGCAGTTATTGGGAATCGCATAAGCGTAACGATAATCTGCGCTTGGTTTTTCCGCCAAACGGGACATCGTTACCTGGTTAAGGGCAAAACGCCAGGGATAAGAAGCCAATAGGGCGTCCACGGTCGGGTCGTAAAGTTGTTCGGCAATGTGTGCTTCTGTCGTTTCCTCTTCAAAAGAAGAGATGCTGTCCGCCCCTAATTTGACAAGGGCGCGGGAACAAATACCGGTTGCTGTAAAAGTCATGGGATAAACACTCCTGTTGGTGTAAAGAAAAAAGGAGGGATAATCGACATTATCCCTCCCGAGAAAAAAAGAATTAAAAAAGCCTATTTCGAAGTCGGCGTATCTATCACTTCCATTTTGACGACACCTTTTTGATCGATCAGGCAGGCTCCCTGGCTCATCATGTTACTGACAAAGTGAGCTGCGTAATCACCGTGCCATGTGATATCCGTTTTGATATCTTGTCCGCTGGCATGGCCGACCGCCGTCTTGTGATAGATAAAACATGTGTGGGATGTAGCTGTTTTGGGCAGACCTGTGTGCATAATCCAGACAATTCCCATCCATTTCCGGCTTTCGGAACCGGTTAACATCGGGTAAGCTTCTCCCACATAATCCGCTGAAGAAAACTCCTCAATGGACAGTAATTGATTCCACTGATCCGGTCCGACCAAAGCATATCGCTCGCCGTCATCCGGGACATCGTTTTTGTTCAGAAGCGTGAAAGCCTGCAAAATCCGATCCTTCGTCAGAGCTTCCGTAGCGGCACCGACAGATTGCGTTGCTGTTTTTAACGCATTGATGATTAATTCATCCGTTTTGCGTCCCAAGGCATACGCACCGGCTGATGCTAAAACCTTGCGTTCGTCGTGTCCGACTTTCATTTCATCCAAATGGTCGACCCATTCACCGGCATAGTAATCCGTCAAAGTGCATTCGACCGGCGTGTGTGTGACACCGGAGGCTGTAATTTGTCCGTTACGGGTTTTTGTGCTTGCCGTCATGGCACCGATAATCTGGAACGTTGTAGATGCGCCCTGAATGTTATTTTTCGAACGCACCGTGTTCTTTAATTTCGATCCTTGTTGCTGATAGGCCGTGTGGACGTCTGCCTCGAAATGTTTGATAAATGAAGCGTCAATAGCTGTTGAAGTTGTCATAAATATTCCTTTCGTAAAATTAAAAATAAAACGGTCGGGCTAACGGTTTTAGGCGTGTCGCCTGCCGCCGTCCGGCCAGAATGGGCGTATGCCCCGTTTTATCAGGCAGGCCCGAAAGGGTTGTCTGCCCAAATGTGTTATCGGCTATGGTGTTAACCATAGAGCCGTTTGAATCCGTCTTCAATGCGTTTAACAAGTTCCGGATCCTGTTGCTTCCAATACTTGGGATCCTGCATTAATCGTCGTAAAGTTTCTTCCGAATCAACAGGCGTTTGAATGCTCTGTTGAGGCAGAACCGGCGATTCCTGTTTGTTGCACATCATTTTATAGAGTGCCAGAATCCCTTCCTTGTTGGAGGCCAAAACATCAAAGAGAGATTTATCCAAATTTTTTTCTCCCCAGGAGGACAGTTGGCGGGCGATGGTGTTGAATCGTTCCGGACCGCCGAATTCCTTTTCCAGATCGGCCAGTTCCCGATCTGCTTTATAATCCAGGGACAGTTCCTGAATCATCGGAATGACTTTTTCCGCCGCCAAATCATAGACGGCCTGAATCTGTTCATTTGTGAAACCTAATTCAAAAAGGCGCTGATTGATTTCCGGGTCAATATTCATCAGGTTACTTTTTAATTGAATCTGATATTCTTCAGGGCTGTTGGGGCGTGTTCCGAAAGAGCCGACCGCGGGTTGTCCGCGAGAGCTCATTTTCTTTTCCAAGGCCAGATAGGATTTGATCAACGCCATCCAGTTGATTTCCCCCGTTTTGGGATTGATAAATTTCGCCGGGACAATATCTTGAAGATTCATCTCGTCCAACGGTTGATCTGTATCACCGCTTTCTTGCGTGCTTTCCTTTTCCGCTTCGGTGATTGTCGGATCTTCATTTTCTTTGACTGGTTTGATGTTTATTTTGTTTTGGGTCATTCTTTTCTCCTTTATTGTTGACCTTGTTGAATCAGGGCGATAATATGGGCGACCAAAGCCCGCTGCCCTTCTAAAAAGCGCAGTTCGGCGTCCGTTGCGTCGGGCGGTAAAGCCCGTTCAAGTGTTCGTCGTTTTAAATAGGCCAGAACCGTTTCCGCCTCCGGCCTGTGAAATAACCGCGCGAAAGCTGCCGCCGGTGTCATGAAACAACTCCTTTTAAGGCGGATAGCAGGGCTGCCGGTGCCGGCGATTCCTGAATAACGCTTTCCGGGACATTTAATTTTTCGCCGAGCCATTTAACAAAGGCACCCATGTTAATGTATTGCAGACCGTTTTCTCCCAGTTTTTGAACCGAAGTCAACCACAATAACGCATTGTTGGCGTCAATTTGCGCCTGTTTTTCGGCGCGTGTTGATTTATAGGCAATTTTTAATAGTCTGCCGTCCAGAAAAATTTCCGGAATTTCACCACGTTTACGCAACAGGTTGGCGGCTCGTTCAATCAAGGGCGTTAATAATTCAGTCTGCAATCGACCGTATGTCGCTCCCAGAATGCGCATCATTTCGTCCGAACGCTCCAACACTTCCGTTGCCGTCATTTTAGGCGCATCTATTTCACCGAGTTTATCCCCTAATAGCGCATGTTCGATTCGTTTGCGCAAATCATCAATCATCAATTGGGACACGTCGAATTTACCGGGGGCTTCCAACGGTGTCAGACCTTTGGATCCCATCGCTTTAGGAATAATCGCACCCGGAGTCAGGTGTATGTTGGACGGATTTAAAACACCGTCATCTTCGGCCAGCCAAATGCCCGTGACGGCAATTGTCGCGTTTTTTAAAATCAGCTCAACAACTTTGTTGGCCGTTTTAATATCAGGTAACGCCTTCATCACGGGGGAGCGTCCATACACCTCTCCGGGGGCTTTCAGCCAGCGAAAAGAAATAAACGGTGAAGTTTCAAAAAATGCCTCTTTTAACACTTGTTCAGTGCCGTCTATGGAATCATGCTGGCTAGCGGGATCTAAAAACGCCGTGTATTGATAACCGCCTGTTCGGGAGGGGATTACGGCTTCTATCACATGAAAAGTCAACTCCTCATCTTCTGATTTTTGACCTGAATTTTTTAATAACTTTACTTCGGGAAAACGATTGACAAAGGTGTCGTAATCCATTTGGCTCTGCCGGAAAGTCGTGTCCAGGCGTCCCGTCGGTCCTTCCGCCAGGTAAACTTCGGATAACGGAATTGCCGTAAAACGGAACGCCGAGGCCGAACCGATCGGGGCTTCTTCAAATAAAAGGCAAGCCGTTCCGGCGGTAATCAGATCCAGATAACATTGATGAATTTCCAGTGCAAAGTTGGATCGATCAAAGTGGGTTTGAAGCGTATCAGAAATGGCGTCCAGAGTCGGCGCGATTCGGGTGCTTTCTTCATCCGATAAATCGGTTCCGGCCGTCAGGTGAAACCAACGCATCCATGGCGGTGTCATTTCCGATAAAATCAAGGCCGCCAGTTGGTCAACACTGTCAGGAGCCGTTCCGTCGAATAAATGTCCGATAGGTGTGTGGGTCGGGTTAAATACGCTTTCCCGTTGGGGCAGGGCGTATTCATAACATTCCTGCCAATGTGTTTCCCAACCGCTTCGCGCTTTTTGCGCTTGTTGAAAGCGGTGGTATAGGTTTTGAATATCCGTCATGGAATCTCCTTTGTCAAAAAAAGAATGGTTAACTGATTAACAGACAAAAAAACAAGCCCTTCAATTTTTGAAAGGCTTGAAAAATGTGTTTGGATACACTTCCGGCTGTTAACTGAAACTAACTATATCATACTTTTTTTAAAATGTCAAGGATTATTTTCCTTTTTTAGGTATAAAAAGCAAAAAAGTTGATAAGGTGTCCAAATAAAACGATTATTTATGCCTAAAAAACGCTTGACCGTTTCAACACATGTAAATGGTCTGCACTGCGTGTTGGTTAAATCCGGAACGGTTGGTGTTGTGCGTATCAGACGGTATCCTTTTTCTTTTAAAACAGTGGTGGGAGAAACGTTTTTAAAAATAATCAAGTCCGTGAAATGGATAAGCGGATCAATTAAGATCCATTCGTATCCGTTTCCAAGAACCAGAGCACAATGATAAAACCCTTTTTTTAAAAAACGCATCCACCATTTTGTTCGTTCTCCGCCGAATGCGACATAAGCAAACGGATATCGATATCCGAATCCTTGAGTTGTTTTCATATTTTATCCTTTCTTCTTTTGTGTTAAAAACAATAGATAATTCCCTTTTTCCTCAAAATAGTGTCTAAAAAAGCCATTGCTTCCTGCCATAATCCGCAAATGCGTCGGCTGGCACCAAAATTGGGGTGTGGCGGTGCTTGTTCAAATCCGTATTGTTGCAAAACACGAATATGTTCCGGCTTTAAACAACCTTGTTGAAGCAGGCGTTTAACGGCGATAATGATATCGGATGATTCGCATGGTCGGGCGATACTGGAGCTGCCGCCATGGCCCCGGTTGTTTCCCAGTTGTTCGCATAAGCAATACCAGAACCATGCCTCTTCCGATGATTCAAAAGGGGTTGTGTCCCGAGAGTCTGTTTGTTTTTGGTATTTATTCCTCATAATATATCCTTTCGTTCGTAAAAAAAGAACAAAATAAGAACTAATCCAAAAAAATAAAACTGTCAATATAAAAATATGAAAAAAATCCTATTGACAGGATAAAAAGGATATGGTATAGAAAGATACAACTAAAAATAGCATACCAAAATATGCGATTTGAAAACCCTGTTTTAACCAGAGTGTAACAGAAAGGAGTGATGATGCAGCTGAGCTATGCGGAAATTTGGAAAGGAATTGAAAATTTGGCGGAAAGCAAGGGACTTTCTTTATCGGGGCTGGCTGTTAAGGCGGGACTTGATCCGACCAGTTTTAATCGTTCAAAACGAATCGGTGCCGATGGTCGTAAAAGATGGCCTTCTACCGAAAGTATGAGTAAGCTGCTTCAGGCCACGAACACGACTATTTTTGAATTTATGGAGTTGGCCGGGGAACCGTATCGTCCCAAAGCTCAAATTATTCCGTTGTTGGGCTTGGCCAAAGCGGGGCGGGAGGGATATTTTGATTCGGACGGTTATCCGTTGGGGAGCGAATCGTGGGACGGTATCGAATTTCCTTTGACCCTTAATATACCCGTGTATGCCTTGGAAGTGTCGGGTAACAGTATGGAACCGGCGTATCGTGATGGTGATAAGCTGGTTGTTTCTCCCGATTCGGAAATTCGAAAAGGCGATCGGGTTGTTGTTAAGGTTAAAACAGGGGAGGTCATGGTTAAGGAGTTGATATATCGCTCGGCACGTCAGATTCAACTCAAGTCTTTGAATCCGGCTCATTCGGATATTTTGTTGGATGCTCGGGATATGATTTGGATGGCTCGTGTGATTTGGGTCAGCCAATAATATATATGACTCTTGCTTAAATTGTTCAAATCAGATATACTATTTCCGATTCTTGGAGGATGTGAAATGAAAAAATATACGATTATCGCTGTTGCTTTGACCTGTCTTATCGGGGCTTGGATGGTTTTTCGGTATATTTCCACACCAATGGTTTCTGTGGTGATGTCCACCTATAATCGGGCGGATTTGTTGCCGCGTGCGGTGGAGTCGATATTGAACCAGACCTATGGGGATTTTGAATTTATTATTATCGATGACGGATCGACGGACGGGACGGCGGATATTTTAAGGGCGTATGCCGAACAGGATAATCGGATTAAGGTCATTACAAACCGCCCGAATCAAGGTCTGATTGTTAGTTTGAACAAAGGTATTGATGCGGCTCGTGGAAAGTATATCGCCCGCATGGATGATGACGATGTCGCCGTTCCTCAACGATTTGAACGTCAAGTGGCTTTTATGGAGGGTCATTCGGATGTGGCGGCGGTCGGATCCTGGATCAGTCCTCTTGATAGTATGACGCCGTATTCGTTTCAAAGAGAAACGGATCCGGAGCGGATTCGAATCATGTTGTATTTGGGTAGTGTTCCGGTTTGCCATCCGTCGCTGTTAATGCGCCGTGATTTTTTAAATCGTCATCACATTCGGTATCGTCAGGGATATGAGGCGGCAGAAGATCGACCGTTTTACGGGGAAATAATATCGGCAGGCGGTCAAATAGCCAATATTCCGGAAGTTTTGATGCATTATAGATTGCATGGTAGCAATAATCCGGAATATTATCGGCGTCAGGCTGTGAATAAACGACGTTTTCACATCGCTTTTATCAATCGCTTCTTTTCTTTTGATGCTTCCGAACCATTCCGTAAATGTGATCTGTTGCCTCGGATGTTAAAGGCAAATACGGAAAAACATCTGGTTGATCAAGACACGTTGGCGCGTGTTTATCAGGATTTATGTGGTAGTATGGATACAGATTATTTGAAAGAGACGGAGCAATGAAAAAAATCATATCATGGTGTCTGACCCGGACAGGAAGGGGTGTTTTATTGGTTTTGGCCGGTATGATCAGCGGTTTGGCCTTTGCGCCGTATTATGTTGTTTGGATACTGCCCGTTACTTTGTCCTTTTTATTTTTTTGTATTAATACGGCGACTTTAAAAAAACAAGCTTTTGTCCGCGCTTTCGGTTTCGGTTTCGGATTAGGGGCATTTTCCACATCTTGGATTGCACAGGCCCTGATGATTGATGGTGGTGCTTTTGCCGCATTGATTCCGGTTGTTTGGCTGGGAATGGGATTATTGTTCGGTTTGTTTTTCAGTGTGCCTGCCGCTTTGAGTCTGTTCGCACGCACGGGGCTTCCCCGTTTGTTCGCATGGGCGGCTCTGTTCACCTTTTTTGAATGGGTTCGCAGTTGGATTTTAACGGGCTTTCCATGGAATTTAATGGGATCTGTTTGGGAAAATACGCTTCCGGTTTTGCAATCTGCCGCTCTCTGGGGTGTATACGGCTTGTCACTTTTGACTGTTTTAATGTGTTCGGTTTTTGCCTTGTGGCCTCAAAAAAAGCCGATAATGATTTCTTTTCTGGTGTTTGTCGTTGTATTTGGTGTCGGGGCCTGGCGTTTGTATGATGCTACCAGGACAGAGGTGTGGGGTGTCCGGCTTCGTTTAGTGCAGCCGAATATTCCACAGACTTTGAAATGGCGTCCCGAGGGAATGGAAGCTTCTTTTTCAAAACTGTTGCGGTTGTCAAGAGAAAATAATAAAGCGGTAACCCATGTCATCTGGCCCGAATCGGCCGTTCCTTTTTTGGTGAATTGGGATGAGGCAAACCGTTTGCGGTTGATGAGTGCTGTCCGGCAAGGCGGAACTTTGTTAATGGGGGGGCTGCGCGCCGTTAATCCGTCCGAACGGACAATTGCGAATAGTTTTTTTGTGTTGGATGATTTGGCTTCTGTCGTTTCTTATTACGACAAATCTCATTTGGTGCCGTTCGGGGAGTATGTGCCGTTGCGCGGTATTTTACCGTTGGATAAAATTGTCCCGATTGATTCCGATTTTTCGGCCGGCGCAGGTGTTCGAACAATTCCCGTTCCGAAAGCCCCCTCGGTTGGCCCGCTGGTTTGTTATGAAGTTATTTTTTCGGGGCGTGTTGTTGACCCCGATCGTCGTCCCGAATGGCTTGTCAATGTGACGAATGACGGTTGGTATGGTATATCCGCAGGGCCGTATCAACATTTGGGAATGGCGCGCATGCGTGCCGTGGAAGAGGGACTACCTTTGGTGCGTGTTGCCAATACGGGTATCAGTGCCGTTTTTAACGGATATGGTGAGGTAATTGCCTCTTTGCCTTTGGGGACGGAAGGCGTGATTGATTCGGCTCTGCCGACGGCGTTGGCACCGACACCTTACGCCCGATATGGCGTTTGGATACCGTTGGGGTTTTGCGGGTTTATTTTTCTTTTTTCCGTATTTAAAAGAAAATAGTTCTTGACAAAGCGTTTTTTTTTCTATATAGTACAAACTCAGTTTTAAGCAGAAAGGGTAGCGTCATGAAAGTTCGTTGTTCATTAAAGTCCGCTAAAACGCGCGATAAAGATTGTAAAGTTGTTCGCCGCAAAGGACGTGTCTATGTTATTAATAAGAAAAAGCCTAAAATGAAGGCTCGTCAAGGTTAATAATGTTAGATGAAACAGTTTAAAACTCGCCTGGATTTACGGCGGGTTTTTCGTTTGTTTGGGGTGCGGTCGGGGTGTGTCCGAATAAGATATTGGTTCAGATTGTAAAAAAAAAGAATGCTTTTTACCCTGGCTACACTGTTGTCAAATATCAGAAAAATGAAATCCGCTTCATTTTGTTCTTGCTTTTAAAAAAGAAATAGGATATACTCCTCTCCGTTAAAGGGTGATTAGCTCAGTTGGTAGAGCAGCTGACTCTTAATCAGCGGGCCCAGAGTTCGAGTCTCTGATCACCCACCATTTATAAAAAGAGGATGTTTATATCCTCTTTTTTTATACTTTGATGAGGCCTCAAAAGCCCACCGTTTGCGGGGTTTAAAGAGATTAGATGTTTCAATTATGATGTGAGCACATAAACCACCGCCAAGAGATTTTTTATTAAAATTAAGAAAAATAGATACTTTTGGATTGACCTCATCCAAAACAAAAAACGCCTAATTTGAGGGGTTTTCTTACCACCCAACCTCGCACCCCATATCCATGAGCAGACTTTAGGTTCGAACTAAAGACCACTTGGGAGGGTGATGTTGATTTTTATAAAACTAAAGTCTATATTAAATATAATTATAATCAGCGAGGTAATACAAAATGGCTTGGTACGCAAAAGAAATAAACATTCCAGAATTAGGATTAACAATATACCCTAAAATAAAAACAACAATAACACATTCAAAATCAATATTTGGTTGCTATAGTGCTGAAGTGTATTATAAACAAATAGTAAAAGAGAATTTAAAAGATTTTTATAAAGATTTAAGTAGTGAAAGAAAAGCTATCAATGCTTGTATTACTCTTTACCATCTAGAAGATTGGTATTGGAAGGATGATCCTATGAAGAAAGAAAAGAAGAAAGAAGTGCCTTATAGTTTAGCATTAGCGGATATAGCAAATGGTTCAAAGCATTTTGAACCTAATAGGACATATCTATCAGGCAATATAGAGGGAACAGACATTCCACCTATCCTTACTCTAAACAAAGGTGAAGAAGTAATCAAAATAGAGGATATGCTGAAAGAAATTGAAAAATATTGGGATGATAAATTAAGAGGATAATTATGGCTAAAAAACAACATAAAGATGTCGTTAAAGAATTAAAAAAATACGTATTAGAAGATGATTTTTTTGCAAATTTAGAAAATATCATTTCGCGTGGCTATTACCCGGCAAATTTACCTCCTGCATTTTCTTCTAAAAGTTTTGCTTCATTTGTTTCTAATAATTATTTATCTATTATAGAAATTATAGAAAGCCTTGATAATGTAAATACAAAATTCACCAAATACTATTTGGCTCGTCCAAGGCAAATCCGTAGAGTATTAGGTTTATTAAATCCCATTATATAATATTAGGTTCTCTTTTTGCTAAACACCAAAATATACTTTTAAATCTAGCTAAATCAGATGTGTCGCTTAGTTCACCTATTGTTGATACTTCAGAAAATGTTAATGCAAGAGCTATAAGACAGGAGTTTGATTGGAACATTGGCGATGAGTTTAAAATTAAAAACAGGGCCGGTAAAAAAGTTTTAGTATATACAGATATATCAAGATTTTACCCGTCTATTTATACACATAGCATTCCTTGGATTTTAGATGGAAAAGATTATGCTAAAAAACATCGAATGGATTTAACTCTTGGAAATTTATTGGACAAAGCTTTTCAATGGGGGCAAGATGGTCAAACCTGTGGATTACCGATTGGGCCAGATATTTCATATGTTATTGCAGAATTAATTTGTGCAAGAATTGATAAATTAATGCAAACAGAATTTCCTAATATTAAATGTTTACGAAGAGTGGATGATATTGAATTTATAACTCATCAAAATCTAATTGAGGTATGTCTTCCAAAGGAATGTCTAAATTAATATTTTTGACCATCGTTAACTCCTTTTGTTTGACAATGAATGCTTGCTTTTGAAACAATATCAAGTGATTTTTCGGGATTTTTCGATAAATCTTTGGGCTCTGTTTCGTTTAAGATTTCAGCCACCGCTGTTTTTAACAGTTCTATGATTTCATTCATGGTTTTATCCTTTCAGTAATTGCCTTACATACAGAACAAGTCAAAAAATCGAAAAATCGTTCTCACTTTTTTCAATTTTTTTGTTTGCCTGACATAGGGTAAAAATCCACGAGAGAGGAAAATCTCACCCAAGCATTTTAAGTTTTTTATAAGTTGTTGTTTTTCAAAGAATCTTTTTTGCATAATTTTACCTTTCACTTAAAAATTATTTTTTTGCTGCATAAGGTGAAAAGCCCGGAGCTCGATTTTTCGTCCCCAAAAAATGAAAAATTTTTCAACTTTTTTATAATGCATTGATTTTGAATAAATATTTTCATCCGAGTTTTTACCTTTCTTTGATGTGAAAGGTTTGTTTCCTCCTTCCACCATAAGGTAAATTCCCGGAGAAGGCGAAATATTCCCCCTGAGTGAAAAATTTTTTTAAAATTTGTTTTTACCCTTTGGTGAGAAGGACTTTTTACGACTTTCACGTAAGGTAAATTCCCGAGGAAGTTGAAATCCGCTCCAAAAAATGCGAAAAAAATAAATTATTTTATAAGTGATTGAATTTGCAGATAAATAAAATGAGGTGTGTTTTTTATTTCATGTTTTTGCAAGTTTTCATTTAATGATTTTGCAGAAATTCATTTCATGGTTTTACAATTTATCGTTCGGTAGTTTGAGAGTTTTTCATTCCATGATTTTACAAAAAAGTATGAAATTCGGTAATTATTCGGTAATGTTTAGGCGAGATTATTTATAAATAATCCATAATAAAATTAGATACCAGCTCAGACCAGGTTGAGCTGTATCTTTTTGTAAGTATCTGGAATATAAAGATATTCAAAAATCTTAAATCCAATGGGGTCCTGTCCACCGAAATTACATAAAATCATATGTAAGAGCAAAAGAGGGAGTTATAAATGTATAATTTCTACATCAGGATTTTGACGGGCAAGGTATTCAACTAACAGCCTGCGGTGGCATTGTTCTGGGGTTGGTTCGGCACACAAAAAGCAAGCACAATCCATATCTGGTGTTAAAGTAAATTTTCTGGCTTGGCAAATATTTAAATATTGTTCTTCAATGTCACTCCAACCAAACAGATTGTCTTTATATCCTTTTAGCATGGCTGAGGCGGGGGCAAATTCTTTGTGATGTTCGTACTTGATACGGCACAAAACCCATAAGAAAAACTCCAAATCTTTTGAACGAGCAAAACCGCAATCTTTTGTAGAAGGATACAATCGGACATCAATAATCTTGTTGACGTCAGAATTTTTTAAAATTGTGAAAAACTCTCTGGCTGATTTTCCTGCATATCCGATTGTATATAATTTCATTTTGTATTTCCTTTAAAATAAGAATACACCATTACACATTAAAAAGCAATGATTTTCCTGTTTATAATATGGTTTTGCAAGTCCTACTCTGAGATGAGCAAAAGAAACTCTTTTTAATTCATCATTAAGTTTTTTCAGTCCGTTCATTTTATCTAAAACATCTCGCAAGTAACGACATGTTACGCGTAAATCATATTTTTCACCGTCATTATCTAAAACACGAACACGTAGTTTGTTTTCGCTGTTTTTGTAAAATTCTAAATTTTGAGCGGGAACTTTAATAGCGCCAAGAGATGGACACTTCGTTTTAGGTAAAACAAAAGTGTTTTCTTTTAAATGTCCGTTAAAAATAGATTTAATATTGCGAGAAATGCTATCTTCTAATTCGTATGCTAATTCAGCGGGAGAGTTAAAATGATAAAGAACTTTAATATCGTTTGTTATCCAGGTGTCTTCTGTTTTATGGGGATAATCTCGTCCTTCATTTGGTGGAATAGGGATGGTTTCAATTTGAATACAAGAGTGCCCCTCCACTTTTTTTGCTTCTTCTTCAGACCAATGGCCACCTTCTATCATTAACCTGCGCATACGTTGTTCGGCAGGGCTCCAACCCGCAATACAGTAATTTTCTTTCATATAAGTAAAATCAGAAATAATTATATTTAGTTTCATTTTAGTATCCTTTCATAAAAAAAGCCTGTTTGAGTGTTTCAAACAGGCATAAAAAAATCGGGATATAATTATCCCGATTAACCGAGGTTTACTATAGCATAAAACAAAGAAAAAGTCAAGAAATTTTATGATTTTAGGCGAACGTGAGACCAGACCAATTTGAAAAACAAAGAAAGTCCTTGTAAAATGTAGGATTGTATGTGCTCGCATCTCAAAACATAAGGATTTAAAAGGGGGATACAAGGTCAATCCGGTCTGACCTCGTATTTGTTGCATATCCTTGTATTCACGGGCTTTTTTAATATCCATAATCCAATGGGGGCTTATCCACCACCAATCATTAGAACCGGTTTTATAGACCGGTTTTTTATGTTTGAATGGGGTGGATGGGTGGCACTATTCATCCAAATGAATGCAATAAGTATTATTTCGCCTATGCATTCTTTAGTAATTTAATATACTTTTTGAGAAGGATCATTTTTATTTAATACACAAAGCACACCATTTTTTAAAAGGCGTTTATTAGGACAAAAACGGTGGCAAAAATCAGGATTCCAACGAACACCTATTGCGATGGGGGTATCACAACTGTAACAGATACCCGCATCATCCATCATAGGTTTATCTGGTGGGCAATTTAAGACGCTCGGCACATTACCACCAATTGATTTGATGATTGTTCTGTTTGGACAACTATCATCGCAATTCCCTTTTATATTACAATGTGTTTGAACACGAACCGATTTTTGTGTATCACAAGGAAAACATTTACCATCCCAACGTTGAAATTGATTTTCCTCAGGACAATTATCTTTTGCTGATTTTACGTCAGAGTTATTGTAGATAATAAAGGAGTTATCAAAATTAAATCTCTCTTCAGAATATCCGTAATCTGTCTCATCTTCTTTTTGTGTTTTATAACAACTGCCGTATTTGCTTTGAAAAGGAAATTCGAAGGGACACTTTTCTAACGCACAGTTCATTTGAGTTGATCCAGAACCACTTCCCTCAAGGTTTACAACACGTCCTGGACATAAGGAAGAACAAGCTTCTCTGCTACCCACGACAAATACATGAGGATCATCACAACTATGACAAGTATTCAATTGTATAAAATCACACTCTCCGGCAATACAGGGAAAAGCGAATAAAAGGAAAAGAAGCGTCCATTTTTTTTTCATGATTTCATTTTAAATTTTTACAAAGAAAAACACAAGCCTAAAATACGATATTTTTTCTTCTAAAAGCGATACAAATCATCTTATGAAAAAAGCAATACATTTCACTATCCATAAAAAGACAAAAATAATCTTATTCAATATGTTATTTACATTTATTTGGTTTTATATTTTTATATAGGAACAAAAGAGCAATCTTCTTATTTGGGAATCTCAAAGTGTGATTGTTTGCTTTAGGACATAAAATAAATTGCGGTATTCAACTTTTTCAATCAAGAGTGCGAACAAAAGGCGAACGCGAGACCAGACTATTTTGGAAAACAGGAAGACTCCTTGTAAAATGTAGGATTGTATGTGCTCGCATCTCAAAACATAAGGATTTAAAAGGGGGATACAAGGTCAATCCGGTCTGACCTCGTATTTGTTGCATATCCTTGTATTCACGGGCTTTTTTAATATCCATAATCCAATGGGGGCTTATCCACCACCAATCATTAGAACCGGTTTTATAGACCGGTTTTTTATGTTTGAATGGGGTGGATGGGTGGCACTATTCATCTAAATGAATGCAATAAGCACTATAATCAATTACTTGCGTTTCATCACGATGTAACTCAACAAGCATACAATTTGAAGTATATTTTCTGTTTGTGATAGTAAAACGATACCTCCTATCAGATACATGCCAACCACGAGGGTGGTCGTATTCGCAAGAAAAAATAACTTCATTTTCAGTATTTTTTAATAACTGACAGTTTTCTTCAGGGATAACCGATTTCGTGTAAATTTTGGTTGGCGTTAATCTTGTTTCAACCTCATTATCGGAAAGCGGATACAACGTCTTATAGAAGAGCGGATTAACAAACCGCTCTTCCTTAGGACAAAAAGAACACCCCATACAAAATAAGAAAAGTATAATACTTGATTGTTTCGTGTTATGATTTTACTTTTTCATTGGGAAAAACACAAGAGCGAGAGGCTGATTTTCTTTCAAAATTGAACCGAGTGGACTCGCAAAGGGCAGGGGAATCGGTTTTATACCACTTCTTTGATGAAATTTTAACGGGATGAAACAGTTTTCTTACGCGCCGTGTCATCCTTCTAAAATAAAGAACGGCCGCTATACAACAAAGAGAGGCAATAATCGGCATTTTGGAAAACGACGTAGCCGGGATTAAAAGTAACATTGTTCCTGACAAGGCCAAAGCCAGATCGCGATGAAGGATTTGATATTTTTTGTCATAATAATCGTTTACCATTTCTTTTCTTTTTTTTTGGTAATTCAAATAAACCGGAGAATCGGGAAATTGAAGAAAATCTTTGTATGTTTCATCTAAAAGTTTTATTTCTTTTGCGATATCTTGATGACTTTTGAAAGACTTATTATCGGTGTCCGATTCGCCGAAAGTGCGCGACAAAACCAATCGGCGCAACGCGTCTATTTCCTCTTGAGAGATGTATCTTAATCCGTGACGGTTATATCCTGATCGCATAAATACTCCTTCCGAACTGAAAATAATATAAAGTATCTCATATCATTCAAAAGAATTCAAGGCGATTATTTTAATAAAAAAGAAAAAATATCTTGACTTAGAGTTACCTCTAATCATTATAGTGGTTATGTGTTTTATGAAAAAGGAGAAAATACATGATTAAAAAAGCACTTGTATTAGGAGCTTTGACACTGTCTTTATTGGCGGGGGCACCTCAAAAAGCGTGGACACAGACAAAGGAGGAAAATAACATGTCTCGTATTTTAATAGCTTATTATTCTTATTCCGGTAATACAAAGCAGGTGGCGGAAGCGATTCAGGACAAAATCGGCGGGGATTTGTTTGAAATTCAAACCAATCATACGTATCCCGCCGAGTATCGGGCGATGACGGATCAGGTTAAAAAAGAAATAAGTGAGAAATTCCGTCCTGAATTGACAACGAAAGTGGCCGATATGAAGCAATATGACACGGTGTTTATCGGATCCCCGAATTGGTGGGGGACGATTGCGCCGGCCGTTGATTCTTTTATTGAATCATATGATTTAAAAGGGAAAAAGATTGTTCCTTTTATTACAAACGGCGGTGGCGGTGTTCAAAACACGGTTAAGGATTTGACGGCCGTGTGTCAAGGTTGTCATGTTGAAACAAATGCGTGGGTCGGGTATGGAAATGACACGGCCGGTTTGGATCGGTGGTTGACTCAAATAACGGCTCAAAAATAAAAGGGTGCACACCGAATTTAAAACGCTTCACGAAAAATCGTGAAGCGTTTTTATGTGCTTCTGATGTTTAGCTTTTGATATAACGGTTTAATTCAAACGCGCCGTAGAGAATCAGATACGAACCCATCAGGAAGGTGATGGTCATCGCACCAAAGCCGGGATAGAAGAAGATCAACAGACCGAAAATAATCCCGACCAATCCCGCCGCTAAAAGCCAGTTGCCGAAAGAACTGCCTTCTTCTTTTAATTCTAAAGCGGCGACGAATTGCGTAATACCGACGAACAGACACCATAATCCGAAAATAATCGGCATGCTGACCGCTGTAATGCCCAGGTTGGCTAACAGGATAACGCCGACAATAATGTCTAAAATGCCGATGGCCAGACACATGTAAGAGCGGCATTGACGGAAATCAAACAGGTATCCGAATCCCATCAGGATAAAGATAATACCTGCCGCCAAAGCCGAAGCAACCAAAGCCGTCATCGGGTTAAAAAGAACATAAATGCCGCATCCGATCAGGATGAGGCTGATAATTAAAAGCCAGATACTTTTGGAATTGTTAATCAGTTTTGCCATTTTTTTCTCCTTTTCTCTTCGAAAAATATGGGAGGCTTCTTTTCATCCGTCAAGAGACAACGCAAAAAATCCCCCCGTTTCGGAGGGATTTTATCCTATTCAAAAACTTGAATTAATAATTTTCCGCTTTGATTTGGAAATAGGCTTTGGCGTGCGAGCAAACCGGGCAGATTTCCGGTGCTTTCTTGCCGATAACGATATGTCCGCAGTTGGAACATTGCCAAATGGTGTCACCGTCGCGTGAAAAAACAAGACCTTCTTTAATGTTGTTCAATAATTTACGATAACGCTCTTCATGTTCTTTTTCAATCTTGGCAACCATTTCAAACAACGTTGCGATTTTATCAAAACCCTCTTCGCGTGCTGTTTTGGCAAACCCGGCATACATATCCGTCCATTCATAGTTTTCACCGTTTGCCGCGTCTTCCAGGTTTGTCATGGTATCCGGCATTTTCCCGTCGTGCAGTAATTTAAACCAGATTTCGGCATGCTCTTTTTCATTCGCGGCTGTTTCTTCAAAAATCTTGGCGATTTGAACATAACCGTCTTTTTTGGCCTGAGACGCGTAATATGTATATTTGTTGCGCGCCTGCGATTCACCGGCAAATGCCGTCATCAGGTTTTGTTCCGTTTTTGAACCTTTTAATTCTGTCATTTTATTTTCCTTTCTTTGTTGTTGTTACATAAAGCACACACACCTTTGAACAGAACCGTATGTCCGGTAACCGTAAAACCCGGGTCAACCGGAATGTGGTTCAACTCTCCCAAGTAGAGGAAAGGCACGTCAAAAATCTTGCCGCATTCGGTGCATTGCAGGTGGTAGTGCGGTGAGGTTGTACAATCGAAATAATCCGCGCCCGAGGTCGCTTCAATATGGCTGATCTGCCCGTTTTCGGACAGCAAACCCAAATTCCGATACACGGTTGCTTTACTAATACCGGGATGTGAAGCCGCCACAAATCGGTGGATTTCATCGGCCGTCGCGTGACATAATGTTTGAACTGCCGATAAAACAACTTGTCTTTGAAATGTGTTCCGTTGCATCCGTTTTTCCTTGTTAGTAATCATTCTCAATAACGAGAATACACTTATATGAATTGACTGTCAAGACTTTTTTTGATAAAAAGTAAATAAAAAGGAGGAAAAATGTTATTTATTTGTTATCCTAAATGTTCTACCTGTCAAAAAGCCCGCGCCTTTTTGGAAAGTAAGGGTGTTGTGTTTCAAGAACGGCATATTGTCGAGGCGGTTCCGACCGTTGATGAGTTAAAAAAATGGTTGCCGCTGACGGGAAAGCCTTTAAAAAGTTTGTTTAATACCTCCGGACTTGTCTATCGCGGTCTTGGGTTATCTGAAAAATTATCCGCCATGTCCGAAGAGGAGCAACTTCGCTTATTAGCGTCAAACGGGATGTTGATCAAGCGTCCCCTGTTGGTGGATGAAAAACGGGTTTTGGTTGGTTTTAAAGAAAAAGAGTGGAATGCTTCTTTCATAAAATAGTTCTTGATTTTTTCATAAAAGCGTGCCACTTTCAAAATGTGAAAGGAGAGAATAATATGAAAAAATTTTTAGTAACAGGATTGTCTGCTTTGTTGATCGGAACGGCTGCGACAGCGGCTTTCGTAGATCAAAATGCAAAAGTGTCAACAGTGGCCGAGGCTTTGAAAATGCGGGATGATTCCTTGGTTGTTTTGGAAGGAAACATTCAAAAACATTTGTATAAGGATAAATATTTGTTTGCCGATCATACCGGAGAAATTACGGTGGAGATTGATGCCGAAGATTGGATGGGGCATGATGTGACACCGCAAGATAAAGTGCAGATCTCCGGGGAAATCGATAAAGATTGGTTTTCAACCGAGGTTGACGTTGATCGGGTTAAAATCATTAAATAACAACGTATTGAAAAAGCCTCTTGTAAGAGGCTTTTTCTATCTATCCCGTCCCATCCGTTGACATTGTTGAAAGGCCAGGTATTGATACGCCTCGTTACAGGCTGTTTGAAATTTTTCAGGATTCGACAAGGTTGTTAATCCGGGAACTTTTCTGACCTGTTCTGAAAGGGAATCATTAAAGAAGTGTTGAACGTTTTGAGGTGTGCGACAAGCCATCGCAATTCGAACCGCTTCGGCATACAAAACCGTCATCTCATTTTTTCTTAAAAAAGAATGATTTTCATCAATACTGTCAACTTTAAATTGAAAATAACGTGGTAATTGTTCGTATATTTTTTCACTTTTCTGATCCATTTTTTCCTCCTTTTTTATATATAATCCTATTTTTCTTTTTTGTCAAATCAAGTGTTTTGACGGGAAATGGACAAGCGTATATTAAAACTTGACAAATTAAAAATGAATTCTTATCTGAAATCAAAAAGGAGAGGGTTGTGATGCAAAAACAACAAGCGTGTCATGGGGAAAAGAATCAAAAAAAGCGTTCCGTATGGATGTATTTCATTCCTTTTTGGAAATATGAAAAACTCAGACTGTTTTTAGGGGCGACGGCTTTAACCGCATTAATTACTTATGGAATTGACCGGGGAATGAACAGAATGCTGGACGGGAAAAAAGATAAAAGGACGGAACGGTTACCTCAATGTGATATGCCTTCCTCAACAGGGATGAGTTACACGTATACATTGGGGTGTCCGGTGTGTAGCAATACGGTTAAAGTATCGTTTAAATCCAAGCAAATGCCTTGTGTAATCAGTTGTGCGCGATGTGATCAGGTGATGGCTCTCAGCTTTTTAAATAACCATAAAGAGCGGACAAAATAGCTTTTTTTATTTTTTGAAATAAAATTTGACAAATCTTTTGGGGTATGTTATTCTAAATCAGATAGGATAATAATAAACGGAGGTTTGTTATGGAGCAAGCGGAAAGGCAGAAAACGATGCGCAAACGGACACGACCGTCGGCTTTGACGTGTCGGTTGTTGAAAATCAAACGAACCCTAAAGGCGTGTGTGTTGCATGTGTTGAATCCGAGAACAAAATTCGGCGTCGCTTTTATCACGGCTGTTGCTACGGTTCTTGCGACAAAAGGAATGACGGTTTTTTCCGATCATTTCAAACCGAATCGGGAACCGCCCCGCCGTGAGCAAAGCCATAAACAGGGTAAAAATGTTGTTCAGTTTTTACAATTGTTCCAAGCGGTGCTGTCTGCCGGTCATTTATCGTCCCAAGTTCAGGATGGCGATGTTTTAATGTGTCCGGAGTGTTCCCGCGTTATGACTGTTCCCAAGGATCAAGGTGTGACGGTTACTTGCAATGCATGCCAATCCGCATATCAAAATATTTTGTTGTTGGCCAAGGGAAATGAAGGGCGCGACAGCTGACGATTGTTTATTGAATAATCGGTGAGTCATCATAAAAAAACCACCCTCCGGGGGTGGTTTATGGTGCCGATTGTCTGACTCGAACAGACGACCTGATGATTACAAATCAACTGCTCTACCAACTGAGCTAAATCGGCCGAATGATGTTCTTATACAAGAGTTTTGAATAAAAATCAAGCCTTTTTTTTATATCTTCTCTTTTTTCTGAAGAACATCCTTATTTTTTTATTCTTTTTCCCGAATCGGTCGTGTTATTTGGGGCGGGATTCTGTAAAACGGGCGAGAAATGATAAAGCGGGACATTCTCCGATTACGTTCCATCGGTGTTTCCGGTTCAAAAAATAACTGTTGACGCGTCACATTTTCCCAAATTCCGGTATGGGCAATATCGGCGGCTTCTTGACCCGCATACCCGGCAATAACATGTTTTAAGACAAGCTGTTCCCAACGTGGTTGATGCGTATCTGCAAAACGAAGAATCATCGGGGCGATTGTTTTGTCGGTAATATCGGTGCCACTAAAGTCCAAACAACGTAACGGACGATCTTTTAACAAGCTTAAAAGCGGTTCCAGTGCCTCATCTCTTAAAGGGGTATAAGTAATTCCGATTTGATTCACATGTGTGTTGTTTTTTAAGGCCCGGGTCAATTCTTCGGCCATTTCGTTTCCGGATAATCCCGGATCTTCATTCATCATATTGACATGAAAAACGGTTATCGTCGGATCATTGTGACGAATGCGATTTAAATTATACCGGGCAGTTAAGGGTGTTTGCGGATAGGAACTGATATCCGCTTTGGGATTTATGTGTTGTAATGTCGCCAGATACGTTTCTATTTGTTGACATTCCTCTGATGTTAATCCTTCCAAATGATTACGGTTTGCAATCATGCCGTTATCCTTTCATTGTGTTGAAAAATACTATACCATATTTTTAAACGTTTGTCAATTTTCTTGATTTTTAAATGAAAAAAGCCTACAATAAACTCCATGGAAAGGATAAAAAATGTTGCTTTTGGCTTTTGATACAACTGCGAACAGTGTTTCTGTGGCTCTTTTGAATGAATCGGGGGTTTTGGTTTCCCGTTTTTTAGAAATGACGCGCGGGCAGGGTGAAGCTCTGATCCCGATGATTGCAGATATTTTGTCGTCGGCCGGTCGTCAAATGAAAGACGTGACGGATGTGGCTGTTTCCGTCGGCCCGGGCTCATTTACCGGCGTGCGTGTCGGCTTGGCGGCTGCCCGAGGTATTGGTTTGGCACTGGGGATTCCGATGCATGGTGTCACAACTTTTGAAATGGCCGCTTATCATTTAAAGCGTCCGCTAACGGTTGTTTTGGATACAAAACGAGGGGATTTTTATACTCAAATTTTCCCCTCCGGCCGAAAAAAGCCTGAATCGCCCTGTATTCAAACGGCGGAGGAGGTAAAGGCGTTGGCTGGTTACTGGACGGGAAACGGTGTGTCTTTATTGGGGGAAGATAGCCGTTTTATTCAAAACCATGTTATTCCCGCTGAAGCTGTCGGCTTGATTGCCATGTCTCGCTTGGATCATCCCTTGGCGGTTGAACCGGTTTATTTACGGGAGGCCGATGTTACTGTCTGACGGTATGGTGGCTTATGCCGAGCCTTTGGCGGTTATGCATGCCGCTTGTTTTGAACGATCATGGTCTGTTTCGGATTTTCAATCGTTGTTGGGATTGCCGACAACAATCGGCTGGATAACTGATACTTCTTTCTTGGTGTGTTCTCATGTGTTGGATGAAATGGAAATTTTAACGATAGGCGTTCTGCCTTTTGCCCGTCATCGTGGGATAGCTTCAAGTTTATTGTCTCAATTATTTATTTATGCTGCCGCTCGAAATGTTCACCGTATTTTTCTGGAGGTGGCTGTCAACAATACGCCGGCTCTGTCATTGTATCAAAAAGCCGGGTTTAGGCAAACCGGCTGTCGGCGCGGGTATTATCAGATGTCCGGAAAGACTGTTGACGCTTTATGTCTGACAAAAGATATCCCTTCCGATCCGTGATTTGTTTGGGGGATTTCGGGTATTGAGTGTTCTTTACTATGTTCGCATTATGCAAATGCTCCGGCTTGCGGAGCATTTAGTGTTATTTTAACGCCGGAATTTTCACTTCCACGAAATATCCCGGAGGAATTTTCATTTTTGCATATTGCGGGTTTTCAATTGAAATCAGATATTTTTGACGACCGGTCAATTTAACGGCATCGTCAAAAAAACTTTCCGCCAAACGATCATAACGCGTGTGGTTAACAATGTATAAAATACAGGCGGACGTATTATCCGTGGTTCCACACCGCCGCATTCGTGTGGTGATATCCGGGTTTTTGATAATGCCCTGTAACCCGCTATTTTGAACCGGTGCCGAGGAGGAGCCCCCGAAAAAGATACCGCCTAAAATCATCCCCAATATTAAAATACCACCGAAAATCCCGCTCATGACTTTTGTTTGCAATATGCTGGAGGGCAGTCCCAAATCTGTTGCAAAATTTCGCTCAAATGACGTATTCGGTGTTACCGAATTTACGACTGCTTGAGGAGAAGCCTGTGTCGTTGTTCCGCTTGATGTTTTTATTGGTGGAATACCGGGAGCTTGTGGCGGAATGGGAGGAGTCCGGAAATTTTGTTCTGTCATTTCTTATTTATCCTTTATCAGTCGTATCAGTCTTAATTTTAATGTTACCAATAATTCATTGTTCGGGTGATCCAATCGGTTCAATGTCGGTATGCCTAAAATAACAAGCTCATTGTCAATGGCACTGACCGTTTCAAAGGTGGATACTTCTCCCGATCGCGTGTCCAATGTTACGTTTGTTTCAACTTGATCCGGAGATTTTATACGCGTGCTTAATAGAACGGATAATGAACTGATGTCTGAAACAGCTGCGCATTGTCCGACATCAAAGCGCATTTTCCATCCGTTGGGAACAATGGCAACACCTTGGCTGATCGGTGTCACATTGAACGATTCCCCAAGTGCCGATAAAAAGTTTTCCGATTTTTGGTGATGTCCCATTGTCAGAATTTTTCCCATCAAGCCGTTGGATGCCGTATAAACTTTCCCTTTTCCGAACAGGTTAAGCGTTGACTGCCAATTTGCGTTCATTGTTTTCGGCGTCAGATGAAAAACCTGTGTGTCGGCTAACAACAAATATGTGTCTTTGATGATGTAGTCGATTAACGATTGAACGGTTTCTTTTTCATCTTGTGTTACCGTTAACATCAATGTGCTGTTTTTCCAATCGGGTGTCACGTTGGTAATGCCGGCACCTCTAAGGGCGTCCAGCATGGCCAACATAACCATCCGGTTCTCCGGCAAATGCAATTCAAAACGACCCTTGCGGGATAGATATAATTCTTTTCGATCGGCGTCATATCGATAAAACACACCGCCCGCGCGTGATAATTCCGCGACAACATCCGACAATTCGCCGTAAACGCCTTCGGCATTTAAATCCGGATAGGCACCGTCTTCTGTATAAACGGTAATATCAGCCTCGTTGACAAGATCTTGCAACGCTTCATCCACCGGTTTTCTATCAAAAGAAAAGCCGTTGACTTCGTACCGGGGCAACGCGTCCATGGCATCAAAAAAAGTCATTTGAAAATCTTTGTCTTTTAAGGCAATTGTTGTTGTAATCTCTTGATCCCCGAATGTTTTAACCGAGCACCGGAAAGGTGTTTCGATATTCAGCAATTTTGCGGATGATGTTGTGTTTAAGCGTTGATTTCCTTGAAAATCAACAACGGGCGCAATGGCGTGTGCCGATGTCTGAACCATCAAAATTACCGCAAAAACACCCAAAAATAACATACGCTTCATATCATTTCTCCTTGACCTAATTTCCGGACGGTTTATTTAATTTGTTTCCCAGTGAAAACGACAGATTTCTTTTTACACTATTTTGCGTCGTTTGTGAAGTGCTTTTTTCCTGCTCCGTATTGTTTTTAATCATATCGACTGCCGCCGGTTTCATTTCTTCCGATAAAACAACATTTTCTATTTGACTGTAACCTTCTTTAATCGGTTGCTCGTCAAATTCTTCATAAGGATCCATCACGGCTTCAAAACCATCCGGTGCCGGTCCCAGATATTCCGGTTGGTTTGATGTGTCCAATCGCCCCAGAACACGCCGGATATCCGAATCGTTTAATGTCTCTTTTGTTAACGGTGTTTCTTCCGAATCAGTGTTTTGATAGGCAATTTGAAGGTCTTTTTCCAATGATATTTGCATGTTTTGCAATTGCCGTATGCCGTTCGGATAGGAAGCGTCTATTGACACAAGTAATTCCTGTGAGGTAAGCAGGCTCTTGATGTCGTTCAATGTTTGTTGCATCAGATCCACTAAAAAACCGTAATGCGGATAAGCAAAAACCTCAATGTTTCCCAATTCGATACAGCGCGCCGCAATCCATGCCTGAACAGATTGCGTCATGGCTATCTGTTTGAATACCTTTTCAACGGCCCAAATCGGTTCGGGTCTTTTTTCTTCCTGTATCGGCGCAGCCTCATTCTGCGCCGGAATAGATGCCGGTTCGGTCGGTATCCCCTCATTTGATGTTGCAAGAGGGATGTTAATCGGTTCTGAACTGTCTGCATCGGTTGGAGTAGTCGGCTCAATCTCTCTGTTTTCAAGCACGGCTTCGGTTGCAATCTCTTCCGTTCCGAGGGCAGGGGGGGGCACCGTGTTCGTATTCACCCCGATTTTTTCTCTGAGTTGGTTAACGGCGGTCTCTCCCGGTTCGCCAAAGAACGCCAACCAATGAGACAAAACGGGAATGCGGTCTTGGATAACGGTTATGTCCAAAGGATCCGACTGTGTTAAATATCCTTGAATTTCCTCCCAAGCGGTTAAAGCAGCATAATATTGAAAAGCATGATCTAATTTGCTTTGCTCATCGGGGGATAAATCGTTCAAATCGTTATATATGTGTTGCGCCCAATCCGTCCCTAATTCCGCAACGGCTGTTTCCGTGAATCGGTTCAGTGAGTCCATATCTCCCGTATACTCTTGTAACACCTGCTTTAGTTTTTCCATGTCTGCCATATGAGCCTATTCCTTGTTTGTGTTGTTTGTTTTTTCCTTTGTTTCTGAAACTGTAGCACCCTCTTCAATAATATCGGAATAATGATGAGCTGCTTTGTTTTCTTTTTGGATAGCCTCTAAAATCCGATTTGTTTGTTTTGCCGTAGCGTCTTGTGCATTTTGGTTAAATTTTTGAAGTGTTTGAACCAAAATTTCCGTTTGGGAGCGAATTAATTTTTCAAGTGTTCTGTTTAACAGGATGATTTGCTTTCGCTGTTGTTCTGCCAAAGCCTCTTTTACCGGGATCGAGTCCTTTTTTTGTTCCTCGACCTGATGTTGCAATCCTGTTTGTAGGTGCTCCAAAGCCTGTTGTAAAAAAGTGTTTTGTTTTTTGATTTCGTCGTGATGCACGTCTATCAGATGTTTGAAAAATGTTTCCAGGGAACCCTTCGTTTCTCCGCCTATTTGGCCTGTCGGTAAGTTTATATTGCCGATTGTGGAAGGAAGATCCTCATCCGGTGTCGGTAGGTATCCCGCTCCGCTTTCTTTTTCATTTGTTTCGGCAGTCTTATCCCCCTCTGAAGCGGTTCTCTGAACGGTATTCTTCCCGTTCAGATAGTCGTAATAACGTCTGACCGTCGGACCGCCGATAATATCGTTCAAGGCCGTTAACACCTCAGGCGAAGCACTCAGGAGCATTTTATCAAATGTTTCGGGAAAATTGTCCCCGAATAAATTCGCGTGCCGATACAGGTTCACAAGGCGCTGTGCCTGTTCGGACACATCATTACCCCGATTGTTTTGCTGTTTGGCAAATGAGGAGAAAAGAGAGGTTTGGGCTGTTTTGTTTTCTGTATCGGTCATACAATGTCCTTGATCAGGGAATCGCGATAAAAATAACGCGATGAAGCTTTTTTTGAACCTCTGTCGGTACGGGGTTCTCCATTTCCGAATCGGCTGTTTTATACAGCCAACCACCGTTTTTATCTGCCAGAATTGAAACCAATCTGACACGGTTTTCCTCAATCGGCAGAACGACAATATCTCCGTCTTGAACTTTTGCGTTGGGGGAAACCACTAAAACGGAACGTTGCGGAATATAATCACCCAAAGATTTTGTCATAAGGCGGATGGCGTATAATCCTTCCTCCTTTGACAGGGTTGACGGGCATAAAATGGATCCGTTTGAATGTTCTTTGTCAATCACTAAAGATCCGTCTTCTGCCGGCATGCCAAAAATGGGGACATTTATCTCTTGAGAGTTGGCGTTTTTCATCATAAAACGACTGACGGGTAAATCGTTGTATCCCCCTTTACACGTTTCAATACCGGATTTGGTGTCATTGTTTTTTAATTCATCCAATGCGCCCGACATATCCAACTCATATATTTTTAATTGCAGATCAGATCCGGAATATCCCAAAGCATGGGCGATTCGCTCCAGAACAAGTTCTTCAACCTCCCGCTGCCCCATTTCAATACGATGATAAACCGACAGGGTTAATCCCGCTCCTTTGGCAACTTTTAATAAGGTTAATTTTTTTTGTCCGCGCAGATAACGTAATCCCGCACCTAATGTTTTTAACCCGCTTCCGGAGTTAATCTTACTACGGCGTTCCTGTTCTGTTTTCCAAGCCTTGATAACCTCTGGCTGAGATGATGATTCTGTAACAAAGATAGATTCAGGAGGGCAATCCAATAAAGTGGTTAACCGTTTTAATTGATTTTCATCAATCCGACGGTATCCCCGTTCAATTTTGCTGACAGCCGATAAACTTAAATTTAAATAATCGGCCAATTTTTTCATTGAAATACCGCGAACCCGTCTGAACATCCTGATTTGATTCGGAAATATGATTTCTTCCATTGTTTTCTCCTCTGGTTTTCTTTTTACTATACACTAAAAATTTTTTTAGGGAAATAGACAAAACGAAAAAAAAGCAATTTTTTTTCTAAAAAGAGTCAAAAAAACTCTTTTAGACGAAAATCATGACCCCTATTTCTTGTTTCGACCGTATTTTTTCTGTGATTGCTGTTGCTTGTTTCGTTTCATCTGTTTTAATGTTTCCGAAGCACTGTCACGGGTTCCTATTTTATTCGGATCCATTTGTTGGGATGATGTTTCCGCGGGCTCCTGCTTCATCCGATTCTTAATGATTCGGGTACTGGCTCGCCGCACTTTTCCGGCCGCTTTTTGGGCAATTGCCGCCGCTCGGGCACCTGCTTTTACCGCAACAGCCGCAACCTTAGCCGAAGCTTTGATGGCCATGCCGGCCGCCTTTGAAGCACCCGTGACGGCCGCCCCCGCAATTATTAGCGGCACGCCGACAATGGCTCCTATTCCTGTTGCACTTAAAGCACCACCCGCCTTCATAAGGCCTTTTCCAGCGGCAGAACCACCTTTATCGACAGCCTCCCCGACGACTTGTCCGGATTTATCGATTGCTTTGGCCGCGGCGTCACCGCCTTTTTTCGTCGCCTCCGCTGTTTTATCTTCAAACCGGCTCTGCTTACTGGCCCCCTTGCTTTCTCTGTTTTTGATTCGATCTTTGATACCGGAGTATCCTTCTTTTGCTAATTTGAGGCTTGTTATCCCGGCGTTGACTCCGGTGCTGAGCATACCCTTGACAACATTGCCGACCAGACCGGGTAGACCCGATGACATACCGCTTAATGTGTCTACAACAACATTACCGGCTTTGATGACATAGAACCCTAGTAACATGGATAATAAGAGCAGAACGGCAATAAAAAACGCGCCGCCGTTTGGTCCCCCGGTAAAGACATCATACAGTTCGGGGAAGTAATCGCTGCTCATTTCTTTGTTAATGGCGTCGGCTAAGAAGTTTTGTGTGTATTCGGGCATGACACCCATGATAATTATCATCAACAGTGAAACACCAAGGCTGAGTCCGATAATGCTGAGAATGGAATGAACCAGGAACTCCCACCCTTTTTTCGTGTATTGACGGGTCACCGGGAATGGGAAAGTGGCAATCAAGAACGGCGTTAGGATAATGACAAAACCCAGCTGGAGGAAAATGTCCATTAATCTGAACGCGACCAAAAACGCAAGCACACTGAACGTAATAATCAACAGTAGTCCGAAAACATACATGCCGAATGGTTTGGGCAGAGAATCCACCTTTCCCCCCGTTACCCAAGAGGCAAGCCTTGACAACGGTGATTTGTTTTTTAAGGAATACACCAACATCCCCTGTCCCGATGCGATCATGGGGGCCGTTTGTTTGTAAACCATGCAAGTCATACACATCAGATTGGCGCGCGTATCTTTATCCAATAAGACAACATCCGGACGTTTTGTCGTTCCGACCGTTTCCGCCGCATCGTTACAGTTGCTTTCGTTGTCTGAACAACAGGTGCAACTGAGGAGGCTGCCGTCGTCCAGCCGATCGTTCAGTGTTCCCATGGATCCGCTGTTGACGGATTGAATGACATCCGTGATTTGAAATCCGATATCAATCAGAGGTGATAGGGTAAGCCTGTAAAACGACGTCAAGGGCGCATGCAGGAAAGCCGCGGCAACGGCTACCAAAATCAAGCGGGTTAAAATATCCGTAAAATATTCGGCGTTGCTGGCCGTGCCCAGTTTTCCTAAAAAGTTCAGTGTTCGTAAGGCAATCCAGAATAATGTCAATAATCCTAAAACCAATAAAGCGATACTTTTTAAGTAATCTTCCAGATTGAACGCGATTCCTTCAACAGCCTCCAACATCAGGCTGGCAACGCCGCAGGGCCAACACTTGCCCGCCTCTAATGCCAGAATGTTTGGAACGGTTGTCATCTGGGATTCGATCTTTTGTTTTGTCCATGATGCGACGTTGTCCATATAATCTTCCGCACAATCGGCGTATTGCCGGTATCTGTTCAACAGACCCTTTGTTAAACCAAAGGTTAAAACAGAGAAGGTGGTATCAATTGTGGTGGAGACTACCCCTGTGTCCCTTATACCTAATTTATTATATCTGTCTAATAATTCATAGGCATTTTCTACCGTTTCGGGGTTGGGTGGTGTTTCCAAATCATCTTCGTCAAAAGTATCTTCGGCGTCACAGATAGATGGTCCCAGGATTTCAATTCGGGCTTTATATTGTTCTGCGATTTCTTTCGTTTCCGTTTCGGAAAAGAACCATCCGGCGTTTGCGGCCGTTCCGCTCAAAAAACATAACGCTACTATCAGACAGAACAGCCCTTTCTTTTTTCCGTAAATCAGGTATCCGCCGATAAAAAGCAATAATACGGCACTCAGCCCCAGACTGACTGATACGGTAGCGGATGACCAATCGTCTTGTGGCAGGCAGGCGATTAAAACAACTGCCGCGATTAAGGCGAATGTTCGAATGAAGTGTGTTTTTAAAATCATGTCGCCACCTCGCCTCCTCTATCTTGGTAAGATTTTATCCATAATGGCTTTTCCCGCTGAATAGCCGAGCCGTGTCACCGCTGTTTTTCCGGCATTATAGGTTAAATTCAGGCTTTTCATAATGGGTTTGGTAAGACTTCCCGCTTGGATACTCGCACCGGTGAAGTTTTGTGCCAATTGGGGAATAACGCCTGATAACATCGCCATTGAAAAAATTAAAATGAAAAAGCCTAAAAAGTCTGTTGATCCTGTTTTGATTCCGATCTCTAACATGGGATCCAATGTTTGCCGGGCGCTTCCCAGAATGCCGGGATAGGTGCGCTCGGCAAAAACAAGAATGACATATGTCATCAGAGCAATATAGATGCAACCGAACATAATATTGAACATGGCACCAAACAAGATATTCCATACTTTCCCGATAATTCCTTTTGTCGCCGGAAATATCCAGGAAATAAAGACAAAAGGAGACAGAACCAGAATGGCCGCTATTTGCACAAAAGCGTCTATAAATGTAATCGGGAATGTCAAGAGTAAAATAAAGAATATAATCAAAATTAACAGGCCGAAGACAAGGGATATGAATCCTGTTTGCTGTAATATAGTCAATCCTAAGCCGACGCCCATGTATAAGGCAACGAATATCCGGTAGATGATGTCCAGCAAACGACCTGTCGCATCACCGAACAAATTGGTCATATCCTGGTTTAATGAAACTCCCGTGATATCCTGCGGTGTGATCAGATTTTGCGCCACAGTGCTATTGCTGAGCAGAATGTTTCGGGATAGTTCGGAGAAAAACATAAAAATCGGTTGGATGATGTAATATCCGATAAAGTGTAAGTATCGATCCGGATCATAGATGAGAGCGGCGATGATGATCGCCTTGAATAAGGTAACCGCGATTTGATGAACGAACTCTCGGATATTCGGTTCTTTCAAAGAAAATAATGATACTGCCTTAAAGGCAAGCCAGAACAACAGTCCGAGTCCTAAAACCGTCATACCCATTTGGCAACTGACGCGAATTAAAGAACCCAACATTTTCTCCAATGCCGCAAAAGTCGCTTCATATACAATGCATGGGAAGCAATTGTTAAAATCGGTTGTCCACTCATCTTTATTGAACGTCACCGGTTCACCGCCGCAGGCGGATAACAACAGACCGACAGCGCAGATGATTAACATCGATCGCACTGCAGGGGTTGTCCAGATCTGTTTTATCCGCTGTATCATGCTTCTCCTTACCTTTGCTTACAGGTTAATTCCGGCGTTTACCCAGTTCATCTCGGGCACTTTGACTACCAGCCGCGCGTCCGGCCGCTTCACCCATCTGCTGTCCGGCGGCTTCCCCTGCGGCGCGTGCCGCACTTTCCATACGTTGAGCATTTTGATTAACTTGATTAATACTGTTAATATCTTTAACCGCTTGCTCTTGGCTTTCTGTCGCGGTAGTTCCGATAGATTGTGTTTGCGGTTTTTCTGGCGGCTTATCATATTTGAGATCTGCCTCTCGATGAACACTTCTTAATTTAGCCATATCCTGTCTTGCCGAAAGTGTATCATAATTCTTGCCTGTCTGTTGGTTCTTGGCTTCGAAGTAGTTTTTCAGTGCTTCTGAAGCTTGTTTATTGGTCATGCGCCCTTGATGCACCAACCCGGCAAAATGATTGAGTGTTTTTTTGTCTTGATCATCATATCTGTCGTGATTATGAGATGAATTGAACACATTATCAATACCGGCTTTAATCTCTTGATTCTTTTTCGCATCATTATTCGATGGTGACGGTGATGGTGATGGTGGCGGTGCTGTATTATCGGCGGTTCCTCCGACTGATTGCGGTGTTGCGCTTTCACTGCCCGCGCCCGATCCGCCTCCTGTCGCACCCGGGTATACGCTGTGGGGTGCCGCCGGCGCACTGGCATTCTTGTTCTGCTTCCGGTTTTGTAATGCGTCTTCTAGTTTGCCGAACCCTTTCCTAATCAGACCGCTGGTCGCTACTGTGCCGCGCCAACCCAAACGAGTGGTTGTTTTTGCGCCCTTCCAAGCCAAGCCACCTGCCTGTACCGCATTTTGGGCTACACCTTTTTCAAGTCCCAAGTCCCCACCGACACTGATGAACGTTCCGGCCAGAGCACTTGCCGTTCCCAAAATGCTCCAACACATAAAGCCAAACGCCAACAGAATGAACAAAGCCATTCCCCCCGTTTCAATCTTTTTAAGGGCGTGGTCGGTTTTCCCGCATCCGAGTTCGATAAAAAGCTGTTCGCTCAATCCGTCCGGTTGAATCGAGTTATTCATAATCTGAATAACCATCGCGACAATAACGCTGAGTGAAATCATTACCAAACAGCAACCAAGAAACATCTCCCATGCTTTTTTGGTGTATTGCACCGTTGCCGGAAAGACCCATAAAATAATCCAAAGAGGCGTCAACATTAACACAAAAGCCAACCGCACGAAGGTTTCCAGTAATTTAAGCGGGAACATGACATAGTTGATGAAAAAGGCGATAAAGATCAAAATGCCCGGGATAATCATGTTAATATGATCAAGGAATTCTGTAAATCCGATCTTTATAAAGGTGGATCCGATTGCGATACCGACACCCAATGAGGAAGATACGGTTCTCATCCAACAGATCAATTGTTGTAGCTCTCGGGATGTAAACACGGTTTTATCCGGAAGCGTTCCCCGATAATTGCAAGCTTCCATAACCGTTCCGCCCGCCTGCCTTATGACTTCTCCTGATGACTGTGTCGCCGTGAAAACTTCGGTGTTGGCAACGGCGATATTCATGGTTTGTTCACCCAAAAATAAAGAAACGTCAAAAATAGGCTGGATTAACAGGTGATAGATGGTGTCGCCACTGAACGTCATGGCTCCTAAAAGAGCCGTCGCGATGATGGCGCGTCCCAAAGGTTTGAAAAGATCGCCCAGGAACTGCATTAAATCCACATCCTGAAGCTGAACCAACATCCGTCCGACTTTGAAAGCGATTAAAAATAAGATACCGATACCCATCAGGTTCAGGAAAAAGGTCGACATGTATTGAGACATGCTTGTCACCAGATTGTTGATGGCTTTGAATAATGTTTCAAACACGGGGCAGAACCAACACATACCCTCCGATGCCGTCCAATCTCTTAATGTTGCCGGAAACGTCGCGTTCGGGTTGTAAACACAGTTGACGGCCGCTCCCGCCGACACGGGCATTGTCAGACACCAAGTTAAAAATGATATAAATAAAGCGTGTCCTTTTTTTAACATGACTTTTCTCCGGACAAAATAGGTTCAGGTAAAATACATCTTTCTTTTCTTCAGTATATCATATTTTCCGAATTTACCAACATTTTTTTTGTGGATTATTTAAAAAAAATGGTTATAATAAAAGGAAGATAAAAAGAGTGAAGGAGTGAAAATGACTATTTCGGAGAAAATTTTTCAATTATATCAACGCTTTTATGCCCAACGTTCCGTGTTGACGGACGCGCCGGCTTTGACGGTTGATGTCGATCGGATCGGTGTTGCCGATTTTCCCGAAAGCCGGGCATTTGATGAAATGTCGGGCGTGGCGTCTTATCTGATCGGTCGTCCCGATATTCGAAACATACCCTTTAAAGAAAGTTTGCGTATTGTTCAAAAAGCCTATGTCAATCAACCGTTTTGGTATGATTTGCTGATGGATTATCTGGAGCTTCTTTTGAATAAAAATGAAGCCGATCTGGAAGAGCAGGGTAGGGCGATACAGGAACGGGCCGAGGCCGTTTTGGATAAACTGAACGAAGCAGAGGCACGCCGAACGGCTTTAATTGAGCTGTATGCTTCTAAAATTGAAGCCGAGCATTTTCCCGTCGATGCGAAAAAATTAATTCGTAATTATTTAAAAATGTTAAAACGGGATGCTAAACAGGCGTGGGATGTTTTGATATCAAACCCGGCTTACTTCTCCCCGATTATCACAAAGAATCCGGGCGGAGCACAAACCCTTTCTCCGTCGCAAGCGATTGAAGAAAATAAACGGTTGGCACGCTTTATGAAAGGATTGAAAGGATAATCTTGACAAAATCAAGATGCCGGTGTATACTGAAAACAACTACCAAATGATTAAATGATCAAGGAGGACACAATGGGTACAGCTGAAGAAGAAATGAAACGAATGGAAGAGGAAGCCCAACGCCGTCAGGCGGAAGCTTTAAAGAATCCGGATATATTGGCGGGGAAAAAAGATCCGGTCGGTGATTTGAAAAATCTTTCGGACGCCGTGAATCGTGATGATTCTTTAATCGGGGAGCGTTCTAAAGTGCTGGAGGAAGAACAAATGCAACCGGCGGCCCCCGAAGCTCAACAAGAAACGCCGGGAGCGGAACCAACGCGTGAAGAGGTTTCGAATACACCGGAACCGGTGGCGGCTCCGAATATTCCCAATCGTTCTTCTAATGATGAGATGTATTTGGGTGCCAAGGCGTTTGAAGGAAAAGGAAAGAACTTTTTTAGTCCGAGCACTGAAAAAGGGTTTTGGCAAATGCTGGATAAAAAGATGGAGGATATCCTAAATTCTAAAGACCCTCAGGAAATGATGGAAAAGGCTTTTTGGGCGATTTTGAATCTTGTTTTTGATACGATTAACGCTGAGCTGGATCATCATAAGGCGGAAAAAGCGCGTTTGAAAAAAGAGTATCAGGAAAATACGCAGGCCTATGATCGAGAACGGGGAACGAAAGAGTCGGATATGTATGTTGAGGGCTTTAAATCTATTCTCGGACAACTTCCTGCTGAGTATCAACAATACAACCGTGACGGTCATTTCCATTTTGAGGATATGCCGTCAAAAGATAAGAAAAAATTGGGTAAGTTACTCGTTAAGGATCCTAAACTTTCCGAACAAATGCGTCAAGGTATGTCACGTTTTGCCGGTCGTGAAATTAAAAAAGATGAATGCAAGGGCATGATTGGTAAGTTTACTCAAAATGTCAAGAGTGCAATAGATTTAAATCGTGCTCGCGGTGTGGTTGCGAAGGCTGCTCAAGGAAAGACGTTAAAAGATCCGGCTGTCAGTGCAACGGTTGAGATTGGTTCCAGTATTCGGGGCGAGGCAGAATCCGTTGATGCGGACGCGCGTTCGTTTTCCGAAAGAGTGGCCTCTCATACTGCGGATCGGCAAGCTTATGAACAAGCGCGCAGTGGTCGGACATCTCCCGAAACGGGACGTCCCTTTGTGCGCGGACGTGGGAACGAGGGGAACGCCGCTTAACGTATTCCTTGTTTTTAAGCCGCTCTTTTCAGGGCGGCTTTTTTATAAAAATAAATTTTTTGGTGGTTTTTTCTTTTGTTTTGATGTATAACGATAGAAAAAAGGAGGCAGTTATGGCTGGAAAGAAGACACCTTTAAATTATGGAAAATTGATTTTTATCGGTTTTTTATGGACGCTTGTGTATCTGCAAATCATGTCGGTCGGATGTTTCCTGTTATTTGATTTTAATCCGTTGTCTACTGCGGATTGGTATGGTCGGTTGCATGCCTTTGTCAATTCAAGATGGATTATTGATACGGCTGCCGATTTCGGATTGTTCAGCTGTATGATTTTATTTGTCCCGCTGTGGATATTGGGATGGTGGGGATTGTATCGTATCCGTTGGATGAGTTTGATTCCCCGCCGTTTTTTTGAAAAAAAACTGAAACGTGGGGCGATTAAAGTTGTCTCCAGTAAAAAAGGATTTACGCCGCATAAATTGCGAGTTCAATCGTCGGCTTTGCTGAGTGTGGCTCCGATCGTGCCGTCTGCCCCGGCTGCGTCTGCGCCGTATACGGGAGATGGTTTGCCGCATCCTTATCCGGATACGCCTGATGATATGATGGATAATTCAGAGGTACCGGAAGATATGCCTTTTGATGATGCCGATGATGTTCAGGCTGTTTTACCTCTGACCGTAAATACACAAGCTGATTTCTTTCCGCATATTTCCATGAATGGGAACTATGCTTCTTTTGCATTGTCAACTGACAGTCGCGCGATTGTCGTTCGTGTTATCAATCAGCCCGGCTCAACATGGGTGGCTGATACAGAAGCCGATATTGCCGAAAGCGATTGGTATTGTGAAAGCCGTATTTTAAAAACGCCTGTTAAGGATGTTATTGAAATCGCTAAAAGTCTGCAAGAAAGTGAGCCGAATTCAATTGCGGTTCCCGTTATTTTAATGATGTCCGGAACATTGTTGAATCCTGTGGAAACACGTGATTATTTGGAAAAAAACAATGTCATGTTGTTACGTTTGGAAGATATGGATTCCGAGGATATTCCTTTATTTACCGCGTTTTTGGATGAATATTTCGGATCAAAATGGGATGCCGCGTCGGCGGATGCTGTATCTGATGGTAAATAGAAGAGGGGGTGTGCATGAAAATGTCAAGTCTGATGCGTTCATCGCGACAGGAAACCATGGCTTGGGTTTTGGCGACATGGTTTGGATCGGGATGCGCCCCTAAGGCTCCCGGGACAGTCGGATCCTTGTGTTCTTTACCGTTGGTTTTAATCGGTGTGTGGGGTGGATCCTTTGCTTTGTTGGCCGTAACCGCGGTTTTGTTCCTTGTTGGTTGGTGGGCTGTGCGTGTTGTGTTAAAAACGCAAGCGTGTCAGGATCCCGGCTTTGTCGTGATTGATGAAACGGTGGGACAAAGTTTGACTTTTGTTCTGGTTGCTTCTTTTCCGATTTCGTGGTATATTCTGGTATGCGGCTTTATTTTATTTCGTTTCTTCGACATTGTAAAATTTTGGCCGGCTTCATTTTTTGACCGTTCGGTTCATGGTGCGTTTGGGGTCATGATGGATGATGTCATTGCGGGTTTGTATGCCGCCGCTGTGTTATACGGCATATCATTTTTATAGGAAAGGAGCGTTTTATGGATAAAGAACATTTTAAGCATGTACTGGAGTTATACGCAAAAGCAAAAGGATATAAATTGTCTCCCTATGCGGATCGTATTATTAATCGGTGCCTGACAGCTTGCGGGGGACATTGTCCGTGTGATGTGTCCCGGGGATTTTGTCCGTGCGGTGAGCATGAAAAAGAAATTGCCGCAATGGGGCATTGCCACTGTAATTTGTTTGTTAAACAAGATTAAAAAAGGAGGGGCGTCCCCTCTTTTTTATTATTTTCCACAAGTGGGATGGAGCTAGAACACTATCAAAAAGAATAGCTCGGCTTATTCAGGAGTAAATCTTTATTCACCGACATCCATCCCTTCTTTTGGAATGACGTCAGCCTTTTTTAGTCAATGCCTGCTGGACTCTTTTTGATGAAGCTTCTAGACTTCAGGGTGAAAATACCTGAATGTTATATTAACTTAAGGCTATGTTATTTGCAAGTATTTTTTTGATTGTAATTCATAATATATAATTTTTATTTATATTATATGATGTTATAATTTATTTAAGACATTTTTATTAAGGTTAAGTTTTGTTTTTATTTAAATCACTTCTTGAAATGCGTTTTTGAAAAACAGTTTTCAGTGCCGACAGGACGACAGCGTTATCGGTGAAATGATACTGTATCAATAAGGCCTCCAATTCCTGAAAATGTGATAAAATCAAATGATGGACAGATTCTTCGGTTGACTCCCGAAAGGTGTCTTTTGTCATTTCTGCTTTCCCCCTAATTTAAAAGAAATGATACTTTAGCATGACATCATATGGGTGTATTCCGTTTAAAAATCATCATATACAAAAGTCTGTTATTTTAAAAGATTACTTTTACGAAAAAATCATTTATTTATAATCGTAAAAAAGGAGAAACAATCGGTTTCTCCTTGAATGAATCTTTGTTATACTGGATCTTGAGCCAAATCTGTAAATTTACCGTATTCACCGGAAAAGAACAATTTGACTGTTCCGACCGGACCATGGCGCTGTTTGGCAATGATAGCTTCTGCCTGATTCGCGATTTCGATTTTTTTCTGTTCCCATTCGGCAACCCGTAAGGCAAATTTTTCTGGCGTTTCGTTTAAATGCCGTTTCGGCTCTTCATTTTGTAAATAATAAATTTCGCGATAAACAAACATGACAATATCCGCGTCTTGTTCAATAGAGCCCGATTCACGCAAATCGGACAACATTGGTTTTTTATTGTCCCGCTGTTCCACTAAACGAGATAACTGGGATAAAACAATAACGGGAACATTTAACTCCTTGGCCATGATTTTAAGCGCGCGTGTCATTTCGGATAATTCTTGAACACGGTTTTCCGAACGACCGACCGAACTGATTAATTGCAAATAGTCGATGACGATTAATCCCAACCCTTTTTCTTTATCGCGTTTCATCCGCCGTGCCCGGTTTTTAATGGCGGTTACCGTAATACCCGGTGTTTCATCAATATAAAGAGGGACTTTTGATAGCAGGGATACGCCGGCCGCCAATTCGTCAAATTGGTCGTTCGTCAGTTTCCCCGTGCGCATCAGGTGGCTGGATACTTGAGCCTTTCCCGATAGAATACGGGTTGCCAGTTGTTCGGCCGACATTTCCAAAGAAAAGAAAGCGACGGATTTTTTTTCGGCTCCCGGCTTTTTGTTTTCCTCTTCAAAGTGCATGGCGGCATTAAAGGCAATGGTGGTGGCCAGTGCCGATTTTCCCATGGCGGGACGGCCGGCTAAAATAATTAAATCCGAATCATGCAATCCGCCCAACAGTTTGTCCAAATCAACCAACCCGGTTGTGGTACCGGCAACACCCGTCGGATTTTTCATAGCGTTTTCCGTTGAAACCAATGTTTCCCGTAAAGCGGCGTTCAACAGTTTGGGACCACCCGTTGTTTCGCCTTCGTTTGCTATTTCATATAAGCGTTTTTCAGCCCCTTCCACCTGTGAAATGGCTTCTTCGTCAATAGAAACGGCAAAGGCGTCGTTCACAATATCACTGCCCAAAGCGATTAATTGCCGGCGGATATAGCGATCCAAAATTTGACGTCCGTAATCCGCTGCGTTGATAATAGTAGTTGACGCGGCGGCTAACTTAACCAAATAATCGGCACCGCCGACGTCTTTTAAAGCCTCATCATTGGCAAAAACGGCTTTTAATGTAACGGGATCCGCGATTCGTCCTTGTTCAATATAGGTTCGACAGGCGTCGAAAATTTTTCCGTGTGCGGGATTGGCAAAATGAATCGGTAGCAAAAACTCGGATACTTTTTCCAAAGCTCTGTTGTTGGATAAAATAGCCCCGAGCAAAGCCTGTTCGGCCTCAATATTTTGGGGGGGAATCCGATTTGTTTCTGTCACAATATCCATCTATGCATCCTCGGGTTTTATAATCGAAACGAAGTCTACACTATTTCGGGGTAAAATACAAGAGGGAAAAGTTTTAACGCCCCGATCTTTTGTTGTGTCGTGGAGTTATTTGTATCAGTTTAAATTATGTCTTTAATTACGGGCTTGTTTTCTTTTGACCGTTTTTGGTGAAAAAGATTTGCTTTTTAAAAAGCTTTCGGTTACAATGCTTTCATGATAAGGAACTGATGAAATGATTGCAAAATTAACCGGTTTATTGGACTCTGTTTTTGAAGGTTATATAATCCTTGATGTGAATGGTGTCGGTTATCGAGTCTTTTGTTCTGCGAAAACAATCGGGAAACTGCCGGTTAAAGGTGGAACGCTCAGTTTATTGATTGAAACGTTGGTGCATGAAGATTATATCCATTTGATCGGGTTTGCCGATGCGACGGAGCAACAGGCTTTCGGATTATTAAGCACGGTTCAAGGGGTGGGATCCCGTGTGGCGTTGGCTATTTTATCCGCACTTTCTCCGACCGAAATTCAGATGGCCGTTATGACCGGCGATTCAAAAGCTTTTACGCGAGCCAGCGGTGTCGGCCCGAAGCTGGGGGTTCGGATTGTAACGGAATTAAAAGGCAAATTAGGCAGCCTTGGGTGTAATGCGGAAATGGCTCCCGCGGGAACGTCCGGTCATGTGGATAATCGTATCATGTCGGAAGCGATCTCTGCATTGGTTAACCTGGGGTATTCAAGAACGGAGGCGGGTATGGTTGCGGCGGATATGATACGCCGATATCCGGAATCCTCGCTTGGGGAGATTATTCGCCTTTCCTTGAAAGAATTGGGAAAGGGGGCTCTCTAAATGGTTGAAAATCGGATTATCACGCCTCAAAAAATAGCCGGTGATGAAGAGCTGTATACCGGTTTGCGGCCGCAGTTTCTGGATGATTTTGTCGGTCAGAAAGGCTTGTGTGAAAATCTGCGCGTATTTATCGAGGCGGCTAAAAAGCGGGGTGACGCGTTGGATCACACGTTATTGTTCGGACCGCCGGGATTGGGTAAGACAACGTTGGCACAGATTATTTCCAAAGAATTAGGCGTCGGTTTTCGTCCGACGGCCGGGCCGATGATTTCCAAAGCCGGGGATTTGGCGGCTATTTTGACAAACCTTGAACCGCGGGATGTTTTGTTTATTGATGAAATTCATCGTTTAAATCCGACGGTTGAGGAAGTATTATATTCCGCCATGGAGGATTTTCAATTGGATATTATCATCGGGGAGGGGCCGGCCGCCCGATCTGTCCGAATTGATTTGCCGCCGTTTACGCTTGTGGGGGCGACAACCCGATCGGGATTGTTGTCTACGCCGCTTCGGGATCGATTCGGTATACCGATGCGGTTGGAATTTTACACAACCGATGATTTAATGAAAATTGTGTGTCGGGGGGCGCGGTTGCTTAATTTGGATATGACGGATGACGGCGCTCATGAAATCGCTAAACGGTCGCGGGGAACGCCGCGTGTCGCGGGACGGTTATTGCGCCGCGTTCGCGATTTTGCGGGAAGTCATCCTGTTGATGCGGCGTTGGCCGATCGGGCATTAACACGGTTGGATGTGGATAAAGCCGGCTTGGATATGATGGATCGGCGGTATTTAAGGTGTATTGCCGAAAAATATGCGGGGGGGCCTGTTGGTGCCGATACGCTCAGTGCGGCCTTGTCCGAAGAACGTGATACGATAGAGGAAGTGATTGAACCGTATTTAATGCAGTTGGGCTTGGTTATGCGGACACCGCGCGGCCGGATGTTGTCTGTCGCCGGTTTTAAACATTTGGGGATGGTTGCGCCGTCTGTGTCAAGCATACAGCCGACATTGTTGGAGGATTTATAAATAATGCAACACGAAACACCAATCAGAATTTATTTTCAGGATACCGATGCCGGGGGGATTGTCTATCATTCCAATTATCTGGATTATGCCGAACGAGCCCGGAGTGAGTTTTTGTATGCGTTGGGCTTGTCCAATACGGCATTGATCGAAAAAGGTGTCGCTTTTGTCGTCCGGCGTTTGGAAATGGATTTTCGGGCTTCGGCTAAATTGGATGATTTGCTGACTGTTAAAACACAAATTGCCGATATCAAAAATGCCAGCGTTGTTATGGAACAGGTCGTTTGTCGCGGTGAGACGGAATTAGTGCGAATGAGGCTTCAATTAGCTTTCGTTGATCCGCACTCAATGCGGCCGATACGTGTGCCCGCTGATGTCAAAACATTGTTTGAAAAATATATGAAACCACAAGGAGAAAATTAAAATGCAACCGGAAGCTGTTCGCTCATCCCTGTCTATGTATGGCATGTTTATGGATTCGGATCTGTTTATGAAAGTTCTGATCCTCGGCTTACTGTTTACATCCGTTTGGTGCTGGGCTATTATTTTTGATAAGGTTGCCACCTTTAAAAAAATTCGCCTGGCCATGAAAGCTTTTGAAGAAAAATTTTGGTCCGGCGGTTCGCTGGAGGAATTATTTCTGGCTTATGCCAAATCTCCCAAGGATCCGTTGTCTGTTATCTTTGTCAGTGCGATTCAGGAATGGCGGCGTTCTATGTCCGAACGTCGTAAGGCGCATGCGGCTATCAAGGTGTCCGAACGGATTGATAAAGTGATGCAAATCGCCATTGATAAACAGGTGGATAAAATGGAAACACGGATGACTTTTTTGGCTTCGACCGGATCCGTTGCGCCGTTGCTGGGGTTGTTCGGGACCGTGTGGGGAATTATGGATAGCTTTAATGCGATCGGAGCGACTCAAAGTACGAATATAGCAGCCGTCGCCCCCGGTGTGGCCGAGGCTTTGTTTACAACGGCCGTTGGCTTAATCGCCGCCATTCCTGCCGTTATTGCCTATAATAAATTGACCAATGATATTGAACGTATGGCTCAACGTATGGAAACTTTTTCTGATGAATTGGGGGCTATTTTGTCGCGTCAAATGGAGCAGTCGGAGGATTAAATGGCCAGAGTCAAACGTCGGAATACTGTTAAATCGGAGGTGAATCTGACGCCATTAATTGATGTTATGACGTCACTGTTGGCTATTTTTATGATTACCGCCCCGCTGTTGACAAGCGGTATTCCCCTGAATTTGCCGAAAGGGGATGGGAAACAGATAGAAGGGCAAGAAAAAACATTGGATATCGGGGTTGATCCGAAAGGGAATGTTTTTATCGGAACGCAACGGGTTGCCTTAAAAGACATTGTTCCGAAAGTAAAAGCCATTGTTTCTGAAAATCCTAAAATTCAAATGGTTATCAGCGGTGATCGCGATTCGTCTTACGGACAGGTGATTGAAGTGATGGCTCTTTTAAGGACGGCCGGATTTACACAAGTCGGTTTAAAAACGGATGCGAAAATCATGAGTTTTGAAAATAAGAGGAAATAGTGTCATCCAAATCATTTGTTTCATCGGCTGTTTTGCATGGTGTGGTTTTGGCCTTAATGGTTATGGATTTTTCCCTTGCCCGTTGGGAAGAACATAAAGCGCCGCCGGCCTTGTTAATGGTTGATTTGACAAAAGTTCAAGTTTCCGATAAAACGAACTTACCGCCCAAAGCCCAGGCAAAACTAAAAAAATCCCCGAAACCTCAGCCGCCGAAACCGCCTCAAGTTGAAAAGAGTCGTCCGACACAGGTGCGCGCGGCAAAACCGGAAGCACCCAAGCCTTTGCCGCAACCTCCTGTTAAGGACGCTGTTCCCGTTGTGGAACCCAAGAAAAAAACGCAAGCCCCAAAAACATCAAAACCAAAATCGGATAAGCCGTCCTCTGTATCAAAATCAAAAAATAAACAATCGGCTAAACCGACGTATGATATGAAGAGTCTTTTGGCCTCGGTTGAAAAAGTTCGGAGGCAAGCACCGGTTTCGCCTGTTCCGGAGGAGCCGGATGATTTGCCACGGCAAAACGATGGTATAGAAGGGGGAACGGAAGGTAGTTTTTCCCAAGTCTTGACAATTTCGGAGCGGGATTTGATTGCGAATCAACTGAAAAAGTGGTGGAACGTGGATGCCGGTGCCGAAGGGGTTGACAATATGATTATTGAAATTCAGGCGTCTCTCAATAAAGACGGAACGGTTCGTGATGTTCGAATTTTAAATATGAAATCGGATTCTGCTTTTCGGGCCATTGCCGAAAGTGCGCGGCGGGCTGTTTGGATTTGTAATGCCAAAGAGGATGAATCTCCGTTTAAGATATTGGCGGATAAATACGCCGAGCATTACGGCACATGGAAAGAGTTGTATCTGCGTTTTAATCCGATGGACGGCGGTGTGTTTTAATTGACCGTTCAATGTGTGAAATAAAAATTAATTGACAGTATTTTTAAATATCCTCTTTACTTTTGGTTGTTTTGCTGTTATCCTAAAATAGGAACAGAAAACTCTGCTTCGGGGCGTCGAAACCTCATTATCACAAGAAAAAGTGTTGGGTATTTATATACCCGTAAAGTAGTGATTAAAATGTGTTGAAACGCCGGTGTTGTGGACGGGGCGTTTTTTTTTGTTATGGTGGCGGCCGGACGCGGAATGGCGAGGGGCTATTACAAAAGTGAATCAAAATGCTGTTTCTTCCTGTGGCATGTTACTTTTGTTGTTACCCTGCTTCTTTGTCCGGCCACCACCATAACGGAAAATCTCAAAAATTAAAAAAATCTGTTTTTTGATAAAAATAAACTTGACGCTTCAAAAAAATCATGCTATTTTAGGAACCTGAGTTGGGTGGTTCCTGATTCGGGTTTTGGAAAACTGAAGAGAAAAAGGTCTCTGACCTTTTAACCGCAAATGCGTCTGGAAGGTCGTGGAATAAGGGATAATTTCCCAAATACACAACACTATATTCTCTTGTAGTTTCCAACTTCCAGTCGCCCTTCATCACGGCGACTTTTTATACAGTTAATATGGGAACGGATAGACGAAAAAGCAAAGCTTTTTATCAAAAAAGAATTGAAAAAAATAACCTGTTACCTATATAACGTTAAGGAGAGAGATATGAGTTTGGGATTGATTTTTGATGGAACACTTTTGCGGTCGGCGGCTGAATAAGCTGTTAGATCACAAAACGTCGGCGAAATTTTAATAGACCTTAAACTCAAATGCCGACGGTAAAACAGAAACTTCTTCCTGTGTTTCTGTTTTGAGAAAGGGGGCTTCTTCCTTCCCCCTTTCTTTTTTTATCCTAAAATAACAATTTTTAGCTTTTAAAAGAGCATGTTTATCATTAAGAGGGATATTCTTGCTTTTGGTGTACTGGATTATAACGAAAAAAGGGTCAGTAAAATGTTATAGATTTTATAACATAGAGGGCTATCGTCTGGCAAGGACTTTTTCATTGAATTTCCAAGAAAGGAGCGTATTTTGGGCATCTTTCCGAAAATGTAAAAAAATAATGACCGTTATTTTTTAACATTGAAAGGAAGGATTTTATGACGGAAAAACAAAAGGTTACCCTCAATACGAAAGCGGCTAAAAACGAATCGGAAAATACACGCCCCGTCATTCCGGCCTCCGAGCCGGAATCCATAAAAATGGATATACGTATTACTGGATTCCCGTGTCAGAGCACGGGAATGACGAAAGAAGAGGAGCGCACGGGAATGACGAAAGAAGAGGAGCGCACGGGAATCCATAAAAAGGGAAGTCCCAAAAACGATTCCGAATCGGGTAAATCAATGGTGGAGATGTTAGGTGTCTTGGCTTTGATGGGATTATTAGCCATTCTGGGGGCTAAAGGATATAATATGGCGATGGAACGCGCGATGGCGAATAATATCATTAACGAAGTCAATCGACGCTCTGTCGTTTACTCTCAACAGATGATTGCAAACGGGGATCTGTCTTCTACCGAATTTGAAAATGAAAAGAATCTGGGCAGTTCTGTCGTAACGGGAGAAAAATTGGGATCACAGCTGTTTCGAGTCAAAGTAACGGAAGTTTCGTCGGCCAGCTGTCGTCACATTATCAACAGCGGCTATGATCGTCCCATTCAAATAACGGCTGATGATGTTGTTGTGACGAAAGACAATCCGGAGGCTTGTGGTGAATTGGAAACGACCATGGGGTTTGTTTTTACAAAAGAATTGAGGCCTTGTGCGGATTGTTTGGAGGAGGGGGCCACCGCATGTGCCGGCGACTATGAATGTCCGAGGAATCAAAGTTGTCAAAACGGTGTCTGTCGGTGTTTATCCGAATATCAATGCGGAACGATTTGTTGTGGTGAGTATCAACGATGTGAGAATGGGGCATGTATTGATGTTTCCGGTAACTGCACAACAAATCGGGATTGTCAGGAAGATGAGTTCTGTCAAATTCTTGCAACCAAAACAGGAGGGACTTCATGCTCATATACTAATTTTCGAGGGAGTTGTCAAAAAATCGGAGAGATTATAGAATGGCAGACAACAGATAATCAAGATTCCTTTTATTATACCGAGGGGATGCGCTTATCTTACTGGGCGGCTAAAAATTGGTGTCAGGCGATTGGTGCCCATTTAGCCTCTATGAACGAGGCGTGTCCAGATTGGGATGGAACACTTGGACAGCGTGTGTGTGCGCATATGATGTGGGGACATTTCGGAGATGCAGCTCATTGGTTAGATAAAAAAGCGGATAATTGTTCAGGGTTCTGGGTGAGCAGTATTTATGGACAAGTTGGTCTTTCCGACTTATCCTCTAACCATATGTTCTATTGCCATAAATAGAACTTTTTTGACTTTTGGGACGAAACGGGATATAATCCGTCCCATGATTCAAAATATGTTTCGTTCCAAAAATCAATGGATACAGATAATCCTTGTTATTCTTAGTGTTTATGTGGGAATTTGTATCGGTGTTGTTCTGATGCGGGATCAGTTGCTGTATCATCCGAATCCGAATAAATCCGATATTCGGGAAGCGCAGAAAGTCATTCCTTCTTTAAGGGAAGTATCGTATCAAACGTCGGACGGTCGATCATTGTATGGTTTTTTTACGCAACCGACACGGCAAAAACAGGTTGTCTTGTTCCTGCATGGTAATTCGTATCATTTAAATGCTTTCTTATCTCGGGTTCGGCCGTTTGTTGATGTCGGATATGGTGTTATGATGGCGGAGTATACGGGGTTTGGCGGTATTCTCGGAGATATCAGGCAGTCTGTTTTGGAACAAGATGTGCGGGCGGCTGTTCGTTATTTAAATCGACGGGGATATGCGAATCGGGATATTATTTTGTATGGTTATTCTTTGGGGACGTATTTGGCTGTTGATGCGTCGGTGGAACTGGGAAAAACACAGCCGTTTCATGCGCTTGTTTTAGAGGCACCTTTTACCTCTTTGGTTGACGTGGCGGCCGATACGGTTTACCATTTGTTGCCGGTTGGTTTGTTGATGCCTGACGGATATTTTTTAATAGATAAAATAGGTCATATTAACACACGTCTTTTTGTGGCGCACGGTCGTCAGGATAATACTGTTCCCTATCATCAGGGAGTAGCCGTTTTTAATGCGGCACCCAATCCGAAAGTTTTCTTTTCATCGGATACGGCAGATCACCGGTCGTTACCTGAAAACGGATTCTTTGACAGTTTATTAGAGTGGTTAAGAGAGTATTAAAAAAAATTGACTCTTTCAATTGAAAATTATTTTTTATTCAAATGAAAAATCCCCGGTAATACCGGGGATTAAAAACAACTGCTTAATCAAATTACAAAGCGGCTTTCGCTTTTGCAACCAGATCAGCAAATGCTTTCGCATCATTTAAAGCGATATCCGCCAAAACCTTACGATCCAAGGCAATGCCGGCCTTGCTTAATCCATTCATAAACTTGGAATAAACCATTCCGTTTGCGCGAACCGCCGCGTTAATACGGACAATCCACAATTGACGGATTTCGGTTTTCTTTTTCCGACGATCACGATAGGCATATTGCAAGCCTTTTTCGACTTTTTGTTTAGCAACCGTAAAAACTTTAGAGTTGCGGCCACGGTAACCTTTGGCCATTTTTAAAATTTTGTTGTGTTTTGCACGAACAATCGTGCCACGTTTTACTCTTGCCATTGCCGCTCTCCTTAATGCATAAATTTCTTAACGATGTTTGCAATAACTTCACAGACAACATAACTGCCGCGTGCTTTGCGTTTCATCTTTTTCGGTTTATTGATAAGAAGGTGGCGTTTATAAGCGTGCCCGCCTTTAATTTTACCTGTCGCGGTTTGTTTAAACCGTTTTTTGACAGCACTTTTTGTTTTTACTTTTGGCATTTCTTTTTCCTTTGTGATAAATTAAACAACGACCTTGAGGCAGCCAATTTTTAGCCTCTTTGGCCAAACACGGCGCTATTATATGTGATTTTAGCCGCTTTGTCAAGTGCTATTTAATCTGAAAAAAGGGAGCCGTTCGGCCCCCTTTGTGTTTTAGTTGTTTTTAATTGCCGAATCAACCGGTTCTCCCATACTTTTAATATCAAAGTAACGCAGGAGCGGAACGGCCACATAGATGGAAGAATAAGTTCCGAAAATTGTTCCTAACACCATTGCAATGGAAAAGCCTTCCAAAGTTGCGCCCCCCATGACAAGCAGGATCAGAACAACAAACAGCGTCGTCAGACTGGTCAACAGGGTGCGGGATAATGTTTCATTCACACTTTTGTTCAGGATACCGTCGACTTCCATTTTTCTGAATTTACGTAGATTTTCTCGGACACGGTCATACGTGACGATTGTATCGTTACAATCATAACCGGCCAATGACAGCAAACCGGCAACGACAATCATATCAAATTCAATTTGAAAAAATGAAAAGAATCCGACGACAATAATTAAATCATGTGTCAAGGAGGCCATACAACCGATAGCGAACGGCCATTCAAAACGAAACCAAATATAAATTGAAATGGCCAGCAATGCCAAGATGGAGGCCAGCAAGCTCTTTTCTTTTAATTCGTTTCCGATAGTCGGGCCGACAACTTCAACTTGATCATATGAATATCCGGAACCAAGGACTTCTTTCATTTGATTAACCAATTGATTGGCGTTTTCATCGGCTTCCGGTTTTGCCTGAATTAAAATTGTTTTACCCTCTGTCCCCGCGGATTGAATGGATAAATCTCTTAAGAAAGAGAGTTTTTCTCGGACTTCTTCCATGTCAACCGGCGTTTCTGATGAAGCTTCGACCAGAATGCCGCCTTCAAAATCAATTCCATAGTTTAATCCGCGTGTTAAGAAAGATGCCAATGAGATAGCCAATAATGTTACGGAGAACAAGTATGCCCATTTTCTCTGGCTTATGAAATTAAAATTGAATTGATGTTTTGAAAATAATTTTATCATTTGTCAAATTCCTTTATAAATTAATCTTTTTGGGCTTTTTAACGGCAACCCATGCAATTAACAAAATTTTGTTAATAAAGATAGCCGCAAACATAGTTGTTGCCAACCCCAGACCCAGCGTAACGCCGAAACCGCGCACAGGACCGGAGCCCAACCAGAACAGGAACAGCGCCGCAAACAAGGTGGTAAGCTGCCCATCAAGGATTGCCGAAAAAGAGTCGGCAAAACCGCGTTTCATCACTTCTACAGGAACCGTAATTCCGGCAGCCATTTCCTCTTTCATTCGCTCCAGGATTAAAATGTTTGCGTCCACGGCCATGGCAATGGTCAATGCAATTCCGGCCAATCCCGGTAAAGTCAATGTTGCACCCAACAGGCTTAATACTGCCAATAACAAGATACCGTTGGCCAACAGTGTTAAATCCGCGATAATGCCGAAGAATCCGTAGACAATCAGCATAAAAACGAATACGGCTATCAGACCGACGATACATGCCGTTGTGCCGGCTTTAATGGAATCTTCACCCAATCCCGGGCCGACAACGCGTTCTTCCGCAACGATCAATGGTGCGGGTAATGCGCCGGAACGAAGCAGTAAGGCAAGGTCATTGGCAGATTGAACCGTAAAGTTACCCGTGATGATACCTTTTCCGCCTGTAATAGGGGTATTGATATTCGGCGCGCTGATCACTTTTCCGTCCAAGACGATAGCCAGACGTCGACCTACGTTGTCCCGTGTTGCGTTTGCAAATTTTTTAGCACCCATGGATTTAAAGCTGAATGACACGGCGGGTGCTCCGCTTTCATCATATGTTTGTCGCGCATCTTCCAGACTTTCACCGCCGACAACAACGGCTCGTTTTAACACGATGTATCCTGTTTCATCGCCACTGATCAACATGGAGTCCGGAGATAGTTTACCCATTTGAGCCGCTTGTGGTGTCGTTTCTTCATCAACCAGATGGAATGTCATTTTGGCCGTTTTGCCCATAATGGCTTTGATTTCGGAAGGATCTTGAACTCCCGGCAACTGAATAACAATTCGGTCAATGCCTTGTTGTTGAATTTGAGGTTCCTTTGTCCCCATTTCGTCAATACGGCGACGAACAATATCAATGGATTGTTCAACTGCCTGTTTTTTCATTTGATCCAATGCTTCGGCCGTATAAGAAACCGTTAAGAGCGAGCCGTCTGCCGAAATATCCAACGGGGCACTGTCTTGTTTACGAATCAGATCTCGTGCGGCCATAACTTGTGCCGAATTTAAGATTTTTACCTGCATATGTCCGTCGATAACGGATAATCCCGCAAAGCGAATCTTACCCTCACGTAAAGCAGAGCGGGTCAGATCGGCCAAAGATTCCAGTTTTTCTTTGATCAGATCCTGTGTGTCAACTTCCATCAACAGGTAAGATCCTCCCTGTAAATCCAACCCGAGTGTGATGGGGCGAAACCAGGATTGCATCTCTTTTGGCAGTCGGTTATACATCTCTTTTGGCATAAAATTCGGCAATGCAAAAAAAATGCCTAATACCATGATGGCACAAATAAGACCAATTTTAAATTTTGAGTATCCGAACATAACGATTCCTTTCGTTGTCAATCTTATGCTTTTTTCTTTTTTGACGGTGCGGGTGTGTCAAAAATAACTTGGGACACATACGGACGCATAACCGTTACACGAACACCGTCGGCTAATTCCACCACTAATTTGTTGTCTTCGCATACCTCAACAACGGTTCCAACCAATCCCGCCACGATGATTTTTGTGCCTTTAATAATGGCGTTCAGCTCCATTTCATGCTGTTTGACGCGTTTTTGTTGTGGGCGAATTAACAGAAAATAAACAATTAAAATAATCAGAATAAATTGGGCAACCATGCTCATCATATCCGGGGAACCTGAAGCCCCTGCTTCGGTTGCGGTTTGAGCTGTCTGTGCGAAAGCTTGAGAAATTAACATTGCTTTTTCCTTTCTTCATATATGAATGATACATACTATAGCTATTCTTATCAAAAAATCAACCTTTTTTAATGTGCTTTGGTAAAAAAAGACTATAATACAGCTTCAGGGCAGGTTGTGTTTTATTGGGTTGACCGGACTAGCGATAGATGGTAACGGAATAAAAATAAGGGTTTGGGGGGAGCCCCGATTTACTTCATTTTTGACTTTTCCGATTCAGCCATGGAAAAATTTTATGTCGCAGCAATGTGTTTTTGACCCTGATATGAATTGTGTTAACTTCATAATCGTCACCGTATCGCCATAATAGGTACATAGCTCGGTGTTGTCCGTCTTTAATAAGGTTAGACCTGTATTTACAGATAATAACGCTTTCAGGATTAAATCCGTTTGTCTGAATGCTGTTGATTGATTTTTTAAATTCGTGATTTGAATTCTCTTTATCCTGTTGTATCAACTTTTGATATAAGGGTAAATCCTTTAACAAATATATTTTCTTGTCAATTTGCCTTTTGAATTGGCCGGTTTTAACGCGTCCATAACGTATTCCGGCAAGCCATTTTCCTTTCAGACAACGATCGAAAAAAGTTTTATCAATATAAAGATTGGGATTATGCATGAGTATGTCTGTCGGACGGGGGAATAAAAGAAGTGATATGTTTTGATATATGTTTGATAAAACGATTTTTTTGGGATTTAATTATTCGAATATTTTTTTTATTTGCATTTATCGTCTCCTGATTTAATATAAAAATTTAATGACCATTAAATTTTTATACTTTTAAGGAAAAAGAAGGCGAATATATTTTTTGATATAATATTTTGTATTATTTATTTTTTAGATTGATTTTGAATACGATTATATGTTATACAAAAGTGTAAAACTTATAGGGTCGTTAAATTTTTATGAAAAACACTTAGTCTTGACTTTTGGGTATGATAAAAGCAGTGTTTTATGTGTAATAAAAACGCGCTTCTTTAAGAAATTTTTACTCCATATCCGCTCTTTTGGAATATTTGGATTTTAATAAATGAAAGAACCTTTTTCATTTTTTAATCAAAATAAAGCAGATTTTATAAAAATAAAAAAACACTGTTAACCAGTGTTTTTTAAGTGGTAGGCGGTGAGAGATTTGAACTCCCGACCCTCTCGGTGTAAACGAGATGCTCTAGCCAGCTGAGCTAACCGCCCATAAAAAGGATGACACCTTTATATCATCCTTTTCAAGTCTTGTCAACAAATTATTTGTTAACGATATCTTTCAGACCTTTTCCGGCACGGAACTTCGGCTGTTTGGAAGCCGGAATCTTAATCGTAGCACCTGTGCGCGGGTTACGGCCTGTTGTCGCAGCACGTTTAGCAACGGCAAATGTACCAAAATTGGTTACGCGTACTTCATCGCCTTTTTTCAGAGCTTTTGTAACAACTTCAATAAAAGCTTCCAAAGCGTCGGCCGCCGCGGCTTTTGTTAAACCGGCTGTTTTTGCCATTGCGTCGATTAATTCTTGTTTATTCATAATACACTCCTTTGATTAAGATTATGTTTTAGCAGACTTTATCCCTGCTAATCCCTAGTAAAGCCTTGTTTTTGGCGGCTGTCAACATCTTTTTTGCAAAATACATACAAAAAAAGACAAAAAAATGATTTTTTTTATTAAAAATAAATTTTTGATTATGTAAAACATCAAAAAAAGGCTTGTTTAACAAGCCTTTTAATCGTTTTTTTCTTTAAAAAAGAAAGAGAAATAAGTTGTTTGACGATTCGGAAATCGTTAAATCCGAGGGAGCGGCGTTAATTTTTTTGTCAACGCAACTTCTAAAACCTGTTCAGCTTTAGATACCGGAATCAATTCTATATTTTGTTTGACATCATCCGGAATCTCTTCTAAATCTTTTTTATTTTCTTCGGGAATCAACACTGTTTTAATTCCGGCACGTAACGCCGCCAACAGTTTTTCTTTTAATCCTCCGATAGGCAGGACATGTCCCCGAAGCGTAATTTCGCCGGTCATAGCCACATCTTTACGCACAGGAATACCCGTCAATGCGGATACCAGAGACGTCATCATGGCGATACCGGCGGACGGACCGTCTTTCGGTGTTGCCCCCTCCGGCACATGAACATGGATATCATTTTTTTCAAATACTTCGGCGGGAATACCAAACTGTGCGTTTCGAGAACGGACAAATGATTTTGCTGCCTCAATTGATTCCTTCATCACATCACCCAGTTGCCCGGTTAACAATGTGTTCCCTTTTCCGGGCATGGTTACGGCTTCAATTGATAAAATTTCTCCGCCAACCTCTGTCCATGCCAACCCTGTTGTTGTCCCGATCTGATCTTCTTGTTCGGCAACTCCAAAGCTGTATTTGGGGACTCCCGCATATTTCTTCAAATTGTCCGGTGTAACGGTTACAGAGTCCAAATGTTCAATTTGAATTTCTTTGACAACCTTTCGGGCAATATTGGCAATTTCACGTTCCAGGTTTCTGACACCGGATTCACGGGTGTATCGCCGAATTAGCTCTAGCAAACTATCATCGGTAATGGTAAGTTCTTCCGGTTTTAACCCCGCTGTTTCCAATTGTTTTTTGATCAGGTGGCACTTGGCGATTTCGACTTTTTCTTTTTCGGTATAGCCGGACAATTGAATGATTTCCATTCGATCCAGCAACGGCCGCGGCATTTTAAGCGTATTGGCCGTGGTAATGAACATGACATGCGACAAGTCATAATCAACTTCCAAATAATGGTCGTTAAAAGTTATATTTTGCTCCGGATCTAAAACCTCCAACAACGCCGACGAAGGGTCGCCCCGGTAATCGTTTCCCAACTTGTCAATTTCGTCTAACAAAAACAATGGATTGATGTTTTTGGCTTTTTTCATGTTTTGGATGATTTTACCGGGTAGGGAACCGATATAGGTGCGGCGATGTCCGCGTATTTCGGCTTCATCACGCATACCGCCCAGTGACGCGCGAACAAATGTTCGTCCCGTGGCACGGGCTATGGATTGTCCCAATGATGTTTTTCCAACGCCCGGTGGGCCGACTAGACATAAAATAGAGCCTTTAACACTATTGGTACGCTTTTGGACGGCCAGAAATTCTAAAATGCGTTCTTTGACTTTTTCCAAGCCATAGTGGTCTTCATCTAAAATACGTTTAGCCTCGGCCAAGTCTGTTTGCAACGTTTTCTTTTGTTGCCAGGGCAGGGCGATTAACCAATCCAAATAATTTCTGATAACCCCGGCTTCTGCGGACATGGGCCCCATCATTTTCAATTTTTTTAATTCGGACAGGGCTTTTTCTGTCGCTTCTTTAGACATACCCGCGTCTTTGATTTTTTTCTCCAGGTCCTTGATATCTGTTCCGTCATCGTCGCCTAACTCTTGTTGAATGGCTTTCATTTGCTCATTCAGGTAATATTCACGTTGGCTTTTTTCCATTTGTTTTTTGACGCGTTTCCGGATTTTTCGCTCCACCTGAAGAACTTCAATTTCTTTTTCCATTAAACGGAACAATGTTTCAAGCCGCGCGGCCAGCGAGGGTTGCTCCAGTAATTTTTGCTTTTCCTCAATTTTGGTATTCAGGTGTGTTGCAATAATGTCTGCCAGTTCATCCGGTTTCAGTATTTTTTCAATTGCTACCAAAACTTCCGGATTTGTTTGTTTATTTAACCGTGCATAATCTGTGAATGAATCGCGGACAGATCGGGACAATGCCTCAATTTCACTTTCCCGTTCCGGTTTATCCGCAATGATTTCCGTATGTGCTTCAAAAAACAGATCATTTTGAACCCAATCTTTTACACGGGCACGGCTTTTACCTTCAACTAAAATTTTAACTGTCCCATCAGGCAACTTAATCATTTGCAAAATGATCGCCAGTGTTCCGACCGGATATAAATCACCGGTATGCGGTGTATCCATCATGGAATCTGTTTGTGCCGCTAATAAAATCGGTTTATTAAATGCGACGGCGTTATCTAATGCCGCGATGGATTTGTCCCGTCCGACAAACAACGGAACAACAACATGCGGAAAAACAACCATATCGCGTAACGGTAATACAGGATAAACACCGTCTGTCAATGTTAATGTTGTCATCAAAACTCCTTTTTGAGACTATATATGTATGTCAATATCGGATGTCAAGGGGCGAATACATAATACTTTATGTGCTAACCGGCCTTTTGGTCTGTATCGTTTTCATAGACAAAAACAGGCTTCGTTTTTCCCTCGGCGGTTTCCTGATTGATGATAACTTCTTTTAAGTCTTTCTTTGTCGGTAAGTCATACATCAAATCAAGTAGCAATCCCTCCATGATTGAACGCAATCCGCGGGCTCCCGTATTCCGTGCCATAGCCTGTTTGGCGATTGCAGTCAGTGCTTCAGGCACGAATGTCAACGTAACACCCTCCATGGCGAACAAAGCCTGATATTGCTTTACCAATGCATTTTTAGGTTCCGTCAAAATTCGAATTAACGCGTTTTCATCTAAGTCCTCCAGACTGACAACAACCGGTAACCGTCCGATAAATTCGGGAATTAAGCCGTATTTCAACAAATCATCCGGCTCTAACTTTGACAATAATTCCCCGGTTTTTTTATTACCTTTCTCTTTGATGTCGGCACCGAAGCCGACGGAATAGGTCGCTTCCCTGCGTTCAATGACTTTATCTAGCCCCGCAAAGGCACCGCCGCAGATGAATAAAATATGTTGTGTGTTGACCTGGATATATTCCTGATTCGGATGTTTTCGCCCGCCTTGGGGGGGCAGAGAGGCAATCGTCCCCTCCATCATTTTCAGCAAAGCCTGTTGAACACCTTCACCCGAAACATCCCGTGTAATGGATGGTCCGTCAGACTTACGTGAGATTTTATCTATTTCATCAATATAAATAATACCGCGCTCGGCTTTTGCTACATCATAATTGGCGTTCTGTAATAATTTTAAAACAACATTTTCAACGTCTTCCCCGACATAACCCGCTTCTGTCAGTGTTGTTGCATCGGCGATGGCAAACGGCACATCCAACGTCCGTGCCAAAGTCTTGGCCAACAAGGTTTTACCGGAACCGGTCGGTCCCAATAGAAGGATGTTGGATTTTTCCAGTTCCACATCCCCTTTTTTTTCTTTGTTGTTTAAGCGTTTATAGTGATTGTAAACAGCAACGGACAGCACTTTTTTGGCCCGATCCTGCCCGATAACATAATCATCCAGTGTTTTGTGGATTTCTTGTGGCGTTTTTAACGGCAGGGTTACGTTATCTGTTGCTTGGTTCTCCTGTCCCTCTTCGGTGCCGGCCGTGATAACATCCCGGCATAAATCAACGCATTCATCACAAATAAAAACGGTTTTGATTTCGCCGTCGTTTGATTTTAGGGCTCGTCCTGAAATAAGCCGTCGAACCTCATTTTGGTTTTTGCCACAGAAAGAACAGCGTCTGGTTTCGTTGTCGGTATGCTCTGTCATTGTTTCTACTCCGGTTTTGTTACGATAACATCATCAATCAGCCCGAATTTTTTGGCTTCTTCCGCCGTCATAAAATTATCCCGCTCCATGGCTCGTTCAATGGTATCCAAGGTTTGTCCCGTCTGCTGAACATAAATTTGATTCAGGCGCGCTTTGATGGCTAAAATTTCCTTGGCATGGATTTCAATATCTGTCGCCTGTCCTTGAAAACCGCCGGACGGTTGATGAATCATGACACGCGCATTCGGCAGGGCGAATCGTCGTCCTTTTGTGCCGCAACATAACAGCAGACTCCCCATCGAGGCGGCTTGTCCCATCACGACCGTGGATACCGGACACTTGATGTAATTCATGGTGTCCAAAATAGCCAGGCCGGATGTAACAACACCGCCAGGAGAGTTGATATAAAATGAAATTTCTTTTTTAGGATTTTCGGCTTCTAAAAATAAAAGTTGCGCACAAATCAGACTGGCCACTTCATCATTTACCTGACCTGTCAGAAAAACAATCCGTTCTTTTAACAGGCGCGAATAAATATCAAAAGCGCGTTCCCCGCGGCCGGTTTGTTCAACGACCGTCGGAACCAAAGTATTCATAGAAGTGTCAGTCCAATTCATGCTTATTTCCTATTTTTCTTTTTTTGTTGTTTTCTTGGTTTTGGGGGCATCCGGATTGAATTCATACAGCTCTTTCGCGGATACTGCTTTTTCATTCAGTTTAACAATGCCAAGAATAAAGTCAACAACCTTTTCTTCAAAAAGCGGTGCTTTCAAAGAATCCAAAGCCTGCGGGTTTTTCTGATAGTATTCAAAAACCATTTTCTCTTGTCCCGGATAACGGCGGGCTTCGGCCATGATCGCATTTGTCAGATCTTCCTGTGTCAGCGTGACCTTGTTTTGATTGGCGATTTCCGCCAGCAGTAACCCCAGACGAACGCGACGTTCCGCAATATCACGGTATTCTTTTTTCAAATCATCTTCGGATTTTGATTTTTCTTCTTCATCCAGCTGTCCGGCTTTTTTGGCCTGCTCAAATTGTGCCCAGATGGAATTGAATTCCAAATCAACCATACCTTGCGGAACATCAAAGTTATGGGCTGTTGCCAAAGCGTCCAACAACGCGCGTTTCGCATGTGTGCGGGCAACGTGGTTGTATTCTTTGTTCAGCTCGGCTTTGATCATTTCTTTTAATTTATCCAAAGAATCCATCCCGAATAATTTTGCAAACTCATCATTGATTTCAGGTGTTTTGAATTTGCGTAATTCTTTGATGTCAACCTTGAATAAGGCTTTCTTTCCGGCCAATTCTTTGGCATGGTAATTGTTGGGGAAGGAAACATTTACATCCACTTTTTCACCGACGGCATGACCTGTCAGCTGTTCTTCAAAACCCGGAATAAACGTGTTTGATCCTAATGCCAGATAGTAATCTTTTCCTGTTCCGCCGCGGAACTCTTCACCGTTGATAGAGCCGACAAAGTCAATGACGATGACATCTCCTGTTTTCGTCGGTCGTTTTTCATCGACGATTTCGGTCGATTTTTTAGCCTGAGCCAGCTTTTCCAAGGCTTCGGCTATTTCAACGTCGCCGGCTTCTGCTTTCATTTTATCGATGGCGATGCCTTTCAGGTCGGCAACTTTGACTTCCGGTAAGGCTTCTACGTCAATTTTAACTTCGATATCTTTTCCGTCTTCAAATTTTGTCAGTTCGACTTTCGGGCGAAGAGCCGGTTTGATATTTTCTTTTTTAAATGTTTTTTCAACTTCTTCCTGAACCAAAGAATCCAAAGCCTCTCCTTTTACGGCGTTTTCATATTTGTTTTTAATCAGGTTCATCGGGGCTTGACCCGGACGAAATCCCGGTAGTTTTGCTTCTTTTTGGATTTCTTTCAACTTCGCTTCAATTTTATCCGCGAACGCTTTAGCGGGAATCGTCACTGTCAAAGAGTGAGCTAATTTGTTTTTTGTCATTTCATATCCTTTTTTCATCAATCATTGGTGCGGACGGAGGGACTTGAACCCACACGCTTTTGGCAACGGCTTCTAAGACCGTCGTGTCTACCATTCCACCACGTCCGCATAAAAGCGTTTTACACATAGCACATTTTACCGCGAAAGGAAAGCGTTTTATGCAAAATCATCGAAAAAATCCTGTTTTTAATTCATTTGAAAACAATTAAAAACAAAACTCACGGGATGAAACTCGATTTTTGAACAAATTAAGCGACAAAAACTTCATCCACACGTTGCATCGGAACCTGATAACTGCGCAAAACGTTTTCATTCTCAATATTTAATTCCAGCACAATCACATAGGGGGATTCCAATAACTTTTGATGAATAACGGGATTGATGTAATCCAACAGAATTGTCTCTTTCGGCCGCCTTAAAAATAAAGCATTGTCCCGCCCGTCATATAAAATCGCCGACGCGCGAGCATCTTCCTCACGCGCTTTAATTAATAAAATGTAAATACCCTCTTGAGTCGGCTGAATAAAATAATTTCGGTTTTCTAAAATCGGCATGCTTAACGCCCCGTATATGCCTTAACGGCGGCTTTAACCGCTTTGACGAGTCCGAGTGTGATAATCGGAGCCGGCACAATTAATTCTTTGATGGCGGTTAAACCAAATGCTTTGACGGCTTTGGCTATGTTGGCCTGCATTTTCGCGCCTTCAATAACTTTTTTATCTTCATTTGTAAAGCCGCCGGAGACCGTGTTACTTTTTTCAATCCGAATTTTTTTGGGAGCGGAATGTGTTTCCAAAAGTGATTTGACCATGATAACCTCCTTTAAATATCCTAGTTATTATTATCTCATGATTTTTGATAAAAGTCAAGATTGTTTTTCGGGTGCAGGACTGCCTTGACAATCATTCGGTTTTTCAGTATAATATCGCCTGTTTTAAAAGGAAAGAAAATGTCAGATCAGCTTCAAGATATTGTTTCAAAACGGCGGACGTTTGCGATTATTTCTCACCCGGATGCCGGTAAGACCACTTTAACCGAAAAGCTTTTGTTGTTCGGGGGTGCCATTAACCAGGCCGGTGCCGTTAAAGCCAGAGGGGATACGCGCCGGGCTCATTCGGATTGGATGAAAGTTGAACGGGAACGCGGGATTTCGGTTGCCTCATCCGTTATGACTTTTGATTACGGCGGATGCACGTTTAATTTACTGGATACCCCGGGGCACGAGGATTTTTCGGAAGATACGTATCGCGTTTTGACGGCGGTGGATTCGGCCGTTATGGTGATTGACTGCGCCAAAGGTATTGAAGCACAGACTAAAAAATTGTTTGAAGTGTGTCGTTTGCGCGATATTCCCATTATTACGTTTATTAACAAGTTGGATCGTGAAGGAAAGGATCCGTTTGCCTTGTTGGAAGAAATCGAACAAACGTTGGCTTTGGAGGTGGCACCGGCGGTTTGGCCGATCGGGATGGGACGTAGTTTTAAAGGGTGTTTCGATTTAATGCATGATCGTTTGAATTTAATGGAGCGAAATGCTGACAAATCCGTTTTATCGGCACCGCTTGAGGTTATTAACGGTGTTCATGATGCAAAGCTGGATACCTGTATTCCGGCAGACCAAGTGCAACAGTTACGTGAAGATGTCGAAATGGTGCGTGCTTTGTGTAAGCCGGTGGATAAGGAGGCCTATAGCGAGGGCTATTTGACGCCGGTTTTCTTTGGTTCGGCGGTGAATAATTTTGGTGTGCGGGAGTTGCTGGATGCCTTGGTTACTTTGGCCCCCAGTCCCAGACCGCAGGAAGCGGCCTCGCGGAAAATTATGCCGTCGGAAGACAAAGTAACGGGATTTGTTTTTAAGATTCAGGCGAATATGGATCCGAAACATCGAGATCGTATTGCTTTTATGCGCATTTGTTCGGGACATTTTAAACGAGGTATGAAATTGATGCATTTACGATCCCAAAAGCAGATGATTTTGCATAATCCCGTTATGTTTTTAGCGCAGGATAGAGAGTTGGCCGAAGAGGCTTATGCGGGGGATATTGTCGGTTTGCCGAATCATGGCGGTATGCGTATCGGTGATTCTTTTTCGGAAGGGGAAATGCTGTCATTTAAGGGAATCCCGTCCTTTGCACCGGAATTGTTACAAAAAGTAAGAGCGGTGGACCCTTTGAAAGCCAAACATTTGGGAAAAGCCTTGGAACAGATTGCGGAAGAGGGCGGGGCAAGCGTTTTTAAACCGGCTATCGGATCGGATTGGATTGTCGGGGTTGTCGGCGCATTGCAATTTGAAGTTTTAGCCGATCGTATTCGGACAGAATTTGATGTTCCTGTTATTTTTGAGCCGACCTCTTACTATACGGCACGTTGGGTCAGCGGCAATGATCACGATGTTGAAAAGTTTGTTTCGGTTAATCGGGGAACTATGGCGACGGATCATGACGGCGCACCGGTTTTCTTGGCTCGGAACGCTTGGCATTTGGGAAAAGCGGAGGAAGATTTTCCGGAAATTCATCTGCTTAAAATAAAAGAATAAACAGTATGATAATATAAGGACCGCCGGGGCGGTCCTTTATTTATTCCCGTGTATTGTCAGCGAAAAAAACACGGATATTAAGGGGACGATGCTGATTAATTCGAGAGGCAATCAGCTTGGCCAGTTGTTGTTCCGTTTGAGCGGTACTGTTAATATGTTTTTTCATATATTCTTGCTGTTCCGAGGATAAGTGCAGCGGTAATCTTTTATTATTCAATCCGCGCGTTTCTGACAAGACGGAGAGGCGCTTTATTTGATTTCCGAATGTATATACATCCTCCCGGGTGCGGGGTTGGTTTGTCAGTTTTTGTAATGATCGAGCCAAATTTTGCCATGTGACATCTAATAATTTTTGATATCGGGCACTATGTTCTTCGTCCAATTGTTTTTGAATCTTCAATAAATGGCGGCTTAAAGGTTTTTGCCGCAATTCGTTTCGTCTTTTTTTCGCCGCTTGAACCATGTCTCGCTCCGTTTCACATCCGGCAGTGGATAAGAAAAAAATATCTTCATCTCTTTCAAGGACTGTCCTGACCTCCACAGCGTCCATGCGGGACATACGCAACATATCTCGGCAAACATTCCGAAGGGATGTCTCTTCTTGCCCTTCATACGCAACTATTGTTTTGCCATTGATTTCTGACAAAAACCAACCTATCTCGTCCTCTAAAAGATCTTTTTCTTTATCTTTTATTTGCCAATAAATGGTTTGCATATCTTGATATTCTTGATCGTTCATATCTTTTTCCTTTCAGCAAATCAAGACCTGTCCAGGCCTTTTTTATAGTAATTTGAAATGATGGGCAACGGGCTTTCATGGCTCCGGATTTTAACACAGGCCTTTTGAAAAGGAACGCTTAAATCCGGTATTTTTTCGGCAATGCCCGATTGAATACGCTTTAATTGAGCGGGATTCATTTCCAACTGAACCGTGCATCCGAAGCTATCTTTTATAGTGGCATAACAGGCTATTTTGAAAAGGAGTTTTTTTATTTCGTTTTTTATGTCGGATGATGGGAACGGATGCGTGTGGGGACAGACCGTTTTTTCAAGGTTATCAAATGCCTTGTCAAATAACACTTGGTATCGCCGCCCGGTTTCCCGATCCCATTCTTGATGAGTGCGAATTGTTAAACGATATAAGGGACTTGCCTTAAACAGAGTCAACTCCCTTTCGGCAGAGGCAATCATATCGTTAATGTTTTGACATTTTTCCGTTGTCAACAACATCGGTGTTACGGAACGATTCCATAAGATGGTTGATAAAGGTGTTTTCCAGAGAACCGTTCGAATAAAGTAATTTTTGTGCCGACTTTCTGTTAGTAGGTTTTGGCAAAACAACGGAATAAAAACGGGTTCGGATACATGCGAAATGTTTTTTATGTTGACAGAAAGGGCGGGCATCTTGAAAAAAGCTTCTACCGCCATTTCTCCGGCTTGCCTTAAATCATTTTGCCGTTTGACGCATGTCCTTCCCAACCGATGATATGCTGCATCTGTCATCATTTTTATACAACCCTTGTTGTTTCAATGATAGTATATGAAAGGTTTGTCTTTTTGTCAATAGATTTTATTTATACCGTATGCTTCCAAAGGTGTTACAGGTAGGACAACAGGCCTCCCATGACTCGGTGGCATGGTTGCAAACAGAACACCCCCAACCCCCGAGTTCTTCAGATGTTGTTGCTTTTTCCTCCCATTCTGCAGCTCCTTCCTCATGATGCCAGCCTTCACGTTCAATCTCGGCCATCATTCGGGCGGTCTGCGGTGTGATCGGATAAGCGTTGAAATAAGCCGTCATATGTTCTTTTGCCGCACCCCACATGTGTGCATCCATGGCGGTTTGCGCTAATGCAATGAAAGATAAGCGACTTTCTTTATTCTTGCGAACCAGTTTTTCAACCAGCTTCATTTGTTTGGCCGGCTTTTCATTCCGAATGTTGTCACGGAACAAAACATAAGTTTCCCAACACGGTGTTTGAGCCCACGAATCAATCAGGATACTCAAGGCTTTCTGGGGGACTTGTTTGGCATAGGCTATCGCCGCTGCCGGATTGTCAGGGGTTAGATTGAATGCGTCCCGAGCACGTCCCAGCTTTAATAATAAACACGATTTTCGGACAAAATAAGTTTTTTTATCGATTAAATCTCTTTTTTTCAGTATTTCCAAGGTGTTGAGCGCATCGCCCCAATCGCTCTGAAGGGTTTGCAACGACCAAAGGGATTCTTGTATCCACGATTCATCGGGAACCTTTGCCACCGCTTTTTGCAACAATCGCCCGACTTCTGTTAAATCTCCGTTTTTCTGGGCGTATTCCAACAATCCGCGGATGCCTGTCATTTCCGTTCCGTCGCGATGAAGCAATTGTTCAAATACATGGGGAGATGGTTGAAATAACGCCTCAATCATCAAAGATTCATTTGATTTTGGCGGAAAAACGGCTTTGCGCTGTTTCATTAAGAGATCAATGTTTTTTTCGTTACGATCCAAAGCCGTTTTTAAAGCCAAGATTAAGTAAGCCTCTTTTTGATTTTGTTTGCGTGTCCGGCACCAATTTTGATATCCGCCGAACCAACCGAAAGGTTTTCGAATCAGAGATAAGAGATAAATCATTATGAGCACTGCGGCTATAAATAAAAACACGGATGATGTTACTTCATATCCGAACCCGATAATTGTAACCGACCAAGTGTCGTTAACGATCAGAAAACCCAGTAAAAAAATGCCGATCAGCGAGACAACAAGTTTCATCATGGTTATTTTCCTTTCCGTTCAAATAATAAAATCAGCCTGTCAACTTCTTGTTGGGCGGCCTTGTAATCATCGGCTTTATCCAAAAAAGATTGAAACGCGGTTTGCATTTCCGAAGGTAATTTACGAATGAGATCGGCGGTTCCTCCGATATCTCGTTGCGCTAATTGATTTTGTGCCGCGGATAAAATGTCCGATGGTGTTTCCGTTTGAGGATTGATGCGCCGTATTTCTATGATTGCTACCGAAACCGCTTTTAAATAAGCCAGCCACCACGGATTGTTTTTATGGTAATAGGCGATAACGGCTCTTTTTTTATTTCGACGAAACAACGTATTCATTTCCGTCATGATGGTTTCATCCGTAACACAGATAGGTGTTAATTTTTCAACCATTGAGTTCCACTCGTCCCCGGGAATTCTGCTTTTTAAAAGTGTTTGCAGATCTTCCCGACAGGAAACAGCACTGTTCAGGTGATCTCGCAAGGTTAATGCATCACTCAGGGTAAAAACGGGTAAAGATGTTTCCGGTTGTTTTTCGATATTGGCGGCCGGATCCGGTTCAATCACCGTGACCGCTGTATCTTCGGAGGTGATACGCGCCAACCCTTGCTTTGACTCGGACGGTTGCTTTTCCGCATTCGGAAGAACACGATTTGATGCTGTTGCCGTCTGATTGATTGAGGGGCTTGCCGGTTTAGGCCGCTGGGATAGCGGAGCCAGTGGGGCGGGGCGCAATGTCGGTAAAATCGGATGGAATTGATCCAATCGGTGGTGTATTTGATAAATTAAGACACCCGCACCGACACACAGAACGGATAAAAAGACAACCAGAACGGATTTGAAAAAACGGCGAAACGAACGGGGCGTCGGCGCTTTGATCTCGTTAACCGGAACAGCTTCTTCGGACAATGATTTTGTTGCTTTTGTCATGATAACCTCCCACTGATTGATTACAGTATAATCTGAAACGGGTATGAAAAGCAAGCTTTTTATAAACGACCGGTTTGCGTTATGTGTTGACAGAAAAAGCGATTTGTGGTAAACTAAAAGAAAATAGGAAGTTGGAGGTATCTTAAATGTCGTTAAAAAAACAATTTCAAAAAGTGGCGCAAGCCGGATTGCTTGGAATGAATGTTGTTGCGGCTTCCGTGACGCGGGCGGCTCCGAATACGGATAAAACGGAGGCACCGGACGATGTTCGGATAACACAACAGGCCGAAACGCTTCCGATGGAAAAATCTCAGGAAGACCTGAAAAAAACACTGGATTTCAATAATTATCTGACGGGATTATCCGTTTATTCATCCGATCGGGACGGTAATTTGGATAAAAAAGCTTTTCCCGCGATTTCAAAATATGCTGTCCAATTGAACACTCAAATGGAAAAGGCGGGGGAACCGTTGGAACACCGACAATTTGTCGTGAAAAGCGCGGTTGATTATCTGTTTCGCCCGTTGGCCGGAGACAAGGATATTTCTTTTGCCGGTTATTCCATGAATCCGAAAGGATTGCGGGATTTTTGGGCGAACAGCGGATCGTCGGTGGATATGAGCAATGGATTGAATTTAGTGTTGACATATCCGGATTCGGCCAAGGATTCTTCAAAACCATCCTTTATCATTAACGTTCCGCAACAGGAGGTTACCCGTCTGGTTCAGGGAATGTCCGCCGCTTATGCGGATTTGGAACAGAGCGGTGTGATACAAAAAGCCGGTGCCTCCATAGACGGAATGGCGGGTAAATCTTCTGAAGAACAGAAAGATTATCTTGCGAAAATGGCGGCCGATTTTAATAGCGGGAAACTGGCCGAAGATATGAACGTTACCTCCGATTTGAAAGAAAAAATGACAAATCGGTTGAGCGCGATGATTCCTAAAAACTATACCATTTCTGTTAAAGAACCTTCCGGAAAAGTGCGTTTGGCCACGGAAAAGGACGCAGATTTGTTTTATGACATGGTTCAGGAAAACGTAATGGCCATGGATAAATATGGAGCGATCGATTTAACGAAGATTGCTGGTCAAAAAATGGTCGGTGGTAATGAGAAAGCTACTGAAGATGAAGGTTTTTTCGGCGGTTGGGGGCGACGTTTGAAAAATGCGGGAAAATCAATCGCCCGGGCATCGGTCAGCGTAGCCGCTACATGTATGACAGATAATATGATACGGGATCAGATTGAAGAAAAGGTTAAGCCGACGCTTGTGGCTTCATTCAATCAAGCCGTGGCACGTCAACAGATGGATGCGTTGGCGCAAAATAAAGATATGATTGAAGCAACTGCACGGATGCAGGGTGGCATGAAGAGAAGAACCGATGAATTGGCATCCGATCGTCGGGTTTTGGAAGCGGTGCGTGGTCAAAAAGAAGTGGCTCAGGTTACATCGGAAAAAAGGCCTGTCATCATTGCGGGGACAACAAGATGATGGTCGATAAAAACGGGTAGGAAGACACAATGTCTTTTAATAAATTAAAAAATACGATAAGAGTCGGTGCATTGCGACAAGGCTTGATGCAGGTGGGTTCCGAACGGTAACGGATGGCCGGTTAGCGGCTGAGATACGGGGAGTTTTTTAAGATAAAACGCCAGGGTTTGTCCCGATAGTCACCTGCACCATCAATACCGATTCGGGGTGTCGCGGCGATATCGGACAGGCGGATTTTATCTTGACGCGGTGACAGCCATATTAACGATCCGTTTAACGATTCACCGTTATGATGTTTTGTGATGCCGAGGGCTTGGCATAATTTCCCCGGTCCGGTTGTCAGGTTTTTGATGATAGTGGTTTTTCGGCGTTGTTGCATGGTTTCAATGCCCGCGACGGGTTCTAACGCCCGGATTAAAATCGTGTCCGGTTGGCCGGCGGGACTTGTGGTGACACAAAACTGATCATACATACCGTAAATCAAGAACGTATAGGCGTATCCGCCCTCTAAAAACTGAACGGCGGTTCGGGGTGTTTTTTGTATCCGCAGGCGTGGGCGGCTTTATCATCTGATCCCAGATAAACTTCTGCCTCTGTTATCTTTCCGGCCGTGAATGCCCCATCGACAAGACTACATAAATAGGAACCTAAAATAACATGTTTCACCAACCAGAAAGGATCTTTTTGGTAGATGTCGGCGGGAAGGTGATTGGTTAATAACAGACTATCCATAAACTTTTTGTATGCTAAAATAGAAAAACTGTCAAGAAAGACTTGCGTTTGAATCAAAAATCGGTCATACTCCCTTAGACTTAAGGAGAGCCCGGACATGAAATCATCGGATGTTGGTTTAAAACGTATTTTAAAGGCCTTTTTATATTCATATGACGGTTTTTATGCCGCTTTTAAAAGCGAGGCGGCGTTTCGGCAAGACTTGCTGTTTTGTTTGATTGCCGGCGGGTTGTTGTTCTTTTTACCCGTCACACTTGAACAAACGGCTTTGATGGCTTTGACATTGATTCTTATTTTATTGATGGAATTGATTAATACAGCCATTGAAACCGTGGTAGACCGTATTTCGCCGGATTACCATGATTTGTCCAAAAAAGCAAAAGATATCGGCAGCTTGTTGGTTTTAATCGCTTTCGCGGCAACAGGGCTTGTCTGGAGCCTGATTTTAATTCCGATTGCTTTTAATTAAATGGAGGAAAAGATGGGGTTGACTTATAAAAAAACGGAACGGGAAATCGGTTCCGGAGTATTGATCTGTTTGTTGACATTCTATTTCGGCTTTATGATACCAATTTGGATTTATTTAATACATGTCGGACAAAGCCGTTGCCATCTGCCGAGGATAATTAATCGGCGTCCATACGGTTGTTGTCTTTCAGGGAAATCATGCGGCACATATGGTTTAAAGTCGTATCCGCCTTAAAGTTTTCTGTTCCCGAAACCATTAAGGAAATGACTTTTTTATTTGTATCATAAGCCGTGTGAGCGGTTATCGGATTAACAACGCCGATCCCGAATGCCGCCATTTCGGGAGCGACGTTGACGGTTACGTTACTGACAAGCGGGCAGAGTCGGGAGTCCAGGTAAGTGTCCGCAAAGGTTTGGGGTATTTCATAACTGAGTATATCGTTGGGATCCGTGAACGCGACAATATTCAATCCTTTAAATAATCGTTTAGCGTAATCTGTGCCGTTCGGTTCGCAATAGGCGGCAATTTGATTGTGGACGCGCGGTTTAGGTTTGTCAATTCTTAAAATCGGCAGTTGATTAGCCATCATGAAAACCGTTAATTTTTTATTTTGAAGTTTGTTTATTTTATCACTTAACGCGGGAGATTGATGCAGTTGTTCGCTTTCAATTGCATCGGCGACGGAAACGATTGTGTCTGTCAGGATTTCACTGCCCAAACTGTGTGTAATAAAAAGAATGTTTTCATCGGCCATTTTCCCGACGATATCGGTTGTCGGCAAAGGACAGTTTGTTTTTTTATCAGTCGGGAACGTTTCCCATTCCGAGGCCAACATCCAACAAAAAGCCTGTTGTCCGGCATGCAGTATCAGATGGTGCGGATCCGTCAGGTAAATCATCGGATCAGGCAACAGATTATCCAAAAAGCCTTTCATGGTGTTGTTAAAAGGAACCCGGTCGGAGGTGTATTCCTCGGTCATGTCGAAACTCAAAATTTTTTTATAGGGTTGTGTTATTTCCGACCAGGTTAATTCGTAAAATAACATTTGACGCGAATCGGTTGTGTTTTCCCACAAGGTCACGCGCAGGTTACCTATCGGTGTTTTTTGATCCGCTTTATCTATCAAAGTCATGTTTTTGGGCACTCGGGATAACACGTTAAATCCGATTTGAGCTGCCAGATTTTGTTGTAAGGGCATAGAATACCCGGGATGGTGTGTGCCTATGCCGTGAATCATTAGAACTTTCAATGTTTGTTTTTGATTCAGGTGGTCTTTTATTCCGTGGTAGGGAAACCCCGTTATTTTACACAAAGAAAGTGTCTGTTCGGTATTTGCCACTAAATCATGTGCCAACTCTTGTTCAAAGCTGTGGCATCCGGTCAGGAACAATAGGATTAGTAATATGTATTTTATGTTTTTCATGATTATATGATAGAGATATTGATTAACTTTCGCATGCGTCGAAAGTTGGTATTTATAAAAAAACGCATAAAAAATCCTTGGTTATGTATGACCAAGGATTCGGAGTGTTTTATTTTATGTTATTTTTCGGACCAGTTATTCAAAATCCATGATGATGAATTGGCTTTGTTATCACCGCCGACTCCGAAAACTAAATCCACATCACATTCTTTACAAACATCGTCCTCCCGAATATTATCAGAGCCGCGGTCTCCGCCATTGGCAAAAACCAAGTGGTCGTTCGGATATTTGGCGCGGACTTTACGGATACCGTCAGAGGCCGAGTTATCCGTGTCATCAAAACCAATGACCTCAATAACACCTTTCATGTTGTCGCAAATAACGCGGCGCGTGTTAAAGTTCATAAAGTTTTTCCCCTTTTTACGAATCAACCATTCATCCGAGTTTAGTAATAAAATAACACCGTCGCTGGCGGCGGCGCCGGCTTTGATCATTTCAATATGACCTTCGTGAATCGGGTCAAATCCCCCGCTGACAATATAGTATGTTTTCATGTTGTCTCCTTTAGTATAAATAAAGATGAGTTGAAAAAAAGGATAAGTCAAGTTTTTTAGGTTGATTTTATAAAATATGTTTGATATCTTAATTTAAAGGAGGGACAAAAAATGATTAAATTAAAAAATAATTCAGAGGCTGATATTCGGCGATTACGCGGTTCTGATTTTGAGGCAGTTCGTGATTTTTTACGTCTTTTTTCAACGGAAACAATTTTTACAAACCAATATCCCGGACAACCGGATATTGAACGGGATAAATCGGTGGCCGCCTATGAAAACAAGGATAATTTATTTTTAGGTGCGTTTTTACCGGATGGCAGATTAATCGGTATGACTTCTTTTCAAAAGCCTAAACCGAATCATCCGTGGTCGGGTGGTAATGCCGGTTTCGGTTTATGTATTTTGAAAGAATTTTATCATTGTGGTTTGGGAACCGAATTGATGCGTCAGCTGGAGGCCGGGGCTCGTGAAAAGGGTGTGCATCGGTTATTCGGAACGGTTCGCACGGAAAACTATCATGCGATTCATTTGTATTTAAAGTGTGGTTTTACAATTGAAGGTATAACCAAAGAAACAGCCTTTATCAATGGTCGTTGGCATGATGAGTATTATATCAGTAAGTTGTTGAAAGAGGAGAAATAATTTTGTCTGATACACGGGTCTGTTTTCCGAATTATGATGATAGTATTTTATCATTAAGTCATTCGATTTTAAAACATTATGGTGTATCATCGGATTATGCGACGTTATCCGATTTAGACGCCGTTTTAAAGCGGAGATATAAAAATATTGTTGTTATGGTTTTTGATGGCATGGGTGTTGATTTTCTGGGAAAAACACTGTCGCCACGTTCTTTCTTAAGACAGCATTTTGTGCGGTCGATTTCCTCTGTCTTTCCGCCGACAACCTGTGCCGCGATGACGACTTATCGTTCCGCGTTGCCACCGATTACGCATGGATGGTTGGCTTGGGCCTGTTATTTTAAAGAATATGAAAAGGTCATTGAATTATATCGAAATTGTGATTTATATACACAGAAAAAGCTGGATGTTCCCCCGGTTGCGGATCAACTATCCTATGAACCGATATGGGATCGGATTAATCGTGCGACAGGTGGGTGTGTTCAAGCAAGAAGTATTTATCCCGCCTCTATTCCGGGTGGTGAAGCCGAAACATTATCCGAGTGGTTTCGGGATATTCGGGTTACCTGTGGAAAAGAGGGTAGGCAATATGTGTTCGCTTATTGGAATGAACCGGATCATACCATGCACAACCAAGGAACATATGCCCCCGATGTTAGGGAAATCGTCCGGGATATAAATCGGCGTATCCGAACATTATCCGCACAATTGACGGATACTTTGTTGATTGTCTCAGCAGACCATGGACATACTCCGCTGGAAGAAGTTGTATATATAGATGATATTGAAGATATGGTTGATTGTTTGTCCAGGCCGCTCAGTCTGGATGACAGAACGGTCAGTATTGCTTTGAAACCGGGGCGGCGGGATCGTTTTTTAGACTTGTTTAATCGGTATTTGTCGCAGGATTTTATTTTATTCAGTCGTCAGGAAGTTTTGGACAGACATTTGTTCGGATACGGAAAACCGCATGAACGCGCATTGGATTTTATCGGAGATTATATTATTTCATCTATTTCCGGAAAATCAATTTGTCAACATCAACCGGGTGAAGTGATACCGGACTTGAAAAGTGCTCATGCCGGATTGACACAGGCGGAAATGCGGGTGCCGTTGATTTTGGTTGACTTGAAAAAGTGAACGCGGTTATTTTTTTTCAAAATCAAGAACGGCCGAATTGATACAATAACGCAATCCTGTCGTGGTGGGACCATCGTTAAACAGATGGCCTAAATGTGATTGACAGTGACTGCATAATACTTCGTCCCGAACCATGAAATGGCTGAAATCTTTTTTGAGTGTTACGGCATCGGGGCAAGCTTTGTCAAATCCGGGCCAACCACAGGTTGTTTGGAATTTACTTGTCGAATCGAATAATTTTTGGCCGCAGGCGGCACACCGATAAATGCCTTTTTCATCAAAATAAATATATTTACCTGAAAAAGGTGCTTCCGTCCCTTGCTCTCGCATAATTCGATATTGTTCGGGTGTTAGTTTTTTACGCAAAAAGGCATCTTTACTTTTTTCAACATGGGGACATGTTTTTTTGCCCAGTTTTTCAAAATACTTTTGATGATAGGTTTCGGCCGGATAAAAGATACCGCCTTGTTTTACTTCCGTTATAATCGGTTGTTCGAAATAGGCACCGTATTCTTTTATTTTTTGTGTGATGATTTTTTTGTCTTTCGCTTTTGTATAAAAAACAGCCGATCTGTATTGACGTCCGATGTCCGGTCCTTGCCGGTCGGGCGTCGTCGGATCGTGGATCATAAAAAAAATATCCAACAATTCGGCCAAAGAGATTTTATCTGAATCATACAAAATACGCACTGCCTCCGCATGTCCGGTGGAATCGGTGCAAACTTCTTTATATGTCGGGTTTTGGGTTACTCCGCCGATATAACCGACTTCGGTTTGAATAACGCCCGGGATTTTGTCAAAAGCCGATTGAATGCCCCAAAAACATCCGCCGGCCAGGATGATTTCCTCTTTCATCTTTACTCCTCTGTTTGAAAATCATATAAGGCCGATTGTTGGTCGATGCAATAGCGGGTCACGGTGTCTTTCGGTCTTTTAAAAACATCAGTCCGCCGGATAAACTGAATACATTTTTAAACCCTTCTTGTCTTAAAAGACAGGCCGCAACATATCCCGTATATCCTTTAGCACAATAGACGATTATTTTTTTGTCTTGGGGCAGTCGGAGCATAGCGTTTCGCAGTTCGGCAATCGGGATGTTGATGGCTTGGGGCAAAGCATCCCGGGCAAAGGCGGCGGCCGGTCGAACATCTATCAGCACAGCATCGGAATCCAAGTCAAAACAAGGTGTTACGAAACCGCGCAAAACATTTTCGGCCGCCATACCGGCTATGTTGACAGGGCTTTTGGCCGAATTAAACGGCGGAGCATAGCAAAGTTCTATTTCAACAAGATCTGTAACGGTTGCTTGATGACGAATAAGGGATGCAATGACATCTGTTATTTTATCCACGCCGGATTGACCATAGACCTGTGCCCCAAAAACAGTGCCGTCGCGACCGAATAACAGCTTAATTAAGACAGGATGTGCGTCCGGATAGTAAGAGGCATGTGAGTTTGCCCAGACATGGATTTTATGGTAGGGTTTGTTTTGTTCCTGAAGCCCTCTTTCCGTTGCGCCGGTCATGGCAAACGCCGTGTCAAACAGACGGATGATTGAACTGCCTTGGGAGGCTTGATACATCGATGAAATACCGGCGATGTTATCGGCGATGATGCGACCTTGTCTGTTTGCCGGGCCGGCCAGCGGGATAAGGGCAGCGTTTCCGCATACCAGGTTTTTGACTTCAATACTGTCTCCGCCCGCGTAAATGTTCGGATCGGATGTTTGCAGGTTCGCGTTGACCCGTATGGCACCCCGCAATCCCGTTTCCAACCCCGCTTCGACGGCGATACCTGTTTCCGGTCGAACACCGATGGCCGCAATCACGATGTCGGTTGTCAGAATCTGTCCGGAAGATAAATATACTTGATCTCCGGCAATCTTTTGAACGGTTGTATTTAAATAGAGGGTAACGCCATGCCGTAACAGGGTGTTTCGGGCAACGTCGGCTATGTCTGTATCAAAAGGATTTAGAATTTGATCGCAAGCCTCAACAAGAGAGACGTCAATATTCATGTGTTTCAGATTTTCAACCATTTCAAGGCCGATAAAACCGCCACCGATGACAACCGCTCTTTGAACGGCATGTTGTCGGATATGGTCTTTTATTTTATCCGCGTCAGCCAAGTGTCTGAGCGTGAAAACGTTACTGTTTGTTATGCCCGGCGTATCCGGTAAAAACGGTGCCGCGCCCAAAGCCAGAACCAGTTTATCATAGGGATACGTTACGCCGGTGTCGGTTACGACTTCCCGGGTATCGCGCTTGATTCGGACAACGCGCGTGTTCAGATGAACATCAATATTGAACCAATTTTTGAATGTGTCCGTATCGCTGACCAAGATATCGTCCCGATTGGCAATCGTGTCTGAAATATAATAGGGGAGGCCACAGTTCGCTATTGAAATTTCATTCGTTTGTTCCAAGAGGGTAATTTCCGCCCGTTCGTCCAAACGTCTGAGTCGTGCCGCACAGCTGGCTCCCGTTGCACCACCACCGATAATAATAATTTTCATAGGGTTTCCTTTCCGTTAAAAGATAAGATGTGCGTTCAGATTATCTTGTTTTACGGGAAAGATCAAGTCCCGAACGAAGGAATGTAAAAATAAAAAGAAATATAAAAATGGATGTGAGGATATGTTGACCACATCCTCACATATAGTTTACTTTACAACGATGTTCATTAATCGTCCGGGAACGTAAATTACTTTAACGATTTCCTTTCCGGCGATGAATTCTTGAACATGCGATTCATTTTTGGCCAAAGCCAACAGGTCGTCCTGTGTTATATCGACAGGAACAGTTAATGTGGCACGTTTCTTGCCAAGAACTTGAATTACAATGTTCATATCGTTTTTAACCAGCAATGTTTCGTCATGTGTCGGCCACGGGGCATACGTGATGCTTTCCGTATGTCCCAACCGCTCCCACAATTCTTCCGAAATGAACGGTGCCAATGGTGATAACAGTTTGACAAAGCTTTCCATATCGGCCTTGGCGATTGGCTTTTCGGATTTATAGATGGCATTCACCATTTCCATCATTTTGGATATGGCGGTGTTGAATGTCATCCGTTCCATATCTTCCGTGACACCTTTGATGGTTTTATGCATCAGCTTGCTTAATTCGGCATCTCCGCTCTCTTGAATCTTGTCCGGCGTTTCAAAAATGTTCCAAACCCGTTTGACAAAGCGGTTGACGCCGTTGATACCATCCGATGTCCACGGTTTTTCCGCGTCAATCGGTCCCATGAACATCAAATACAGCCGCATGGAATCTGATCCGAACTCGTTCGCCACATCATCCGGATTGACAACGTTGAAACGGGATTTGCTCATTTTTTCAACTTGTGTGTTGACTTTGATGTCCGTATCCTTGACATACCAATCGTTTCCACGGCGTTCCACCTGTTTCGGATAGTAATATTTACCGTTGTCGTCCCGATAGGAATAGGCCAAAACCATTCCTTGATTGACCAATCGTTTGAACGGTTCGTCGGTTGAAACCAAACCCGCGTCAAACAAAACCTTTTGCCAGAATCGGGCGTATAACAGGTGCAACACGGCATGTTCAACACCCCCGACATATAAATCAACGGGCATCCAATAATTGTCGGCCTCTTTACTGACAAACTCCTGATCATTATGCGGATCACAAAAACGCAGGAAGTACCACGAACTGCCCGCCCATTGCGGCATCGTGTTCGTTTCACGTTTGGCCGGTTTACCCGTGTCGGGATCTGTTGTGTTGACCCAATCCGTGCAGCGCGCCAAAGGCGGTTCACCGTCGGCCGTCGGCTTGAATTCCGCCATAGGCGGTAATAAAACGGGTAAATCTTTAAACGGAAGCGATTTAATCGTCCCGTCCTCACAATGGATAATCGGGAACGGTTCGCCCCAATACCGTTGCCGCGCGAACAACCAATCCCGCAACTTATAGTTCACGGTTCCTTTTCCGAAACCGTGTTCTTCGGCATAGGCAATCATCTTCTTTTTGGATTCGGCAACATGCAACCCGTTTAAGAAATCCGAGTTAATTAAGGCACCGTCACCTTCCCAAGCCTCTTGGGAAATATCGCCGCCTTCAATAACCTGAATCATCGGAATACCGAATTTTTTCGCGAAATCATAGTCACGTTGATCGTGTGCCGGAACGGCCATAATAGCACCGTAACCGTAATCGCCGAGGACATAATCCGCGATATAAATCGGAATTTCTTTTCCGTTGAGCGGGTTAATGGCATACGCCCCCGTAAAAGCACCGGTTTTGTCTTTAACATCCGCCATTCGATCTTGCGCCGATTTTTTTGAAGCCGCTTCAACATAGGCCTCCACCGCGGCTTTTTGATCCGGCGTCGTAATTTCTTTGACAAGCGCATGTTCCGGAGCCAATACACAATAGGTTGCGCCGAACAACGTGTCCGGACGAGTTGTGTAAACCGTGAACTCGGCTTGTTTTCCGGCGACCTTGAATGTGATGTCGGCTCCCGTGGATTTGCCGATCCATTCCCGTTGCATCGTTTTAATGCTTTCGGGCCAATTGACTTTATCCAAATCCTGTAGCAATCGTTCGGCATAGGCCGTTATTTTTAACATCCATTGACGTAACGGTTTCCGGACGACTTCATCCCCGGTTTCGACGTATTTTCCGTCCTTGACTTCTTCATTGGCCAGAACGGTTCCCAGCTTGGGACACCAATTCACCGGGGTCACAACTTCGTAAGCCAATCCTCTGTCAAATAAAATTTTAAAAATATATTGAGTCCACTTATAATATGACGGATCCGTCGTATTGATTTCCCGATCCCAGTCATAGGATAACCCGATTGATTTTAGCTGTGTCCGGAACACATCGGCGTTTTGTTTCACAACATCGGCGGGATGCATCCCTGTTTTTTCGGCGTATCGTTCGGCCGGCAAACCGAAAGCGTCCCACCCCATCGGGTGCAGAACATTGAAACCGTTCATACGTTTGTAACGCGCCATGATATCCGAAATGGTGTAATTTTCGGCATGGCCGACATGCAATCCGGCGCCCGAAGGATATGGAAACATATCCAATACATAATACTTGGGCTTGTTTTTGTCGATTTCGGCTTTGAACGTTTTATGTTTGTCCCAATAGTTTTTCCATTTTTTTTCAATTTCAAGATGATTGTATTCTGCCATTTATGACTCCTGTTTTAATAACACAATTGGCAAAAGCATATAAAAAATCCTCTTGAAAGTCAAATGTTATTTGCTCTTTTCTTCTTTTTTCATGCCCGGTCGGGTCTTGTGTTTTATAAAAGGGAAACATATTTTGGGAACGGGGAGAGTTTATCATGTCTTTTGGGTTTGCTTTCGGTTTGACGCTGTTGGCCGGTTTATCAACCGGTATCGGGTCACTGATTGCTTTTGTAACGCACCGTTCCAATATTCGTTTTTTATCCCTAGCCTTGGGGTTTTCGGCCGGTGTCATGATCTATGTTTCTTTAGTTTCCCTGTTGCCGCACTCAATCGCCGTATTAGCCGGTGTTTATCGGGGAATACAAGCCGAATGGATGACGATTTTATTGTTTTTCGGGGGCGTCCTTGTGACGGCCGGTATTGATCTGATCATTCCCGAAATAGAAAATCCGCATGATAGAAATCATGATCATCATGCTTTAACGCGGTTGAAGAAATACCGGGGGCATAGCGGACGCTTGTTGCGTGTCGGATTGTTGACGGCCGGTGCGTTGGCACTCCATAATTTTCCGGAAGGTCTGGCCACGTTCATGTCTGCTTTGTCAATGCCGGAAATAGCGTTGCCGATTGCTTTGGCGATCGCTATCCATAATATTCCGGAGGGAATGGCCGTTTCCGTTCCCGTTTTTTATGCGACGGGCAGTCGCCAAAAAGCGTTTGTTTATTCTTTCTTGTCCGGTTTGGCGGAACCCTTGGGCGGTGTCGTCGGGTATTGGATTTTATACCCGTTTATCAATCCCGCTTTTTTGGGAGGTATCTTTGCGGTTGTGGCGGGTATCATGATTTATATCTCTTTTGACGAGTTATTGCCTGCCGCTCATCGATACAGCGATCATTCGGCGATTGTCGGTTTGTTTGCCGGAATGTTTTTGATGGCTGTTGTGTTGATGATAACGGGCTAGATATGCTTGTGATTGAAGATTCGATCTATTTTTGTGTATTCGCGGAAAGAAGAAACCGTTATCACCGGTGCCGAAATTGTTTTTAACCAAGCCGTTATTTGGTTATGAATAACCTTATTACAGCAATACCAATCCCATATTTTGGCCGGGGTCGGATGTCGATAATGATAGGCTTGAACCGGCGCATCCTTGGCTATCGATTGTCCGATTAAACGTTTGGCCTGAAAGAAACGTCGGGTAAATCGCCATGCGGCGCGGATGCCGGATATATCCATCACAATAACGGTATCCGGCCGGATATGTTCGTATAATTCAAATTGACATCCCTCAATCACCCAATCGGTATGGGTGTTTAGAAAAGAATCCAGTTTGCCCTGATATTCTTCGGGAGTAGCGTATCCACCGCCTGGCGTGCGAAATATCTCATCCAAGTTGAGTCGAGGAAGTCCGTATTGTTTGTTGATATACCAAGCCAGAGAGGATTTACCGCTGCCCAACAGACCGATGATCAGAAGTTTCATTTACAGACGTTTCCATGAACGTTGTTTGTTTTTTTCTTCTTTGTCCCGGAACGCTTGCTCCAAATCGATTTGGTGCATATTGGCCAAAGAACAAAGATAGATTAGAACATCGGCCAGTTCTTCCGCGACGTTCCCGATGGTCGACCCGCTTCCCACCGAACCGCCTTTGTTGTTTTTGCGTACCGCTGAAATCAGTTCACCGCATTCCTCGGCCAACAGACAACATTCATAAAATTTGTCCGTCGTGTTAAAACCACGTTCTTTTTTGGTGGCTAAAACATAATCCTGAATCTCTTTTAATGTTGGTTTTTCGGTTAATGTTGTTGTCATTTTTCACTCCGAAAGTCAGGATTGCATAAAAAAGAAGAGGTGTCAAGAATAAATAGTTGTGGTTGAGTTTCACTTTTAATACGATATAAAAAATGTTTTTTTGAAAAAAGTTCTTGACTTAGAGTGAACTTTAAATGGTATGGTAACACCGAATCGATAAAACGCGGTCAAATAATATGAGGAGATGAATATGACAGTATTGGAAAAAATAAATTCACCGGCTGATTTAAAACGGCTTTCAATGGCGGAATTAACGGTTTTAGCCGAAGAAATGCGAGCGGCGTTAATTCGTAAAGTGGACATGACGGGGGGCCATATGGGGCCGAACCTGGGTATGATTGAAGCGACAATCGCTTTGCATTATGTATTTGACGCACCGTCGGATAAAATTGTGTTTGATGTGTCCCATCAATCCTACCCGCACAAAATGTTGACGGGACGGCGTGAGGCTTTTACAAACCCCGAAAAATACGGGTCTGTATCCGGATACACGAATCCGGCGGAAAGTCCGTATGATTTATTTACAATCGGTCACACGGCGACGTCGGTCAGTTTGGCTTGCGGATTGGCCAAAGCGCGTGATTTACAGGGAGGCAAGGAAAATGTTATTGCCGTTATTGGTGACGGGTCGCTCAGCGGCGGTGAAGCTTATGAGGGGTTGAATAATGCCGCTGTTTTAGGAAGTAATATGATTATTGTTGTCAATGATAATGATATGTCTATTGCTGCCAATCACGGAGGATTGTATCACAATTTAAAATTATTGCGGGAAACGAACGGACAGGCGGATTGTAATTTCTTTAAAGCAATGGGCTTTGATTATCGGTATATAGACGATGGTCATGATTTAGAAAATCTGATTGCCGTTTTTCGATCGGTTCAAAATATCAATCATCCGGTTGTGGTTCACATGCATACGATTAAAGGAAAAGGACTTGCCGTTGCAGAGAGGAATAAAGAGCAGTTTCATTGGATTGTGCCCGGTGGTGTAGAGGCGGCAGAGTCCGGACAGGTGCCGGTTATGGCGGAGGATTATAACAGTATCACACGTGATTTTTTAACGCGAAAGTATCGGGAGGATCATCGGGTTGTTGTCATTTCTCCGGCCACACCCGGAGCCACCGGATTGACGCCGGCTTTTCGGGAACAAGCCGGGATTCATTATGCCGATGTCGGTATTGCCGAAGAACACGCCGTCGCTTTTTCATCCGGTATTGCGGCCGGCGGTGGAAAACCCGTCATGATGGTATTAAGTTCTTTTATTCAACGTGCATACGATCAATTATCCCAAGATCTGGCTTTGAACCGAAATCCGGCGACGATTCTTGTTTTTTGGGGTGGTTTATCCGGTGCGGATGCAACGCATTTGGGATCTTTTGATATTCCTTTGATCAGCAATATCCCGAATATGGTGTATTTGGCTCCGACGACAAAGGAGGAATATTTGGCGATGTTGGATTGGTCTATGTCGCAAACGGAACATCCAGTTGCCATTCGTGTTCCGTTCGGGGATGTTGTGTCGTCAGGTCGGCCGGATACGACAAACTACGGTTTGTTAAATCGGTTTAAGGTGATGGAAAAAGGAAAAGATGTCGCCATTTTAGGGTTGGGCAATTTCTTCGGACTGGCACATACGGTTTGTCAAAGACTGGCGGATGAAGCCGGTATTCGGGCAACACTGATTAATCCGGTTTATATGACGGGATTGGATCGGGATTTGTTGAACGAATTGAAAGCCGATCATCGATTGGTCGTTACATTGGAGGACGGGCAACTGGATGGTGGATTTGGAGAGAAAATCGCCCGTTTTTACGGTCATTCTGATATGAAGGTGTTAACGTTTGGCGGTCGAAAAGAATTTACGGATCGGATGCCGGAATCGGTTTTGTATGAAAGAAACCACTTGACACCGGAGCAAATTGTGTCCGATATTCAATCTGTTTTGAAGCGGGGGTAAAAATGAAAAAATTATCTATTCTTTTGATAATTTGTTTAACGTGTTTTGTTTTAAGAGGAAAGGCAGAAACCATGACAACACTTTTAACACCACGGCAGGAGTCTATTGCGTCTATTGCGGCTTTGACGGCTGCCGGTAATCAGGAAAAATTGAAAACGGCATTAAACAGAGGTTTGGACGCGGGGTTGACGGTTAACGATGAAAAAGAGATTTTGCTTCAAATGTATGCGTATACCGGTTTTCCGAAAAGTTTGAGTGCTATTAACACATTGACGGATGTTTTGTCCGAACGGCAAAAACGGGGGCTGTCGGATACAATCGGGGAGGAACCGCACACTTTGCCGGCCGGAACGGATCGGTATGCCTATGGAAAATCCGTGGTTGAAAAACTGTTCGGCCCGGAAAAAGGTGTTGCCGGATATGCGGTAACGGTGCCGGCAACGGATACTTTTTTGAAAGAGCATTTGTTTGCCGATATTTTCGGTCGGAACGTCTTGTCAATTCAAGACCGCGAATTAGCGACCGTATCGGCTTTGGCGGCGATTGGAAATGTTCGGCCGATGTTAAAAGCGCATATGACCGGTGCAATGAATACGGGGCTTACGGCGGATCAAATCGGGGCGGTTTTAACCATTGTTCAAAACGAACTGGGCACACCGGGTGACAAGGCGCGCTCTGTTTTGGACAGCTTCATCGCGCCGGAAAAGATCCAAAATCCGGTGGCCGATATTGACACGGTTTTTGCCCAAGGAGAGGTAAATCCCTACGGTCGCTTTTTTACGGGCACAACGTATTTGACACGGTTGAGTGAATATGATGACGTGTGGCACGCTTCAATGGCAAATGTGACGTTTGAACCCGGGGCTAGGACGAATTGGCATACGCATACGGGCGGACAGATTTTACTTGTTTTGGACGGTTCGGGATATTATCAGGAAAAAGGACGTCCGGCGCGTCGGTTAAACAAAGGGGACGTCGTGCGGATTCCCGTTAACACGGAACATTGGCACGGTGCGGCACCGGACAGCTGGTTCACACATGTTTCTTTGGAAACAAACGGGGCGACGAACAAAGTGGATTGGTTAGAGCCGGTAACGGATGAAGAATATGATCAAGCTGTGAAAGGAGAGTAATATGAAAAAAGTGTTAATTATTTCAGGTAGCCCGCGCAAAGGCGGTAATTCGGATATATTATGCGACCAATTTATGGCGGGTGCTATTGCCGCGGGTCATCAGGTGGAAAAGGTTCGCTTACAGGAAAAGAAAATCAATTTTTGCCTTGGGTGCGGTGTATGCAACGAAACGCATCGTTGTATTCAAAAAGATGATATGGTCGATCTGTTGGATAAAATGGTAAACGCCGATGTGATTGTTTTGGCAACACCCGTTTATTTTTACGGTATGGACGGACAGATGAAGACGTTTATTGACCGGTGTGTGCCGCGGTATACGGAAATCAGCGATAAAGATTTCTACTTTATTGTGGCGGCTGCCGATACGGATCGGGGTATGATGCACAAAGTCATTGAAGGGTTCCGCGGGTTTACGGCGGATTGTCTGGATAACGCCCATGAGAAAGGGATCATCTATGGTGTGGGTGCCTGGCAGAAAGGCGAAGTTAAAAAAACACCGGCTTTTGATGAGGCCTATGAAATGGGCAAAAACGTATGATATAAAAAGGGGGGGAGATGACCATGATGAAACTGTTTTTAATTATAATCGGCGTTTTGATTATCGTGTCAGGTGCTATCGGGGCGTTGCATATGTATCGGGTATCGGTGCGTAATCGGACCGAAATGGCCCCCTATACCGTTGCGTCAACCGCTTATGACGGCCATTTGGGCAAAGTTTTGGTGATTTATTATTCTCTGACCGAGCACACAGCCGCCATTGCTCAGGAAATCGCCCGTCAAACGCAAGGGGATTTGTTTCGCATTCAAACGCAAAAAACAATTAACAGGTATCCGTGGTTCTATCTGACATTAAAGCGTCAATTAGATATGAAAAATTATCCAACCATCGCGACCGAATTTCCGGATATATCCACCTATGATACGATTTTTGTCGGAGCCCCTGTTTGGTGGTATACCGTGGCAACCCCAATGTTGTCTTTCTTGAATCAGTTTGATTTCAAAGGAAAAACGATCGTTCCTTTTTCTACACAGGGTAGCAATGCGGGCACCTTTTTTGCCGATTTTGAACGCAAAGCACGGCAGGCCAATCTTAAACAAGGGGCATCCTTTAACAACATGGGTTCTGAATATGATGGAGCCGTTCGAAATAAAATCACGCATTGGTTGAATCAAATATAAAGACTCCTAAAAAAGACTCCCCCGATTATCTGATCGGGGGTATTTTTTAACCTCCCTCTTGAAAAAAGGGGAATATATACTTATGTTTTAACATAAAAGGAGAATGGTTATGAATATAGAACAATTTACTGACAGATCAAAGGGATTTTTACAATCGGCACAAACGTTGGCCGCCCGTTTGTCTAACCCGTATATTGCGCCGGCGCATTTGATGCGGGTGATGTTGGATGATAAACAAGGATTGGCAGCACAGCTGTTGACACAAAGCGGTGCCCGTGTCGAAGATATCAGCCGCTCGGTGGATGAGGCGTTAGATAAGTTACCGAAAGTGTCCGGTTCATCGGTTCAAGTGTCGGCTTCCCAAGAATTACTACGCGTTTTAGATCGGGCAGAGCAAATCGCGCATAAAGCCAAAGACGCGTATGTAACGGTTGAACGGTTGTTGCAGGCTTTATTGGCCGAAAAGGACGAAGGCGTTGATTTAAAAAAGTTAAACGAGGTTATTAACGGCATGCGACAGGGGAGGACCGCCGAATCACCGACGGCCGAGGATAGTTTTGAGGCTTTGAAACGGTATGCCATCGATTTTACCGATCGCGCGCGGCAGGGAAAACTGGATCCCGTTATCGGTCGTGATGAAGAAATCCGCCATACGATTCAGGTGTTGTCTCGTCGAACCAAAAATAATCCGATTTTAATCGGCGAGCCAGGGGTCGGTAAAACCGCTATTGTTGAAGGGTTGGCTTTGCGTATCATTAACGGGGATGTTCCCGAAAGTTTGGCGAATAAACGGCTGATGGCTTTGGATATGGGGGCTTTGATTGCCGGTGCGAAATACCGCGGTGAGTTTGAAGAGCGTCTGAAAGCCGTTCTGCAAGAGGTTGCGGCCTCCAACGGCGGTGTTATTCTGTTTATTGATGAAATGCATACGGTTGTCGGGGCAGGGGCCAGTGAAGGCTCTATGGATGCGTCAAACCTGTTAAAGCCGGCTTTGGCTCGGGGGGAATTACATTGTATCGGTGCGACGACGCTGAAAGAATATCAAAAATATATTGAAAAAGACGCAGCGTTTGCCCGTCGGTTTCAACCGGTTTATGTCGGCGAGCCGGGGGTTGAAGAAACAATATCTATTTTGCGCGGCATTAAAGAAAAGTATGAAATTCATCACGGTGTGCGTATTGCCGATGCGGCGTTGGTTGCGGCGGCGGTGATGTCGAACCGATACATCGCGGATCGTTTTTTGCCGGATAAAGCCATTGATTTAGTGGATGAGGCGGCCAGCAAGCTCAAAATGGCGTTGGATTCAAAACCGGAGGAACTGGATGAATTGGATCGCAAATTGTTGCAGTTGAAAATTGAGCGCGAGGCTTTGCGAAAAGAAAAGGACAAAGCGTCCCGGGATCGGTTGGCAGTTATCGAACAAAGTATTAACAAAATGGAAAAGGAATCGGCGGATCAATCGGCTAAATGGTTGGCGGCCAAAAACTCTGTGCGTGACGCGAATGCGTTGCGTGAAAAGATTGATCGGGCTAAAATCGATATTGATCGGGCTTTCCGGGAGGGGAATTATGATTTGGCCGGCCGGCTACAGTATAAGGATATTCCCGAAATGCAGGCCAAGTTGGCCGAGCTTGACCAACTCAATCAACAACACAGTGCACCCGAAACGGTCACGCCCGATTTGATTGCCGGTGTCGTGTCCAAATGGACGGGAATTCCCGTTGATAAATTGATGAGTTCGGAACGGGAAAAGCTATTGAACATTGAAAAAGAACTGGCGCGCCGCGTTATCGGGCAAGACAACGCCATCACGGCGGTTGCAAACGCCGTTCGTCGGTCACGTGCGGGATTGAAAGACCCGAACAGACCGATCGGATCTTTCTTGTTCTTGGGGCCGACGGGGGTTGGAAAAACGGAATTGGCCAAAGCGTTGGCGGCGTTTTTGTTTGATGAGGAATCGGCCTATGTTCGCATCGATATGTCGGAGTATATGGAAAAGCACGCGGTTGCCCGGTTAATCGGTGCTCCTCCGGGATATGTCGGTTATGATGAAGGCGGCGTTTTGACGGAGGCCGTGCGCCGTCGGCCTTATCAGGTTATTTTGTTTGACGAGGTTGAAAAGGCGCATCCGGATGTCTTTAATTTACTTCTTCAGATTTTGGATGAAGGTCGTTTAACAGACAGTAAGGGACGTGTTGTCGATTTTAAGAATACGTTTATTATTTTGACGTCCAACCTGATTGTCAATGAAAAAGACAAAGATATGATGGCCAAGTTAAAGACGTTTTTTAAGCCGGAATTTTTGAATCGATTGGATGAAATTATCCGATTCCATCCGCTTGGGAAAGAACATATCCGGCAAATCGTGGATATTCAAATCGCCCGCCTGCAACACCGGTTGGAGGATCATCATATTCGGTTGCATTTGGATGACAAGGCCAAGGATTGGCTGTCCGAAAACGGGTATGACGCCGAATTCGGAGCCCGGCCGTTGAAACGATTGATTCAGCAAGAAGTGGAAAACCCGTTAGCGATTAAATTGTTGGCGGGGGAAATTCCGGATGATACAACGGTTATTGTTACGGTTCAGGATAATAAATTGGTTTTGTCTGCTCGGTAAATGAATGGGACAAAGTGAACGGTGCTTTTTAACAAGCACCGTTTTCTTTTTCAATCCAACACATGATAATATCAACAATATAGATTTGTTGTGTTTCTGAAAGGGGGATATGCGGTTGTATATGGTGCCATTTAAACAAGCATTGTCGACAGCACGTTGCCGTCGCGTGTTGAGCAATAAAAACGGGATGACCGCGCATAGGTGTTTGCCGACCGTCATGGGATGGTTCGGCCGGTGCCAAGCGTTTGGTAATAAAATCTTCAGCGTGTTGGCGAATAACGGCCATTCCTTTTTCACGAATGTATTTCCGATCGATGTCTGTCAAATGAAAACGACTTCTGAAAGGAGAGGTTGACAGTTTCCTAAATAAATTTTCCATTTTCTCTGTCATTCTTTTCTATCAAACGGGAGTGTCAGATTGATTGTTTCGTTTAAAAAAGGCGTTAAATGCGTCGCTTTTTGAATTACCTCCAAAAATAAAGGCATCGATGAATCAAGTTCGGGATACCCTGTTTTCACGGAATTTTGAAATGCCGGATATAATTTGTTTAAAATAGCGCAAGCGGCCAGTTCCGAACGTCCCCATACTTGTTTATCGGACATTTCTGTTTTATTTTTAAGGGTGCGTATTTTTATAAAAATTTGAGATAAAACCATTTCAAAAAGAATGCCGTAAACAGAGTATAACACATTTGCCTTTTTATACAGGGCATGATTAATCACGATGTTACACTCTTTCCAGTTGGAAACAACATCTAAATAACATGCCAGTAAAACGCGATAATCCGGAAATCTCTCCCCGAAAAAAGAGTCGAGTTTTGATAAATAAGCTTCTCCGTTTTTATTCCAGAAGCAATGAAAAAAAGAGTGGGCGACCTCGAGATCGTTTTTATATTTTAAGTATGTTGTCTCCAACAACTCTTCTAACGCCTCATCCCATTGGATCCGAGGACTTGTTTGCATTTTCTTTGCCATATCCGGGGGGAAATGGTATTGTTTTGCTCGTTCCATTAAAGATTTCCCGATAGGGGCGACACAAAAAATATCCATTAGTTTTTGTTTTTCGGTATCCGAGGAAACGTAAAATTCTATCATTTGTTTACCCGCGTGTTATAATATGTTCAAAGCCTGATGTTTTGATGTTTTTTAATTTTGTTCTGAAAAACATCGGATAGGCTTCGTATTGATCCAATGCGTTCATCGGTAGCCAAGCCATGTGCTCCGGAATGCCGAGTGTTGAACTGTGACTGTTGAGAACTTGTGTCCCTCGAGATTTCATGAGAAAATAAAAATTAATTTCATGACAGTCTAATCCTTTGAGTGTTCCGTCATCCCGTTTAAAAAAGTTCTCGTGAATAAAGGCAAGTCTGTCAATTTCGTAATGAATACCGGTTTCCTCAAAAACCTCTCGTATACAGGCTTCTTCGGCAGTTTCTCCCAACTTGATTGCTCCGCCGACAGAATAATAATACGGTTCTTTTTCATTATGGGCAAATAAAATCTGTTTGTTTTCAATAATAATACCGGCCGCCCTTAATCGAAATCGACGTTGATTTTCCGTCTGAAAACAAATATCGTCAGTTATCATTTGAACGGGGTTTAATATTTTCATAATAGGATCCTTTTGATTCTTCTTTGTTACACTTTAATTTTTTATCTGACGTAATCTGTTTAAATTACCCGCCTGTGTTACAACCGATATATTTTGCTCTGTTGATTTTTTTCATTTTTCTTCCCAAAAATATACCCCTTTTTCTATTAAAGAGATCTTAATAGGAATATCGGGAGAAATGTCTTTTGCTGTCAGTGGCAGATATTTTAAATCACTGTGTTTTGCTAATTCATTATTTTTTAATACACCCGTGTATTTTTTTATCTGAAAGAAAAAATTAACGTGTGTTTGTGTGACAACTACGATTTTAAACTCTAAATCTTGAGGTTGAACCGTTACATTTAGCTCCTCTTGTATTTCACGGACGGCCCCTTCTAAAACAGTTTCCCCGTCATCGATATGTCCGGCAGGCAACATATAAAACCCATCCCCTGCACCGGTGTGCTCCCTTTTCAGGAATAAATATTCATTTCCTTTTTGGAAAATAAAAACCGCCGCCGATTTTTTAATGCAATATGTCATTTTTTCCTTCGTTTGATAATATGATATTTGGTTTTTGCAGCTGTGATTTTTGCCAATGCTTGAGGTAAATATTTTGTATCATAAACCTGGGACCAACGCAATAAACGAAACAAAGTGAGGGGCGTTTCTTTATATTTGGGGGGATCAAAATGGAATAATCGCCTAAAAGACCGTTTAATAATGCGATATTGCCGAATCCAGGTGGAAGTTTGTAAAATAAGGACAATATCGGCTTGTTGGATGACGGGTATTATCCAATCTTGAAAATAAACCCCCTCACAAATCCAATGATTGTTTTGGGTTAGAATATCATTTAAAAGACGTGTTCGCTCTTCCGGGGATCGTTTTTGATTATAAGGAGATTGACTGCCTCCATTAACCCATTTGATTTCATCTAAATCAAAATGAGGAATGCACCATTTTGCAGATAATTTTTTGGCATAAGTCGTTTTTCCGCTGCCGGGTCCGCCGATAATATAGATTTTCATTCTATCTTTTCTTTTTGATTTTGGAATAAATGGTGATACCTTCAAAACATCTTTTTATCGTTTCAATATACAAAAGTTTTAATAAAATATCAAATCAATTTTGTAAATATGTATTGATAAAAGTATCTCTTTGAAAGTAAAGTTCTGGCACGTTCAAGATATCAATTCCTAAGGATTTTACTTTTTTAATCGCATTGTATTTGGAATTTGGATAAATCCAAATTTTTCGTAAAAACGGGTTAACGTATTATTATTAGTATCGTAAAACAAACTGACGGTCGCAAAATGATTGGTTTGAATGTATTTTAAAACCTCATTCATCAATAGGGTGCCAACCCCTTTTTTCTGATAATGCGGATGCACAATAACATCATAAATCATACACATTTCGGAATCATCATTTCTGGATAAAAAAATCTTTAGTATCTTCATACAATGCCTTCTTAACTAATGGTTTAATATCATTCCAGAATTGAATTAAATTTGGATATGATAGAGTTTTATCAACCTTATCATAAGGAACCCAAATAATTTCATGCACAAGATCTGGATTAAAACTTGTTGTGGAAGACCCTATATCTTGTGCTAAAAAATAAAAAGCTTCTGTTTTATCACCTTTTGAATCTATGTACCTTAAAACTGGAAGCGGTTGTGATGGAATAATGGTACACATCCTCCCTGTTTCTTCTTCTGTTTCTCTTATAGCACATTCTTCTAAAGTTTCTCCCTCTTCTAAATGACCTTTTGAAAAAGAATAATCTTTTTGTTTTTGTCTATAGATTAACCCAATCATTTTTGTTTTTTTATTTATTAAAACACAGCCGGCTTTTTTAACAATTGTCATGTTCAATCCCTCTTTGTCTTTGTTGCTCTAATTGTTTTAACGGTATCTGATGGGAAATGCATCGTTTCCGAGAAAGCAGCCCAATCAATTCTTTAAATCCCTTTTCGTTTAGTTCTTGTGACGCGGCCCCATTAAACGACCAATCTGCCTCCGCCAATAAACACCCTAATTCTTCTCCATATACACTATGCCAATACTTAATGCGTTGTAAATCCTTTGTTTTATCATCTTTTTCCCATCGCAAAGAACGGATAAGCTTAGGTGTTACAACCACTGATAAGAAACACTCTTCTCTTATCTGTTTTATAATTTGCCACTCATTATAGCTGTGAACCGAATCCAATATGCTATTTTCACTTTTAGGTATAACAGAAATAATTTTAGATGTCATTAAATATGGATCTTTTCTAAATTCATCTCGATACCAAACATCCCAATCTTTACGTCCGGTTTCATTTTGACAAATTGTAGCAATCACTTCTTTTTTGTTATAAACAGAAAATCCAAACTTCTCTGGGATTGTGTGTGTGAAGTGACTTTTCCCAGCTGCATGTAATCCGGTTAAAGCGATTAACATTGTTATTGCCTCTTATTTAAAAAATTTTGCACATATGCCAAACAATAGGTTGTTTGAATACCAGGAACACTATTATATTTATCTAAATTATTATATAAATCAGATAATTGATCTGACGCTTGTAGATTTTTCCAAAACAAAGACCAATCATGAATTTCTCTTATGTTGCTAACTGCCGGAAAATTTTGAGCCGCCAAAAAACCACACAGGTGTATGTCACCATTAGGCATAATTGCTAATGCTCGTTGTCCTGCTTTACAAGCTTTAATTTTAAATGGCAGTGAAATTCGAGGATGTATTCCCTCATCATTTCGTAAATAGTGACCATTAACATATCCTCCAGTTTCAAGTTCATTACTTAAACTTTGTCTAACATAATCATAATCTTTTTTGCTTAACATATTGTTTTTTAAAGAACTCCCTCTTCCAGATTCTATGAATCGTCTAATAAAAAGTAAAATTTTCTTATCATGAACTTGTTTCGCAAAATCAATAATATCTTTCATGTTAGATTTCATAAGCACTGAATTAATACGTACATCTATATCATTTTTTATTAAATAATATAAGGCATTAAATGATTTAGTATAATTTCCAGTCCCCCTGATTTTATCATGTTGCTCTTGAGTGCCATCAATACTGACCACAGCTTTTCTTAATCCTGCTTTTTTTAAGTTTAGCGCAACTTCCTCAGTTAATAGAGTTCCATTTGTTCCCAAAGATGAATATAGTCCCAAATCAGTTGTTAATTGGATAAAATCATAAAGATTTTGATGTAATAGCGGTTCTCCACCCGTAAATCTGATTTCCTGCAGTCCGGCACAGGCCAGTTCTTTAATAAGCTCTGTAATTTCTCTGAAAGACATTTGAGAATTTTGTTTTGAACCAGAATTGTTTAAACAGTGAGGACATTTTAAATTGCACGCTCTGGTTAATTCAATAAATGCTACATCAGCAAAACTAAATCCGTTCTTAATTTTTTTACTATCCTCTATAGAAATATGTTTAATATAATGATGCTGATCTATATTTTTAGTAATAGAATTGGTAGGAAATCTATTATATACAAGGATATCAGATAATTCTTGTTCATTAACATATTCTCTCTTTCCTGTAATCAAGTTTAAAACCGTACCACCAAATATTTCATCTCTAATATGAATATTATAAGTCATTATGAACTCCTTTTGTTACAAAAGAGGCAATCGTTTTATCTTCCGTAGGCATTTTTGTAACAATATTAAAAAAAAGGCCTAGTCTGGTTTGCCACCATTTTGGTGAATGAACTGTACAATTTGCCAACATGCCGTTGGGTAATAATGTATGATGTTTTGAACACTTAATATAAAAAAACAGTTAGATGAATATTTTTTTATTTGTAAAAGAACTTCATTTAAATCCTTAATTGGAATATGTTGTAAAACATCTGTACAAATTACAAAATCGAATTTTCTTGTTGGAAGGATAGAAAATTTGGCAATCGCTGGATCATATTTATATACGAATACGTTCAATTTTTTCTCCAAAACATCAGCAAGTTGGCTCTGCCCACAACCATAATCTAAAATTTCAGAACAACCCATTTGTCGTATTAACGGTGCCACAATAGGAAACAACGATAAAGAAGTCTTCCCATATCTTGGCTTGTTTTTATAAAGTAACCTATATTGTTCTATATAACTTAAATCCATAAATCCGTATTATATCACAAATAAATTTAAAAGTCAAACTTTATTTTGTTGGAAAAACTCTGAATGCTTAAAATTTTTTGGGAATATTCTAAAAATCGCAGGCTAATTTGCGACCGGTAATGCCGCAGTCTGCGATGGAGGAATGCAATTTGAACGTCCCTGTGCCATTTACGATGATGTTATCGGGCTTTTCACCCAATGTTTGAACAATAAAACCGCTCAAATCTTCGTGTTCAAGCATCGGAAGGGCGACAATTGCCGTCTCAATATGCCCGTAATCATTGAGGGTAATTTGCGTTTTGATATCAATCCCGAGGTTTTTACTCTGGCGGGCCTTGATATAAAGGGCGTTGTTCAAGAAACGGGCTAGATATTGTTCCTTGCTGATAAGTCCGTCGCCCTTGCAAGCATAACCAACAAACACGCCTTGATCGCCCCAACCGTTGGAAATAACACCTTGGTTTATGTCTGCTGACTGTTGACCTATGAGGTTTATGACTTCAATTTTGCGGACATCTATGGCATTTGTACCCCAGTTTTCAGCATAACATTCATCATACCCGATATCACGAAGTGCATTTTTAACAAACTCTTCAAGATTGGATAAATCCACATTACCCGTAATCTCGCCACCCAAAACCACCGTATTGTCTTTAATCATAACTTCAACCGCATATTTGACTTGCTCGTCTTGGGCAATCATTCGGTCTAAAATGTAACTTGAGATATAGTCCGCCGTTTTATCGGGGTGTCCGAGCGACACCGCTTCCGCTGTTTTTTTCATAATTTCTCCTTTTTGGATATGAAAAAAGCCCGTCAGCCAGAGCTGACGAGCCAATGCTTTTTTGTAAAAATAAGGGACGTTCCTTATGGATTCGTCCCGATTATAACCATAACATAGGTTGAAAATGGGTAAAATGTAAAGCCAAAAGATGTCAATGACATTTTTTGGGCTTTGTACCGAACTGAATTTTTGTGAGTGCTTTGTCGTATTTTAGCCACAATTGTTGCCGAGAAACCCCGAATTCGCGGCAAAGCAGTTTCCATGGAATACGATTAGCACGTTTCCAAACCAGTCGCCGTTCATAAATCTCTAAAAGCGGCATCCATTCAAAATAACCATTTCCCATAAACTGACCTGTTCTTGGGTTGGGCGAGGTCTAACCGGCCGCCGATCCATAAAGGCGATTTCTTGGGGCGTATAAATAATCTCCGGCATGCAACACCGATATTTCGGAGCCTGAACAGCGGGAAGCAGACGATCAACATAAGCGGCTGTTTCCAAGATGTCTTTGATTTCATCAATACTCTTAACTTTCATGGTGCACCGCCTTTACTTTGTCCAGCATATCGGCACAAACATCCGAGAAAGTCTCCATTTCACTGAGTGACAGTCCGTTTTCTTTGCAAAACCATTTCCGAACGGCTTTACGCCAATCAACGGCAATATACTTCTTGCCATTCATCCAGCCACGAGCCTCATTCCATTTCACAAACGCAACAGGGTCAATCGTGTACCCGCTTTCTTTGCAATACGCCGCCACCTCATCAACACTCGGCGCACCGACATATTCCGACTTATCCACACAATCCGCCCCTTTATCTTTATCTCCATTTTCATTTACATTATCCGATTCATTCTCATTCTCCGACTCACCCGTGTGGGGTGGCGGAACTTTTGCTTTGCGTTTGCTTGGTGTTTGCTTGTCTTTTGCTTGACGTTTGCTTCCGCCTTTTGCACCGCTTGCTTGGCGTTTTTCGCAAATTTCCTTATATTTGGCATTATTCTTTTCAATAGTGGCTTGTAAATTTTCTAAACGCTTTTTTACCGGGTCTGATAATTTTACAGACAGGTCTCCGTAATAATTAATTTCGCAGAGCGCAATTATTAAATCCGCTACCTGACTTTTTCGGAAATTATGTATGGCTGACAAAAATTCTGCCGGAAAGAAAATAAAAGAACTCTTTTTATCCATGTTCCCTCCGGTTGGTTTTGATTCGAATAATGCCTCTAATCCAACGTAGAGTTAGATTTGCTCGTTTTAATTGGATTTTTAGATATGATATTTCTTTAAGAACATCTTGTTCCGTTTTTTCCAGTTTTTCAGTTTTCCAGCAGATCAACTGATGAATGGGAATATTTCGGATGCGTGTAAAAGTGGAAATAGATTTTTTCATCAAAATCTCCTTTCATTTATTTCCTCATCAGTTACAAATGCCGCTCAGTCCAAAAGTGTCGCTAACTTTCAAAATTTTCTTTCAATTTCTTTAAAATCTTATAAATTGACTCCTTTGATATATTTAATAAACGGCTCGTTTCTCGGATGTTAGCACCTCCCATGATCAGCAAAAGGCATTCCCGCTTATTTAATGTTAATCCCGCAAACATTTTTGAAACAGTTTCCTGATCTTCTGTGTTTTTAATGGGATTTGCTTTAATGGAAGCGAGCAGTTCTTCATTAATGTACTGTTGGGAATAATGTATTTGTCGTTTTTTGGTTCGTAACATTTCCAATGCTTTGTTGCGGATAGCGATAAAAAAGAAACCCTCGTTCACACGAGGGTTTTGAAATGCTTTTAATTTTTGAAAATAAAACAGCCATAGTTCTTGTTCTAAATCTTCTCGATCCTGATAACAAAAAAAGGCGTTCGTATAAGTCGAACAACCTGAATTTTAATGAATTTTTGAATATGAGTTGGCAATACCGGTGTGAGATTTTGTTTCATACCTGTTTCTCCTTTTGTTTGTTAATTGACTTTCGTCTACAAACAAAAGTTTGTGATTAAAAACAGATTCCGAAACAATAAATAACCCTTTGTATATATTGAAAAATACAAAGGTATTCAGAAAAATGAAAAGGTATGTTTAAAAACTATTTTTTTACTTAAATTTAAACTTGATTCGTTGTTCATCCCAACGATAAGGGATAACATTGCGCATAAAAGTATCCACTGTCAGATAAGTTGGTTGTTTCCCCTCTAAAATAGCTTGAATAATATTCGGTGCCAGAATTGTCAGACGCATGATTTTCCCAAGATATCCACAATTAATGTGCTCTCTTTTAGCCAGTTCTTTTTGGGTAATTCCTTCTGTCTCCATTGTTTTTGTCCATTGAAATGCACGGACAATCGCTTTTATAAGAGCTTGGTCTGTTTCTGTCTTTGTCATTTGAGCAGATAACAAAACTGTTTTACCTCTTTTTTTAATTAAACAATAAGGGACTTTTATCATGTTTATCCCAGGTTCTAAGGATTCCAACATCTTTTGTGGCATAACTGCTCGTGTGGCGTTTCTAAAATCAATCAGAATATGATCTGGATAAACAATAATCTTACAAATTAACAGATGTAGGATTTCTCGGCGTGCTGACAGGCTTAATCCCGCAAAAACCTCTTCAAAATCACTCATGGCATCAAACACCTCACGTTCTTGACAAGCGAGATCAATGCTTTTGGTTTCATTTGCCAATGTTTGAATAAAATTTGTTGTTTTAAAGAGAGGCTTGATTGTTTTTAAAATAATATTTTCAAACTCACCGGCATTGACTTGTGCAATGTCGCAGTGGCTATGTCCTTTCTTTTCAGCAATATCAGAGATATAATACCGATAACGTTTTGGGCCACGTTTAATTGTGGTTATATGCATGGGACTATCGCAACATCCGCATTGGATTAAATTTTTTAATAAACCATCATCTTTGTATTCAGGATGTTTTGGTCTTCCCGGATTCTTTTGTTTTTTGATTTTATTTACTTTTTCAAAAATACTTTTTTCAATGATCGGTTGATGAATACCGTCATATAACTCATTATGAAACTTTATTTTTCCGATGTAAATGGGGTTTTGTATTATGGCAGAAATATTGCTTGCCTGAAATACAGAAGGTGTATTTGTTGCATTTCTTAATTTCGGATGCCAACCTTTTTCGTTCAGTTCGTTAGCAATAATCAGCTCCGAAGGAACCTCTGGATACCGATTAAAAATATAGCGCACAATTTCTGCCTCTTTTTGATTAATAATCAGTTTTTTGTTCACAACATCGTATCCGAGGGGGAGTCGGCCCCCTGTCCACATACCTTTTTTACGCGAGGCAGCTACTTTATCCCGAATGCGCTCGCCGGATATTTCGCGTTCAAATTGAGCAAAAGATAGTAAAACATTGAGCATTAAACGTCCCATACTGTCGGCCGTATTAAAATTTTGAGTCACTGATATAAACGAGCATATATGGTGATGTCCTCAATTGAAAGGAGAACACATGGAAAAACAACTTAAACTTCTAGCTCAAATCATCTTGCCAACGCTCTTAACCGTATTGAAGAATAAGAAAAAAACTAAAAACCGCCACCCTTAAGCCAAAAAAGGATACCTCTACTTTTCGGTTTTTTTATAGAGAACAAAGTGAGGTAATTTATCCATATTTATATAATTAAACATTCTATAATTAGCTCGTCTAGCTTCTGGAGACAGAGTGTATTTTTTTAGATGATTTTTAGGAACAAATGGATAAAATCTAATTTCTTGGTGTAGTACGTTCTTTTCTTTCCATTTAAAATTTAATATAAGCAAAGGAGGTAAAATCCCTGCTTTTAGTACTTTTTCCATAATATCCCAACCCGCACCTCGTACAATTGATGATGGTTTGTGATTAGATGTTTTAATTTGAGCTCTAAAATTACAACCAGTACATTGTATATCACACAGTGGATAATTAGGAGGTAAAAGCATTAGCTTTTTACCGCAATTAGGACAACAGACCAAATCTACAACTTCTTGTTCCCCAAGCTTTCCATTTTCCTGGTTAATTGGCATTTCTACCTCCATATCTGTTGTTATATACATAATAATAGCTGAAAGTTTTAGAATTTACAATATTATTCAAAAATTTTTCTATTTCACTGGACTTTCTTGTTTTTTCAAGCATTCATTATGTCGTAACGAAAGGAGTCACAATGACAGTAACATGGTATCACGAAACAAAAGAAGCGCCTGATTTTGATGCTCGCATTGCTATTTGCGATGAAGATGGCACTTGGGCATATATGAGCGAAATTGAAGCCGTAGAAGAAGAAAACAAAAAATTAAAAACAGAAATACAAAAAATAAAAGAGGCTTCCAAATGAATACAGTTAAAGTTTATATGGTGCGAAAACCTTCGGATTTTGAGGAAGTAAAAACTTTATGCAAAAAGTATACGCATGAGGCCGAAGAGGTCTTAATTGAAGAAACTGTCAACCTACCACCAACTTGGTATGAGGAGTTTTGCCAACGCCCATTGGATAACTACATTTTCTTATCCGGTAAAGGCGGTTATGATGATACAGGCCACCGAAAGTAGTTGCTATAAAATGCTCCAACAAGCCAACGCTTTATGTCGATCCTTCCGGTTCAAGTTATTGCCGATACATGGGAGTAGAAAATGAAACACTATAATGACATTCCTCCAAATTACAAAATCAGCATGCCGATGGTTTATAACCATGCAATTAGAGTACTTGATAGACTGGACAGACGACTGAGCAGACTTAACACCCCAGCGCTACCGATTAAATACAAATACGAAATCAATCGTCTATCTCATAAATTGGAACAAATGATCGCTAAATGGAAAAGTACGGAATCATGATGCAAAATATTTAAGACAAAATGCTAAAAACAAACTACTTTGTTTTATATATGCTTCTTCTAAATCAAACGCAGCTATTCCATTATGTTTTAAAATACAGTATGTTTGATAGCCCAATCTAAATAAATTTTCATTTCCCATAATGAACGGATCGTTTGTTTTATTAATTTTCTTTTTCATAAATTTTAAAAATTGTGTTATTTGAATATTTATAGATGGAGCCTTGTAGTTTTGCTTTAATAGTTCAACTTTGTTACTATTTTTAATATTTTTATTTTTAAGTTTAACTATTATTCCTTTCCAATCCACATTTTTTATACCCGGTTCATTAGGAATTTTTTCAATAGCATTTTCCAACATTTGGATAAAATCCGCATATTTACATTGCAATTTAGGAGTAACCTTCCAATTTGGTAAATCACATTGTAATAAAATTGTTTCAAGATTTGAAATGGCATACATCATAAAATGTTTATCGTAAGGATCTGTCTTCTTTATATTTGTTACATCATGTATTAAAGATGATAATTCGAAAATATAACCAGCAATAATCATTGCATCGTAAAAACGTTCATTTTTATAAAGAAGTAAAAATGTTTTATAGGCCTCTTCTCTGCGCAGTTCCCAATCTAAAATTATTTTTTCTTTATAACTACATGGTGTTTGATTTATTTTTTTTATTGATTTTTCAATAAATTCGAGCATTGAAGTTTGTTGCTCTTGTATGCTTATATTTTTTATTATTTCATTGTTCACCGTATTATATCCTTCAAAAACCTAGTTTTTTTAAAAACGCATCACAACCTTCAACGATATCCCAATAGGCCTCATCAAAATTACCGGTGTACCAAGGATCCTTAACCGGACGAAGATTTTGGGTGAAGTCCAGCAGGCGATGAACCTTGTGGTCCTTGTCCCCGCCAACGATATCCAAAATATCCCGCACATTATTATCATCCATTGCCAAAATATAGTCAAATTTATCATAGTCGGACTTGCGAATTTGACGTGAATAATGCTCGGTGTAAGGGACTTTCATCTGTTTCAGCATATCCGCTGCCCGGTAATCCAGCGCCTCATGCACCATTTCGCTATACCCCTCTGTCGCGGCAGAGGCAATTTCAAATTGGTCCGCCAGACCTTTTTCGGCGACCATTTGTTTCATCACAAACTCCGCCATCGGCGACCGACAAATATTTCCAAGACATACGAATAAAACTTTAATCATTTGACATCCCTAATAACTTAATAATTTTAACTCCATTTTCTCTTTTATCTTTTCCCAGTTAGGCATCTTAAGAGAAAGAAGATTATAAAATTCATCTGTATGATTTGGGTAATATGCATGACAAAGCTCATGATAAATAACATAATCAATAGATTGTTTACTAGCTTTAATTAAAGCTGGATTAAGAACAATTTCATGTTTTTTTAAATAACTGCCCCAGCGCTTATTAAGTTTTCTTATCTTTAATTTTGGCATCTTTAAATCAGGAAATGCTTTCATGCAAAAATTCAGACGTTCATTAAAAATAGTTTCACCACGCCTTATAAACCAATTTTGCAAAGCATGATTAATTTCATCCAATTTTTGCGGTGAGGGAGTTAAAATATAAATTTTATTGTTTAGAACCTTTATAATATTGCGCAATGGTGATTTCTCAATAATGACCTGATATTGACGTCCTAAATATAGCGCCGAACTACCAGATTCATAGACTTTATCTTCGGGCATATTGAACTGTTTAAAATAATTTAATTGTTTTTCAATCCAGGTTGTTTTTCTCTTAATAAAATCTTTGATTTCAAAATCTTTTGCTTGTTCTGGTGATTTTACTAGAACAGTAAAATTAGGATAAACTTCCACTGCTAGAGATTTGCGCTTTTCTTTAACAACCTTAATGTTATCCATATCAATCATCTAGAGCATATCCTTATTTTGAACCACAATATTCCAAGCAGTTTCTGTAATTTGTTCAATTGTATCTGCAGACAATTTTTCGTCTACTTCATCAAACAAATAATCTTCCAGCTCATTAAAGATCTTTCTTTTTACATTCAAATTATTTTGGAAATCTACCACTTTTGAAGATTTTATTAAGCCAACGATATGTTCAATAATTTGTGTATAAGCGTCTCCGGTTGTTGTAAAAAACTTTTGAATATTTCGATAAAAAGGATGATATACCTTGGCGTTTCTCATATTTTGAGGAATATCATTATCTTCATAATCACTCACTTTTTTTTGTATTTCTTTTGCCTGACTTAGTAGAGAGGCCAAATCTTCTTTTTTTGCAATTTTCAAGTCATTTAGAAGCTTTTCAATAAATTCACTAAATTTCCCATAAAAGACTTCATCTTGAAGCTCATAGCGTTCTCTTAAAACTTTTCTTGTTTGTGCTAAAATAGCATCAGCTTTAGATTTATCCGATAATCCATTGTTTTCATCTTCAATATACTGATTAAATTCATGCATATCAGACAAACTAATTTCTTTAGACAACACCTCAACATCGCCTGCGCTGACATATTTATCCAGTAATTTCATAATTTGGTCTTTATATTTTGAAAAATCGACCTTTTCTGCCAGCACAAGTTGGGTTGTTTTTTTGATTTCAACAAAACGTTTCAGATCTTTTTTGTAAATCTCTAAAGTATCTTGATCCATTTTATCATGAAAATCATACAAAGAGTAACAAACAGAAAATTGTTTAATGAATTTATTAACATCATCGTAGAATGCCTCTTTTTCCTTTTCATGAGCTTTATCTGCTAAAAATTCTACGTAGGCATTACTATTATTAATGTCAGTAACATTTTTTAACACATCGTGTAGACGTGTGTATATGTTCTTCAAAAGTGCAATTTGGCTTTCTGTATCCAATAAAGCATTTTCAATATCTTCAGGAGCATAGTTTGAAAACAGTTCCAATGCATTTTTTAGGTTTTTTGCGTTTTTAGAATAATCTACAATTAAGCCTGCTGTTTTACTTTGTTTATTTGCATCACCATCAAAAACTCGGTTAACACGAGCAATTGCCTGTAACAAGTTATGATCTTTCAGTTGTTTGGCTAAATACAAAACAGTATCCCTTGGCGCATCAAAACCAGTCAAAAGTTTGTCCACAACAATAAGTAATTCACATCCTTCTGGATTTTTCTTGTAATCCTGAATGATTTGTTTTTCTCTGCTTTCTAAGGAACCATATTTGTGTTTTTGTTCGGCCATATATTCAGTTACCAGCTTCTTATGGGTTGAGTTAACATCATCCTTACCTTCTTCGGCCAATGTATCGGATATAACGACTTCTGCGTTGATATTCCCCAACATTTCCAGCGCTTTTTTAAACATAACAGCCGCATATTTACTCGGAGCAACCAACTGTCCTTTTAGACCTGTGTTCTTAAAGTTTTTCAAGAAATGATCATTTACATCCAAAGCAATCATTTCAATACGTTGTGATGTTTCCTCTAAAACCGAAGAAGAAATACACTTCTTGGCAAAATCCTTACGTTCACTTTCCGAGAATCTTGAGGCTAACCGTTCATAAAATTTATCTGCAATTTTATCAATTTTTTGATCAACAAAACGTCCTTGATAGATAAGAGGTAATACCGCTCCATCTTTTTCGGCTTCCGAAATCGTGTATTCATCAATCAATCCACCAAACTTTTGAATCGATTGCGATTTAGAGATAACTTTCCCTTCCAATCTGGCCGGAACTTTTTTCATTAACGGAGTTCCTGTAAAAGCAATTTGGCAAGCCCTTGGCAACATTTTATTCATCATTGCATTGGCATCACCGCCTTGAGTTCGATGTGCTTCGTCAATTAAAACAAATATATTGTTATCCTCGTCTACAAAATTGGTCGGCTTATCAAATTTGTGAACCAAAGTTGTAATAACATCCAAAGTTTTAGATTTAATCTTTTTAACTAAATCGGAGCACGATGTTGCTTGTTGAACACCTGTTTTAATATTACAAGCAGCAAAAGTATCGCGAATTTGAATATCTAAATCTATTCTGTCTGTTACAACAATAACGCGCGGATTGGTAATCGTTTCAATCAAATTTTTAACAAGCATAACCATCGTCAGAGATTTACCACTTCCTTGGGTATGCCAAATTAAGCCACCGCGTCTTTTACCATTTTCATTCATTGTTTGAATTTTGGCAATTGTCTTTTTAATGGCAAAATATTGTTGATAGCGGGTGATTTTCTTTATGCCATTGTCATAGATGATGAAATTACGGACTAAATCCAATAATCTTTCTGGCTTTAATAAGCTATAAATTCCATAATCTTGTGCTGTTAAAGTTTGTTTTTTCGCTTGCTTGTAGGAGCTCCTCAACAAATCTTCCCCAATTTGAGCCACAGTTTTTACATCAACAGGCTTATTGACACTTTCCAACACATTTTTTTCATAATCCTTTGGAGCTTCCTTTTCTTTCCAAACAGAGTAGAACTCAAATGGAGTTAGCATAGTTCCATATTTAATTTGGTTAACATTGGTTGCAATCAAGATTTGTGGAAACAAAAAGAACTTTGGTGTTTGGGAGTATTTCTGGTTACGTATCATCTGTGTAATAGCTTCATCCACAGAAACAGAGGCCTTTTTGTTTTCAATAACCGCAAAGGGAATACCATTAACAAACAAAACAATATCTGGTCTGCGATTTTGATCTTCTTCCAGTTCAAACTCTGCTACTACATGAAAGACATTATTACTTAGCTCTTTCCAATCAATAAATTTAAGCTGTGGAGAAGTACGTTTCCCATCAATAATCTCAGAAACAGCACGTCCCCCCAACAAATCAGAAAACACGTCTTCCGAGGCTTTAACTACACCATCATCCAGTTTAATTTTTTCCAACGCAAACAAGGCTTCATCAATACTTTTATCAGATATTTCTGATGGATTAATTTTACGTAGGGCTTGGTGTGCAATATCACGCAAGATATATTGATTTTTGCCATCACGATGAGTTTCAACTTCATGACGTGAAATATAGGTATATCCCAAGTTAATCAACTGCAAAATTGCAGGGATTTGGGAACTGCTAGCTTCATCAAAATCAGGAAGAATGTATTGTTGTGTCATTTTAACGGCCTTTCTTCGTAAGGTAATACATGATAAGTTTTATAAATATCAGGCAGGACTTTTCCGTTTTTAAATCTGCAAGACATATAAGTGTCAAAATGTTTGCGTTCTCCTTCAAATACAGGAATATAAAAATCTTTGCTATTCTCTATTTTGTATTCTAAAGCACTTCGTGCTAAATTAGAACAAACATCATTTTCATTATATAATGTTGTTGGTGAAAAGCGAACAGCAAACATAATCAGATTAGCTGCAATAGCATTAATACAGTTTTCTAATGTTGCAAAGTGAAAGTTATCCTCTCTATTATGCTTGATTTTATTGTATGCATCATACCAATCTAATGATTTTGCAGGTTCTTTCTCATTCCATTTTTCGAAAGGAGAACACTTATAAGGTTTTGCATATCCAACCAATGAAATCTTATATTTTGTTAAATCAACAAATTTTAAAATTTCAATATAATTATTCATCCGTTCATTTTTGCCAAACTTATACTTTTTAAAAGTACTTTCTAAATCAGAACATGCTAAAAAAAGTAATTCTCTAATTTTATGGCTATATGCTTTTAGACCATCTTCTGAAGGTTCTATAAATAACAAAATCTCTTGTAATTTTTGGATTAAAATGCCTAAGTCTCTCTTTGCATGAAACAATTCACTTTGTGTAATATCAAGTTCTCTTTCTATGTGGATATTCATTAATGGTTTCCAAATGTGTTTGTACTTCCATCCAATATCTAATTTTTTCTTCTCTCTTATTTCAAATTCATAATATTTTTCGATAAGTTCCTTAATGTCATATTTTGCATCACAAATAATAATTTCATTAACTTGAGGAGCATAATCAACAGCGGCAATTTGCATGAAAATGTTCTGCTTAATGCCATTTTCATAAGCGATTAAACCAAAATCATCTTTGCGTGCAAAATATACATCTGTTTTCATTTTTTTACCATTCTGAATTATCGTATTTAATTGGTGTGATATCAACGATTTCTTTTAATACGGTCTTACGACAAACAGGACAATAATATTCTCCATTCTGTTTTTGTAAACGAATAGCCTTTTTATTGTCATCCCAACATTTTGAACAATAAGGGCCATCTTTTTCATCAGGATTCCAGTACATATTGTGCTTAAAATGCATCTCATAGTTATTCTTTTCAGCTAATTTCTCTTTTAGATTTCTATTTTCCTCACGTAATTCGAAAATTTCATCTCTTAGGTCAGCCATTTTTTCCAATAAATCAAGATCACCTAATTTTTTTACTAGTGCATATATGGTTTTGGCATTATCTACAATATCCATTTCCTTTCAGTTCACTTTCACTCTGATTTGGCCGGTGAGGAGCTGTTGCATTAGGCCTTTCTTTTGTTCCTTCAAAGCTTCTAATTTTTGGTTTAAGAGGTTGATTTCATCATCTGCAGTCAATAAGACATCAGCAATGGCTTGTTGCTCAGAAATATCAGAAGGAATGTAAAGTTCCTCCTTCATTAATTCATTTTTGGATAAATTGAAGCGAGTGGCTCCCTGTGCCAATTTATACATCGTTTTACGTATTTGATTTGAACGAAATAGAAAAGATGCGTAATTAGGTAATAATGTATCAAAATCATTTAACCTGTAGCCAAAGCAAAAACTGTTAAGGTATATTTTTTGTTCAGGTTTGAAAAGTAAAACAGAAGCGAATCCAACTTCTTCAGGTGTTTCAGACGATGTTGTAAAAAATATATCACCATACTGAACAGTATTTTGATTTTCGTTATCGGAAATATCAACAAGTTCCAACTGTTTTGGATCAATTTTGTTGTTTTGATAAATATTCATATAGGGGATAAAATAGGCACCTTTACCAAAATCATCCTTATTTTTTCCACTTAAACCAGTATATGTTGTTCCAATTTTTCCTAATCTTATTTTTTGCCAATGTTGGGTGAAGCCGTTGAGGCGGGTTTTGCCGGTTAAGAGTCTTTGCATCAGACCTTTTTTAAGGAGTTTCTTTTGCTCTATCAAACCGGACAGCTTTTCAATCGCCTCATCCCATGTCCCCAATATCCCCGCAATCTTCTCCTGCTCAGGTAAAGGAGGAAATAATAACTTTAATGATTTTACTATCTCTGCAGACAAATTTCCTTGTCCTCCTTGGAGATATTTCTGAAGAATTCTATCTTTCAAAAGCATTAATGAATTTTTCAAATAATACACATTATCTTCTTTTGGACGAATACATAAAATTGCTTGATTAATAGCTCCTTCTATCTGCGATATTGCAATCTCTCCGCTGTTTGCACCATACAAAGCAAACAATAGGTCTCCTTTATTAACCATTTTAGCAGATGATTCTTGTAATCCTTTTTCTGTTATAAATAACTCAGTAAAATCTTGATAAATTTCCCCTGAACGAATAAAAGGGATTGTTCCGTTTTTATAATAAGCAAAATTCCCTGCTGAAGGAGTTCCCCCAGAAAATGTATAAACTGCATTTCCAATCTTTTTAACACTCCACCCCTCAGGTATTTTTTGATTATTCTGCATCTGCTCTTTTCCTCTTTTTTTTGAAAATGATATTTTTATTATTCATGATAATTTTCCAAACTTCTGGGTAAATCGTAAGAGGTACGGCATAAGCATCATTAAGACCAGACGTATATGCTATTGTTTTGGATTTTAAAGAAGAAATAATTCCTCCTTTAAGAGCATCTACCAGAACAGTTTGAGAATTTGACTTTATACATTTTATTATAAAATCACGCTCAAAATTATTTAAATACGAAAGTGTAAACAAAATTTGTTTTTTATAACGATGTTTTTTGTATTTTTCCTTTATCCAGCCAAACAGTTTTTCAAGAATATAAGCCGTTCCTATCGAAAGCAGAATTAGTGGAAAAATATAGTGAGTATTAGAATCGAGATACAATAAGAAAAACCACACTATTCCAACACAAATGTATTGCAATGGATTTTTTAATTGAGCAACCAAAGAAGTCAAAATTGTTTCCATTTAATCCTCTTTCTTCTCCAACTTCTTCTCCAATTTTTCCACAACTTCCCAATGACCGCCTTTGTCGGGACCGATACGGCGAATTAAATTCTTCTCCTTAAGTTGTCGCAGGTTTTTCTCTACACCGGCTACGCTTAAATTAGCAAATTTAGCCAATTGATTTGTGGTAATTTGCGGATTTTCGGAGATAAAGCGCATAATTTTCTCCTTACTTTTTTCTATTTTCTCCTTACTTTCCACCTTACTTTTTATCTGCATTTCGCGATTATCAAGCAGATTTTTTTCGCCCAAAAGCAAATTACCGAAGAATTTGTTTAAAAATTCCATGGTATAAGGAATATCATGAGCTAAATTCTGATAATTTGCCCTAACCAACGCATTACGAAAATACTTAGCATGCTCTTTAAACATATCGTTATTACTTTCAAAGCCCAAAGTATAAAGGTATTTAATAATAAATACTGTCGTTGCTCTGGTATTACCCTCGCCAAACGGATGAATTTGCCATATACCAGAAGTAAATTTTGCCAGTTGTTCCACTTTTTCACGTTTGGAAAGACCTTTGTAATTAAACTTTTTCTCTTGCGAAAAGTCATAGTCCAAAGTTTCACGAATACTGTCTGCACGACCATAAACAACAGTATCACCGTTTAATATCGGCTCTTCTTTGGTGATATCATAGTCACGTATCTGGCCAGCAATTTTATGATCCAAAACACCAGTAAACAAAGCCTTATGAATAGAAATCAGCTCTGCCGGACTAAATGAAAAACTATGTGTGCTTAAAAGTTTGGTAATTCGCGCCGAGACTTCATCAGCCTCTTTTTCACCATGTTCTTTAAGCGTTTTGGCGGGATTTTTCTTGTAATACTGGGTTATCTGTTCGCCAGCTTCATCAATAGAGATTTTACCCTCAATATTGTCCTTTGCGACTTCTATCAAGTATTTTGAAGGCGTGAGATTATCAACCCTTTGCAAACCGATGGCTATGCCCCAGTTTTCCGCCTTTTGATATTTTTCTGGCTCGGTTTGTTTTTTATATTCTTCAAAATGTTCCATTTATACCCCCAATTCTTTCAAGTATTCCGTCATTTGAGATTGAACTTTCTGAAGTTCATTTTCTAAATCAACAATCTCCGCTTTCACTTTGGCTAAATCAACTTCTTCTTCCTCTTCAAAGGTATCCACATAACGTGGAATGTTGAGGTTGAAATCGTTTTCTTTAATCTCATCAAAGGTGGCAATATGCGAATATTTTTCAATTTCGCGACGATTCTTATAAGTATCCACAATCTTTTTAATGTGATCCTCTGAAAGGCTATTTTGCTTTTTACCCGGGACAAATTCTTTACTAGCATCTATAAACAGTACATCTTTGCGATTTTCATTAGCCCCGCCTTTTTCTCGGCTTTTATCAAAAATCAAAAAGGCGACAGGAATACCCACATTTAAAAATAAGTTCGCGGGTAATCCGATAACGGCATCAAGGATATTTTCTTCAATAAAGGCTTGACGGATTTTTCCTTCTGAACTCCCGCGGAATAAAACACCATGTGGGACAATAACCGCCACACGTCCTGATTTTGGTTTTGCTGTTGCGACCATGTGAGAAATAAAAGCATAATCACCTTTACTAGCTGGTGGCATACCACGATCAAAACGATGATAAATGTCATTTTCCAAATGTTTTTCACCCCATTTATCGAGAGAAAATGGAGGATTAGCAACAATAATATCAAATTGCATTAAATGGTCATTTTCGACCAACATTGGATTGTTTAAAGTGTCACCCCATTCAATACGAGCAGAATCTTGACCATGCAAAAACATATTCATACGGGCTAAGTTATAGGTTGCTCCCGTTTTTTCTTGACCATAAAGTGCGTAGTCGTTAGAGCCTTGTTTTTGTACTTCTTCACCCGCTAACAACAAAAGGCCGCCGGAACCACAAGCTGGATCACAAATTCTGTCACCAGGTTTGGGCATCGCCAATTTAGCAAGCAACGAAGACAGAACTTTTGGTGTATAGAACTCCCCAGCTTTCTTCCCCGCATCTGAACCAAATCGCTCAATCAGGTACATATATGCATTACCTAATAAGTCTCCTTCAACTTCAGCCAAATTCACTTTATTAAAGTCCGTAATCAGATCACGAATCATCTTGTTGCGTTGAGCGGTCTGACCTAAAATGGCTTGAGCGTTAAAATCAACTGTAAAAATGTCATGAAGTTGGGTGGAATTTACGTCTTCAATTTTATGTAACGCAATATTTATTAATTCACCGATATTATCAGCATTTTGATGGGCATAGATATCATAAAAGCTTGATCCTTTTGGCAAAATAAAACGTGCGTTCTTAAGACGGAGATCAATACGTTCTTGATCATCACCATAACGTTCTTTTAATTTTTGTACCTCTGCTTGTTTAAGATCGCTGATATATTTAAAGAATAAAAAGGCCAAAATGTAATCCTTAAACACACTGGCATCTACAGTGCCTCTGGCGGAATCTGCCGCACTCCATAACAGTTTATTTAATTCATCTTGTGTAATTTTAGCCATTTTTTACTCCTTTATTGTTTGACTTAGGATTAAATTTATAAGTTTTTTGCGATTTTGCGCTATTTTTTCCATTATACTGGATTCTTTTTCATAAAGCAAAAAAAGCTCTACTAATTTTCTTTGTTTTTCCATTGGAATAAGGGGGATGTCAATTTGCTCAAGTTCTGAACGGATTATTGACTGAACTCCCGCAAAGTTTTGTTTTGCTGATAGGGCTTTTTGTCCCTCATTTGAGTTCAAGAATACGGCTATATACTCTGGTAGAAAGTTTTGGTCGTTTACACTGATAACAAAAAATACTCCAGAAGCTATGCACTTTTCCTTGCACTTTAATACAGAGGCTTTATAGTTACCTCTATTTGAAACCAAAATATCACCAGGACATAAAAAATGTGAAGATTTGATTTTTGCACTAGAAATAGTGGAACATGTGGAAATATCCTCTATAAATAGATTAGAAATGTCTTTAAACTGTATAACAGGTAATTCTCCATGAAGCATTTTAGAGAGCCCCTCTCGAAAACTATACCCCATGCGAAGATCTGCTATTTCTACTAGTTTTGTCATTTTGTTATCCTCTTGTTTGGGTATAAGTATTACATAAAAATTCAGAAATGTCAATACACAGTAACTAATTTTGTGCTGTTTTTTGTTATTTTTTTACAGTAATAATTTTTGTGTTGATTTTTGTTTTAAAATGGTGTATATAAAAAATGAGCCTGAAAAAATTTCAAGCTCATAAACCGATAAGCCAAGAGAATGACTTTATCAGCATTCACAATCCTAATAATACTCATTTTTCTTGGTTTATCAAATAAAATTTAACAATAAAGCCAAGAAAGGAGAAATTATGGCAAAATATATTGTGAATTATGATTTGAGAAAACCAGGTAAGGATTACGAAGGTTTATATAAAGCTTTAAATTCTTACGATAACATTCATCCAATGGAATCCTGTTGGATTATAAAAAGTTTTAATTCGGAAGTTTCTATAAGAGATCATCTTAGAACAAATATTGATGGAAATGACAAACTATTTGTTTCTGAATTAAACGGTTGGGCATCTTTTAATTTGACAAAAGCAGAAGTAGATTGGTTAAATCGGTCATAAAAATTGGGCGGATCATTCCGCCCTTTTTTGTATTATTCTCATTTTACCTCAAACCATTCCATGCAGGTGGCAAGCAAGTGGTCGTAGCTGCCAGAGGTGGCTTCGGCGTAAAAAGCATCGCGTTCTTCTTGGCTCAGACCGGCTTGACAGATGGCTCTTAAACAGATACCTAGGATATTAAAGGCATTCCCGTCTTCACTGGTAAGCCGGACAGTAATATCAGGATATTTTGGCATGACGCTTCTCCATTTTTTCAAGTTCTCTAAATATGTCAAGATGGCGCTTGGCCGCTTCTTCGCTGACAAAAATCATGACTCCACCTTCTTTTGAGGACATTAAGCAAATAAGAAGTTCAATACCTTCTTCTTTGAGGGCTTCGTGGGCTTCATTAAATATCTGTCCGCATTCTTTTAGACGCTCCTCAGGTATTTTACAGTATTTCCTTTTCTTTGGTCCGGGATAGGGTTTATAAGCATAATTGTTTTCCCCTACGGCAAAGAGCATGGTATGAACCATACAGTTGTACTTATTCATTGCATCAGCTACCGCCTTAATTTTATTCTTTAAATCTTCTGGCACTTCTTTATACATGTTACTCTTCTTCTTTGACTTCGATCCCCAAGTAGCGGCAGTAGCTTGATCCTGACGGGTCGGCGTAAAGTGTCGGCTGACCGTCACATTCCAGGGTGATAACCTGATGTTGGTTGTCGTCGTTATATCCGCCTTTGTCGGATAAAAAGATGTAATTGTCCAGAGGGCGTTGGCAAACGGCCTGATACCAAGCGGGCGATAAATGGACCGTCTCGGCTATCACAACTTTTTCGGCTTGGTGGGCGTATTTTTGGGTTAAATCCCGAACTTCTTCAATATCTGAAGGCTTTCTGACCATGTAAGTTTTAACTGTTTTCATTTTAATTTCCTTTCGCTGTTGTATCTTGACATCTCAATGAACGCTCTTTTTCGAAGAATTATCCAGTTATTTCGGCATTAATTTGCAAGAAATATGCATTATTTTGAGGGGGGTGACCAGCCAGAAGTGACCAGTGACCAGCCAGGAAAAATCGGACCCTATTATAACCCTTGCATTTATTGGGGTTTGAGATATACCCGACCAGCCAGAATTTTTCTGTTTCGCTAGAAATATGGCGCGGCTTGCGTCCCCGCATATGAAATCTCGCCAGGAAGGACCCCTGGCCAACCAGCCAGAGGTTGAAGGAGTCAATCATCAAGTAAGCTCAAAACTTTTAGCCTTCTTCATTGGTTTTGGCATATTCTTCTCCATACATTTCCCATTGGTCAACCGAACGCTTCCAATCTTTAATTGGGTTGCCATACTTGTCCCACCACTTTTTGCGAGAATAATAAGCGTGGAATTGGTAAGGGTTGATTTTATGATAGTTCATTGTTTGACAATACTCTTCCACCTGTTCTATGGACGGGCTGTTATCACTTAGCCCCAACAGCTGTCCGATTGGAACCGGACCTTTAGAAATTGAGCCTTGCCTTGGCACACTCCAATTCATTGCCAAGCCTGAGGGAGTTTCTTTTTCATTATATACATTCTGGGCATTCTTTCCTTTCTTATCTATAGCCGCAGGTAGTTCGCCGGTCGTCCGCAGGTAGTTCGCGCCTGAGTCGTATGGGGATAATTCATCACCGTCTAACACATTGAAATTATTATATTTTAACATCTTTACAAGTAGTCCGTTTGCTAAGCGTTTTGTATCAACTTCACCGGTTTTTTTGAGTTTTGCTATAACCCGCTTGATTTGTTGCGGGGATTTTTTTAAGGCCTCTGAGATCACAGCATAACTGGTCAGCAATTCGCCTTTATGGATAACATATTCATAAAGTTCTTTATCTTGGAAATTTGCCCGCAGTAAGAGATAAAGGTACACTTGGCAGACATTTTCATCCGGAAGCCAACGCCAGTTTAAATAACGTCTGTCTAATTTGACAAAGCCAAGAGGAAAATGCGGATCATCCGTTTTTTGTTTGTTTTGAGACATCAGGTGTGTCCTTTCTAATGAGAGGGAAAAGGGTTAATCTTTGACGGGTGGAAAACCGAACAGTTTTCTTTGTTCGGTCCAACTGGCCGGGATAGAGGCTCTGAGCAATTCTCGGGCGGTCATTGTTTTGGGTTGAGCTCCCCGTAAAATGGCATCAATAATATCCGGTGCCAAAAAGGTGAGCCGAATTTGCGCTCCGATATAGGCTGGATCCTGATGATATACTTCGGCCAGTTCATGCAGGTTTAAGTTCTTGGCTTCCTGGGTTTCACGATAAGTAAAACCGTTGGCTAAAATCTCAATGAGATAACGGTCTTCTTTCTTGGATGGCTTTTCACCTGAGGTCAAATACAGCATATCCGACACCGTTTCGGGCAAATGAATCTCCTTGCTCCCACGATGTGTAATCAGGTTAAAGGGGACGGTAGATTCCATCAGTTCCGGCTTTGATTCATTGGGTTTCAAACTGGCTTTTAAGCGTTTATCCATCAGGTGAAGGGCCAACGGTTTCCAGACCACAATAATTTTATCGGCAAAAATCGTTACCCCGTGAACCAGCAGGCTTACTATTTTTTCCTTTTGCGTGCCGGTCAGTTGTTGAAAAACAGAATCCGTTTCTCGCATCGCATAAAAGACCTCGCTTTCTTTCAAGTTCGCTTGCACTTGGCAGGCTTCCTGAGCCAGCGCCTGTAAAACATACGGGGATTTAATCAGCGGATTGAGCAAGTCCATCACCAAATTATCCAACAAGTGCATGGGGATGGCATTCAGCCGACATGAATGAGGTCCGTATTTTTTGTGGGTGCTATCGGTATAATAATAGTATCGTTTGCCATTTTTTAAAGAATATCTGGGATAAAGTTTTTGCTCACAACATCCGCAAGACAGAATCCCTCGGAGTAATCCGTTTTCCTCGTTTTTGCTGACCGGTTTTAACCGCCGCCGCCGTATTTTTTGTGAATGCGAATTGAATAACTCCTGGGCGGCCTCAAAGGTTTTCTTATCAATAATCGGTTGATGTTTGCCCGGGAAAGAAGTCCCTTTATGCGTAATCTCGCCGATATAAACACGATTGTTGAGCATACTCCTTAAAAAGGTCCAGCCGGGAACTTTTCCCCGGAAAGTGCAATTTTCCCGTAAAAGGGTATGGCCCACCATGGATAAATTACCGGATGATAAAAACAGTTCATAAACGTGCTTGACCTTTTCGGCATCTTCCGGCACAACCACCAGTTTTTTATTTTCACCTTTATAACCAAACGGGGGAACACCGCCGACCCACATACCCTTTTTCTTGGATGCCAGAATCTTATCGCGGATGCGTTCTCCACTGATTTCCCGTTCAAACTGCGCAAAGGATAACAGTACATTCAACATCAATCGCCCCATGCTATCCGCCGTATTGATATTTTGTGTCACCGATACAAAAGAGCAGTGGTGTTTATCAAAAATTTCAATCATCTTGGAAAAATCCAAAAGAGATCTGGTCAACCGGTCAATTTTATAAATAACCACCATATCCACTTTATTCGCTTGAATATCGGCCAGTAATTCTTGAAAAGCCGGTCGGTTCATATTACCGCCGGAATAACCACCGTCATCATAATGTTTATCTATCAATTCCCATCCTTGATGACGTTGCGCCTTGATATAATTTTCCCCGGCTTCCCGTTGAGCTTCCAGGGTATTAAATTGTTTTTCTAATCCTTCGTCTGTTGATTTACGTGTATAGATTGCACATCTCATTGTCCAACTCCAAAAAAGCGTTTTCCCGAGGTGCGTATGCCTGTGATATGATGGGCAGCTGATGATAAACTGGTGTAATAGGTGCCGTCCATATCTACGCCCCTTTCCAAAATAGTGACACGATAGTCCGTCCCTTTATAGGTGCGGACTATCACTGTTCCCACCGGATATAAACTTTTCTTGCGTTGTTGTTTTTCAAAGAGTTTCTTTATCAGACTTTTTGTTTTTACGGATAATCCCCCATGGCGTAATTCTTGCAAACGGTAAGAAATGCGCAAGATGTAAAACTCTTTATTGCCAATGCGGGCTTCTTGATTATACAGTTGGATATAATACTGTTTCAGGACAGGAAAAGGCAAATCCGGCACAGTACAAATATCAATGTTTAAGTCAAGATTTGTATCAACCATAACGACTCCTTGTGAATACAATAACGCTCTTTTTACAATTTATATCCAGTTAATTCTGATTATTTTCGGCACTTTCTTCCCCTTGATTGAAAACTTTCAGCAAAGTGGGGAGTATGACCAGCGCCAATTCGTGTAACGGATTGTTCATGGGCTACCTCTTATCAAAAGTGATTGCTGTTTTTTCGGCCGATTCCACCCAAGCATCTAAATCCGCCACATCATAAAAACTATGACCGCGTACTTTTCTGAACTTGGGGCCGGAACCGTCCACTCGATATTTTTGCAAGGTGCGTTGGGCTAACCCCAGATAGGTGGCGGCATCTTTTGTTGTATAAAAGCGTTGCGTTACTTTTCTTTTTTCCATCTTTTATTTCTTCTTAATTTATTGTTGACATTGCTCGCCTTATGCGAACAAGGCAAAGATAAAGCTTAAAAAGAAGAATAAACATTGAGATTTTTTTGAAGAAAACTAGCATTTTTTAAAAAATCCCAGTCTGCGAAAAAAAGTGTTGAGTACAAAAAACTTGTTCCTGTTCCCCCTGAAAAATATTGCCTTTTTATCGCCTTTTGACTATATCTTTGGATATAGGAGTATCTGATGAAGGAATTTTACAGGAATTTATTTCAAGTATATTTGTTTATGGCCCGGGCTTTATTTCCGAAAGATTCTGCTCTGCAACGCGAATTTTTACTGATAAAGGTCTCAGGCCTTGAAAAGGAAATGCCCGAATTTTTTGAAAAATTGGGTGGGGTTTCACTTTTACGCCTGTACCGATCGGCCAAAGAGATGAAAAAATTACAAGAGCATATTCAAACAACCGATTGGGCTTATGTAACGAAGATGTTAAAGACAATGCAGTCCATGCAACAGGATCCCAAATTGGCAGGTAAAATCAGCCTCAATAAAGCGGCGTTTGTTTTGGATAAAGACATCAAAGAGAAAAAATCCAAAGATTCCCCAAAGAACAATGCCCCTCGCTATAAAGATATCTGGCGTCAATATCGGGGTGTGGCTCATCTGATAGAGGCCTTTCAAATCATGAAAATGCAGTATCTGGAATGGACAGGGGATCCTATCCCTTTTGAGGCCTTTTTGGCGTTGGCACTGGACCACCTGAATTTGGCCGCCTATCAACAGGGGGAAGAACTGAAGAAAATGCACGAAGGGCATACCAAAAAGCCCATTGTGCCGGCGGATGAGTTTTATGCGATAGAAAAACCGAAACTGGCCGAAAATGAGTTAGCTACTGCCTTGGTGAAAGAGTGTCTTTTGACAGACCCGTCACTCAGTAAGAAAATCAGTAAATACCGCGCCCCTGTCTTTGACTATGGGAATTTTGACATTCCAAGCGATAATTAAAATTGCTTAGCTGATGTCATATTTTATCTATTTTGTAAAAAAATGCTTGATTTTCTCCTGAAACTCTAATATAATTGGAGTAATGGGAGAAAATATGATATATTCTTTTGACGATTTAAAAACAAAATATAGTAATTACGCCAAAATTTACGATAAAATACGATATGAAGTAAAGGCAGGCCGCTTGATACCTATTGCACGTGAATTATATGAAACCGATCCTACGACCGATGGACAATATCTGGCCGGACGTATTTTCGGACCGTCGTATTTATCTTTTGATTATGCACTGTATGTTTATTCCCTCATTCCGGAAACTGTTTATAAGACATATACATCTGCCACATTTAACAAGCGCAGAAAAAAGAAGTATCAAAATAATTTTGGTTTGTTTACATACAGGGATGTTCCGGCAGAAGTATACCCTCTTGCCGTATTAATTCATGAGGAGAATGGCTATTCTTACCAAATTGCAACGCCCGAAAAGGCATTATGCGATAAATTATACACTTTACCGCCCATCAAGAATTTGACAGAATTAAAGGAACTTTTGTTTGAAGATTTGCGGATAGATGAAGGAGAGTTCGCCAAGCTTAATAAGGAAGTATTAGAAAAAATAGCTCCTCTTTATCATTCAACCAATCTTCACATGCTTAGTAAGCTGATTAGGAGAACTTTATAATGCAAACCATTTTAACCCAGATGTTGGAACAATATCAAACAAAAACTCTGACGGAAAAGAAAAACGCTATAAAGGAGGTTGTCCAAGAGATTGCCTTATGCGGGTTATCTCGAGCCGATTTCTTTAAACATGTTGCATTTTATGGCGGTACAGCATTGCGTATTTTTTATGGCCTCGATCGTTTTTCTGAAGATCTGGATTTTTCGCTTATATCTCCAAATCCGGATTTTGATTTAAAACCATATTTTAATGGGCTGGAAACAGAACTGGCTTCGGTCGGCTTAAAATTTTCCATAGAAGAAAAAATAAAGTCCGTTGATTCTGACATTAAATCAGCCTTTTTAAAGGGAAATACAAAAGAACATATTGTCAGTATTTATGGCTTGCAGGACATCAATATTAACCCTAGTGAGATAATCAAAATAAAGTTTGAGATTGATACCAATCCTCCGGCCTTTGCTTCCTTTGAGAATAAATACCGATTACTGCCGTCACCATATCAAGTTAAACTTTATGATATGCCGTCATTATTTGCCGGTAAGGTTCATGCAGTTATTTGTCGGACTTGGAAAAATCGTGTTAAAGGGCGTGATTTATATGACTATATATTTTACCTGTCGCACCGATCAAAAATAAATTTACCCCATTTAAAAGCAAGACTTGTAGATTCTGGTGTTTTAAAGGACGATGATACATTTACGATAGAAACTTTAAGAACGATGTTAAATGAACGTTTTGAAGCTATTGATTACGAAAGTGCAAAACAGGATATATTACCGTTTATTACCGATGCGAATAAATTGGATCTATGGAGTAAGGAGTTTTTCATAGATATTAGTAAAAATCTTGCGGATAAATGATCAATAACAAATAAAGATTTACTTCTAATATCCGGTCTTTGACTATGGACATTTTGATATTCCAAGCGATAATTAAAATTGCCTAGCGGATAAAGATACGAAACAGAAAAGGCGCAAACTTATCGCTTTTTATGGATTGCCTAGCAAAGAAAGTTTTGGTTGGTTCATCTGCTTAAATAGCACTTTTGCTTTCTTTCACAAAAAATTGCAGATGAATTGTGGTAAATGGACGTTTTTAAATTGAAAGCAGAATTTGTCAGCAGAGCCTTTATAACTTAGCTTTCATCGCTTCATTTCAGGCACGAAAAAAGCCCGCTTCAAACGGGCTGAATCTTAAATTGGTGGAGGTAAGCGGGATCGAACCGCTGACCTCTTGAATGCCATTCAAGCGCTCTCCCAGCTGAGCTATACCCCCAAAAGGTCAACGACCTCATTATACATAAAAAAAACAGGATTGCAAGCAAAAAATTATTTTTTTGAAAATCTTTATTTTTGAAATGTCTTAATAAAGTGATAAATAAAGATATTTTTGCAAATTCCTTTTATATTAAGGAGGTATTGTCGACAGGTAAGATAGTTTTGCAAAACTAACATAATTTCTGTCTTTTCCAGAACCTCTCATAAAAAGAGGTTGCTTTTTCTTGAAAAGCATAATATAGTAATTACGAAGCCGGGCCCTTGGTTTGGTTTCTGAGTGCCTGAAAGGGTGCAAGAGAGCTTTCGTAAGCTCAATATGCTGGGGCAGTTGAACACCCTGTCCGAAATGATGTGTTTTCTTTTAATGAAAAGATACCCATCATTAAGGTATCCCAGGCCGTTGGGTCGGGGAGCCTATAGTGTATGTTCAGGGGGTGCATCTTCGGGTGCAACCTTAAAGACTATAGGAATCATTACAGCATATTTGATTTACGAACTCTCCGGCCACCTGGCTTTCAGGTGGTTTTATTTTTATTAAAAAGGAGAATATTAATGACAAAAACTTTTCTTACAACGGCGGCTGTGGTTTGTTTGTTCGCTTTCTCGGCCGAGGCTCAATATTATGGTTCGCAACCGTATGGATACCCCGGAAACACCGGTGGGTATTATGGCCGCTCCTATCAAAACGGCGGGTATGGCGGTAATTCGGAATATAATCGCGGCACCTATTCCCGTCCGGCTTCTCAAGGTACCCGTTACAATCGCGGATCTTATGGTGTCAGAACCGCGCAAACCCGGCAGAAACAACAAAAACAAAATGCCTTGTCTTTTTATGTAACGCCTCGCGTCGGATTTGGTGGAACATTTGGTTGGATTAGTGAGCTTGATACGCCGTATGTTCCTGTTTTTGGAGTTGCCGGCGGCCTGAAATTTAATAATTTTCGGGCAGAATTGGAGTTCAATTATCGTTTAGAGGGAGAGCTGTTTAATAAGACTGTGAGCTCAGGTTCGGCAAGTGCTAAATATGAAATGAATTATAGTCAGTATGATTTGGCATTAAACGGATATTATGATTTTAATTTAAGATCTAAATGGACACCATTTATCGGTGCCGGACTTGGGGTGGCAAAATGGAAAATAACCGATAAAGCCTCTGTAAGCACGTCTTGGGGTTCGGATGAGGAGGAGTTCTCTGACACGGGATTTATCGTTTCTGTGATGGGTGGTGTTTCTTATCAAATGACGGATCATATCGCTTTGGAAGGAATGGCACGTTATCGGTACCTGTCTGTTGATGCGGACGCCGGTTCCGGTCTGTCTAATGTAGATGCTATAATCGGTGCTCGGTTTAGTTTTTGATTAATGATACTGAAATGCCTTGCGGTTCGGCAAGGCACTTTTTTTCTTGCCTTATTCGAGCAAGGCAATGTATAATATTATTATGATTGATGTGACTACAGATGATTTTTTAGGGGGGCTTGTCCGCTTAAAGCAACCTCGGAAAGGGTATCGTGCAACTTCCGACGCGGTTTTGGTTGCCGCCGCCGTGAAAGCAAAGCGCGGGGAAACCGTTCTGGATGTCGGAACGGGAACGGGGATTATTCCGATGTGTATCAGTGCCCGGATACCGGGATTGCGTTTTACGGGAATCGAATGCCAGCCGGATTTGGCTCTTTTGGCAAAAGAGAATGCGTTTGTCAATCGGTGTGATTTGACACTTATTGAAGCGGATATATCCGTTCGTCCCTCACCGATTCACGGCATGCAGTTCCATCATGTCGTGACAAATCCGCCTTTTTATACCGAACAGGGCGAGCGGGCTCATCCCCAAACAGCCATGGCTTATAAACAGCGGGTGCCCCTGAAAGAATGGATTGGCTTTTGTCTGCGTCATTTGCGAGCCAAAGGAAGTTTTACACTGATCCATCGAACAGAATGTTTGCCTGAGATTTTATCGACTTTGAGCGGGCGGTTGGGTGCTTTGGAGGTATTTCCGATAGAGCCGAAAGAGGGGTGTCCCGGTAAGCGCGTGATTGTTCGTGGGATTATGAACAGCAAAAAGCCTTTGACAATTTATCCGGGATTAGTCATGCATCGTGACGATGATACGCGGACTGAAATGGCCGAACGGATTATGCGGGCAGGGCAGGGAATTGACACTTTAATAAAAATATCTTGACAATGGGATGTTTCCGGTTGTATAATTTCTTTCATTGTGGTCCCGTAGCTCAGCTGGATAGAGCAACTGCCTTCTAAGCAGTAGGTCGCACGTTCGAATCGTGCCGGGATCGCCATTCTTGATGAAAACGCCATTGTGTATTGGCGTTTTTTTTTGTGCTCAGTTATAATCTACATCAATTGATGCTTGAAGATGATATATTCGTATTTTTTTATGTGGAGAGACGTGCTGAAATTTTATAAAAAAACGATAAAAATGGTTTATTTTTAGTTTTTTTATCTAAACCCCTCTAAAAAAGGAGTAATAAAAACAGAGGGATGCAAGAAAGGAGGGAGGAAGGTGAAAAAAAGATAAAAAAGGTATTGACAAGGAGGAAAGAATAGTGTATATTGTTTTTCACGTTCCGAGGGGGACGGGTTGTTAAAAGAGAGTAGTGAATAGGAAAGAATAGGAAACGGATGTACGGGCAGCTGTTGTTTTTGTAGAAAAAAAAGACGGGGCTGGACGTGCATAAGGAACTATAAGACGGAAGTGTAAAGAAATTGTGAAAGCAATGGAGTATATGGTAAGTTTTGTAGGGTTTCTGTTAATTAGTTTTTTAAAGAAAGTAATTGAGATGCACAGGACGGCTCTAGGAATAAATATGAGAGTTTGATCCTGGCTCAGAACGAACGCTGGCGGCAGGCCTAAAACATGCAAGTTGAACGGGTGTA